>DFJS01000063.1 GCA_002373165.1 Ruminococcus sp. UBA3665
TCGCCGCATTTGGCGTTGCCGACTTCGCCGATGCCGTCAGCATCCGGAATTTCGCCGACATTGCGCGGATTTGTAAAATGATCCATAACTTTTTCACTGTAATTCATGATAAAATCCTCCTGATTTGTAATTATACCAGTTTTTTGTTTTCTTTTGTGAGAGTTTCCCACATGGGAGACATGCTTCTCAGCCGTTCGACAATCTGGGGCAGTACCTCCAGAATATAATCAGCATCTTCTTCTGTGAAATCCTCGCCGAAGCTTAAGCGCAGAGAACCATGCGCTACCTCGTGAACCAGTCCCAGCGACAGCAGCACATGCGACGGGTCAAGCGAGCCCGATGTGCAGGCAGAGCCGGAAGATGCCTGAATGCCGTAATAATCCAGCATTAATAATAAGCTTTCGCCTTCAATGCCGACAATGGAAATATTGACATTGCCGCAGAGTCTTTTTTCTCTGTCGCCGTTGAGTCTTGTCTGATCAATTTTCAGAATGCCGTCAATCAGCTTGTTTCTCAGAGGCGTAAGCTTGGCAATTTTGCCGGGAATATCCGCTGTTGCCAGTTCCAGAGCTTTGGCAATGCCGATAATGCCGGGGACATTTTCTGTTCCGGCGCGTTTGCCGGATTCCTGACCGCCGCCGTGAATCAGGTTCGGCAGAAGAATGCCTTTTCTGACATACAGCACGCCCACGCCCTTGGGCGCATGGAATTTATGGCCGGAAATTGAAAGCATATCAATATTCTGTGCCTTGACATCAATCGGCACATTGCCCACTGCCTGCACGGCATCTGTATGGAACAGGACTTTATGCTTTTTGCAGATTGCTCCGATTTCCGGAATCGGCTGAATTGTGCCGATTTCGTTATTGGCATACATGATAGTCACCAGAGCAGTATCTTCCCGGATGGCATTTTCGACATCTTCGGGACTGACCAGACCTTCCGGGCTGACAGGCAGATAAGTGATTTCAAAGCCGTGTTTTTCAAGAAATTCGCAGGTATGCAGTACAGCATGATGTTCAAATACGGTTGTGATAATATGCTTTTTGCCTTTGGCGGCCAGACGGTCAGCAGTGCCTTTGATTGCCCAGTTATCAGATTCAGAACCGCCTGCTGTGAAATAAATTTCTTTGGGGTCAGCGTTCAGGCATTTTGCGACACGGGCACGGGCATCGAGAATGGCGCGTTCATTTTCGCGGCCTTTGGAATAAATGCTGGACGGATTGCCGAAATGCTCCTGAAAATAAGGCAGCATTTCTTTCAGCACTTCATCAGAAACAGCCGTTGTTGCGGCGTGATCAGCGTAGATATGACGTTTTTCCATTTGTGAGAACCTCTTTTTCGATAAATTTTCTTATATTATACCATATCGATGTGAATAATACAATATCAGTTAGACAGACTAACTATGTTAAAACCTAAGAACAGGCAATTGATTTTTTTGATAATCCGGCGGACTGTTTCAATTATAACAAAAAACAAAGAATTTGTCAAGAGTATTTTAACAAAAACTCACAAAAGCGAAATCTGCCCGGAAATACGGACAGATTTTCAGGAATTATAATAAAACACAGCCGGCGTTGTCAATTTTAAGGTCATGAACTTCCCAGTCTTTCAGCCCGGCGTTATCCAGCGAGAAACGCATTTTCCCGGCAAAATAAGTATTTTCTTCATCGGCAATTGCCATGACGGTAGGGCCGGCTCCGGAAATATAGGCCGCATAGGCCCCGTGTGCATAGGCAATATCGAAGACTTCTCTTGCATGAGGGATCAAGGCCATTCTGTAAGGCTGGTGAAGCTTATCATGTGTAGCTGTCCGCAGGTTTTCAAATTTTCCAGTCAGAAGAGAGGCCGAAAATAAAGCGGCTCTGGAAAGATTATAAACAGCATCCTTGTGAGAGACTTCCGATGGCAGACAGGCTCTGGCCTTTTCGGTTTTGAGTTCAAAATCGGGAATCATGGCGACAAATCTTAATTTTGTATAGACTTCCTGCTTTACCCAGTGAACGCGCCGGCCGTCGAAGACTGCTGTCACAATGCCGCCCAGTAGGGCGGGGGCAGTATTATCGGGATGGCCTTCAATTTGTGCGGCCAGATCGACAAGATCATCCGTATTCAGAGGATTGCCCAGCAGTGTATTTGCGCCGACCAGTCCGGCCACGATACAGGCCGAACTCGAACCAAGGCCGCGGGTCATGGGGATTCTGTCATGCTGAATCAGTTTCAGGCCTGTTAATTTTTTTCCGCAGACTTCAAACAGATCTTTTGCCGAAGTATAAATCAGATTTTTTTCATCTGTGGGGACGTTCGGATTTTCCGGCGCGGAAATTTCAATTCTGTCGTTTTCTTCCATTTCGATTGTATTATAATATTGCAGCGCAAGACCAAGGGCATCGAAGCCCGCGCCAAGATTGGCACTTGTGGCAGGAACCTGCAAAGTAATCATATTAATAATCAGCTCCTTCTGGATTAATTATGATGCCAGCCGAGTATTTTTTTCCAAGGGACGGCTATAATTCCGAATGACTGGGAATCATGAGAATTTTTGGCATAAACATGTTCGTAATCTTCTCCGGCATCATTCTGAACATGCCGCATAAAAAGAGTCCATTCTTCTGAAATTTCGGGTTGCAGATTTTTGATGTGTTTTAAAAATTCCTGAAAGATTTTCTGTGTGTGATGCAAATCCGGCGAATCCGTACAGAGTTTTAAAAATTCTTTTGTGAGAGCGGCTTCTTCACAGGCATGTAAGATTTGATAAAAATACATAAAACAGCTCCTATTGTAGTACCTGATCTGTTTTGAACTGATACGAAAGATAGGGCATGGAAATTCCCCAGATATCGTCATAATTGATTCTTAATCCTGTTACTTTTCCTGTGACAATAACCGGAGTCTGCATGTTTTGTCGGGCAGTTAAATTCTCGTCAGACAGAACCAGGATTGTTTTTGTCTGATTCTGGTTTGTATGGGCAATATAATAATTTTCGGCAGGCTGGCCGTCTATCAAAGAAACAGGCTGAATATAATACAGCGTTCTGTTATGGAACAGAAAATCATAGATCGCTTTGGAAAACAGAACACTCAGAAGCAGAAAAACAGGAATCAGATATTTTTTTCTGAATTTCATGATAAATCCTCCTTTTTTAATATATGAGACAGCCGTCGGATTTGATACAGCAAAGGACGGCAGAATACCGTCCTTTCTGATTTTTCCGGATTAAGATGCAGCTTTTTCAGCCTGCATAGCCTCGCGTCTCTTGTTGCGGACTTTTGCAATCAGGACTTTATTATTTTTTCTGTCATATTGATAGAACATGATAATAATGACAATACCCACTGCCAGCATCAGCACACCCAGAACAAAATAAGGCGGCGTATAGCTCATAGTGATAGTATGAGTTCCGGCTTCCAGCGGAACATAAATCATAGCTTTCAGGCAGTGAGGTGTTTCTTCCTGCTCTGTTTCCGGATTGGTGACTGTCACTTTCCGGCCGTCTACTTTCACAGTCCAGCCGTCTTCATACGGGATGGAAGTAAACAGAATCTGATTTTCCTGGGCAGTGACTGTACCGCGCAGATAGGTGGCATTGAATTTCTGAAGATCCAGCTGCTGTGTTTTCAGAACATCAATATCCTCCTGGAAGACTTCTTCATTGAAATAATAGAAATACGGTGCTTTGATGATGGTTGCATTCTGGTCATTGTCGACAGTCACACGCAGGGAAATTTTTGTGCCGGGTTCGTATACGCCAAGGTCAAGAATGCAGTAATTTCTTGTCTCGAAATATCTGCCGAACGGCTTGAACTGATAGTCTTCTATCACATTGTCCCAGGTACCAAGCCACAGATTGACGGCCTGTTCGTTTTCGGTTTTCAGATAAGCATAAATTCTTTTGTTGGCAGTTACGGTAAAGCGATAATCGATTGTCGGGTCGCCGCTTTCCATTTTGGTATACGTGGGCTGACCGTTGTAATCCGAAACAGTAACAGCTCCCAGTACTGTTTCCAGATCGGAAACAGGTGTATAATATTCTGTTACAGATGCAATATTGCCGGCTTCGTCAAACTGTGTTTCGTTCATCATGGTGCTTAACAGAACGTTCTGACTGTTGAAAGGATTATCATTGCCCAGGTGATCAATTCTCAGCAGGTCACTGCTGACAAGATAGCACATGCCCAGTGCATTGGGATTCTGATAAATGCTGATAGTTTTGTTTTTCGGCGAACCGTCTTCGTTGGGGTCGTCATAGTCATCGTAATTATATTCCTCTACTTTGTTATAAGACGGATGCAGAAGCGGACGGTAATCATTATCGCCTCTGTCCAGAACGTACTTGATGCCAAGCAGGGAATCGGCCAGTTCTGTTGTGCCGTCGTATCTGGAATAATAACTTCTCATGTTATAGCCCATAGTTTCGATGAAATTCAGTGTCTGTGCGTTCATGACAGAGCTGGAATGTGTCAGGCCTTTCAGGCCAAATGCCATATTGTCATTGACGCATCTGGTAAATGTTTTTTCAGAACGATACAGACCGGAATCAAGTTTTTCCATCTTATCGACAGCGGCACGGCCGGACTGCACAAAAGTTCTGTAAGATGCACGGGAAGAATAGGCTACTTCCTTATCGACAGCGTGCATAGTTTCTACAGTATTGAACATCAGTTCTCCGGAAACAGCACAAAGCATGATAATCGGCAGAACAAGCCGCGATTTTTTGACAATCATGCCGTACAGCAGCAGCAGATATACCGCAGATAAGCCGATGGAAAGCCAGATAGATTTCATTTCGTCCATGCTGTCATAATTCTGCGAATTGATATACAGGCATAATGCCAGAAATCCGAAAAAGACTCCGCCCAGATAGTTCAGGTCTACATGTTCCAGCTCTTTGAAAGAGGATGCGGCCATGGAAAGCAGAATGAATGATACAATGAACGAATAGCGGAAAGGCAGCCAGTTCGGCACCTGACCGCCGTGCCACCACATATCCAGGGGCTTGATATACATGCTGAAAAACATCACCAGCAAAAGAAATCCATAGCCTAATTTAGATCTGAGTGTAATTTTCCTGTTCAGGAAAAACAGCGGCAGAAGCACAACGGTCAGAATACCGCAGTAGATTTCCGGACTGCCCTGCACGTTGACAGAGTCATACTGACAGGTCAGCAGCTGCCGGAACAGAATAATCGGGTCAAACTGTGTTTTGAAACTGTAATCCGGCTCGGTAAAATCAAATTTGCCCAGCGAAAGTGCCTTGTATACAGGCAGAATCATAAAGGCGGCACACATCACAGCAACAATGGTGCATACGCCGAATGTCATGCAGGTGTAGAACATATCTGAAATTTTGCGGTTTTTCTGCTCTGTGCCGAAAAAAAGATAGTAAATAAAATAAATTGCTGTGAAAATGCCAATCATGTAGCCAATATAGAAATTTGCTACAAACATGACGGCAATGGGAATAATATAATTGATTTTTCTGCCGTCGTCTATCAGATATTCCACGCCCAGCGCAATCAGCGGCAGAAAAACAAGACCGTCCAGCCACATGGGGTCAATTGTCTGAATTACCATATAGGCCATCAGAGAATATAAAATGCCAAACATTAATGCCGGCAGCGGCTGTAATTTCTTGCTTTTTTGCAGATAAACATGAAATGTCAGGCTTGCCGAACCAATTTTTGCAAGAATCATAAGCAGCAGACTGGTCAGCATCATTTTTTCCGGCAGAAGCATGACAATCAATGTGAACGGGCTCGCCAGATAATAGCCAATGACTCCCATATAACCGCCGGAAAGATTCCGGCTCCAGTTGTAGAAAATACTGCCGTCTCCCCAGAAGGCATCCCGCAGAGCCTCAAAATAATAAACATACTGTGCATTGAAGTCCAGCGCAAGGACAGACTGCTCCCCGAACGGGTAAAGCCCGAAGATTGCATAGCAGATATACATCAGGATGATCGGGATAAAAAAGGCCATCAGGTAATAACGGCTGCGGAAAAACCAGTCTTTCAGTCCTGTGCCGGATGCTTTTTTGGTCTGCTGTGCGGCAGGTCTGGAAACAGGTACTTTTTCCGATGTTGAGTTTTCCATGTTGTTCCTCCTTGTTCTTGATATTTTTTTGAAAAACGCTGTATCTGCTTAAAAACCGCAGATGTAGTTATTATACCATGCTTTTCCGCATTTTGCAAGTGGAAAATCGCTTTTTTGCGGCCGAAACGGTACATTTTCAGAGCGAAATTTTAAAAATCGTGATTTTGCACAAATCTGACCGGGCAAGCCCTGCAAATCAGGATATTTTTGCTTGAACCTTTATAACCATAAAATTCATAGTTTCTCTATAGACAAATCCGGAAAATTATGCTATAATAAAATTATCTATATTAGCTATAAGGAGGATTTTTTCTATGAATCAGACAAATTTAATCGAATTCGGCGGTATGCAGTGCGTTCAGCTCCAGGCCGGAGGCTATACTGCATTGATTGCGCCGCAGGTAGGCTCCAATGTCATCCGGCTGCATGATGACAAAAACGGCGTGGAATTCTTCCGGTTCAGCCCCGAAAATACACTCAAAAGCCTGCTCCAGTCCGCAGAAGTCTGGGGTCTGCCGACTCTCTATCTCCCGAACCGTTTTGCTGACGGTGTGCTGAAAACTTCTGATGCCGTGTATCAGCTTCCGGTCAACGAGAAAGCTCCCTATCATAATCATATTCACGGCTTTCTGCACAAGAGAACGCATACTGTAACCGAACAGAAAGCCGATGCCAATTCCGCATGGTGCCGGACAGAATATCTTTATGACGAAAAAGACGAATTCTTCAAATATCTGCCGATCAAATTCAAAGCAGAATTTCTGTTTACGCTTTCCTCCTGCGGACTGGAATATGAATTCAAACTGACAAATCTTTCTGATAAGCAGATGCCCGTTTCTGTAGCGACACATACAACAATCAATTCCCCGTTTGTGGACGGCGCAAAGCAGGAAGATGAGAGACTTCTTGCACCCATCGGAAAACGCTGGATTCTGAACGAAAGATGCCTTCCGACAGGTGAATTTGTTGATCTGACCTCTCAGGATCAGGAATACAAGAACGGCACCCGTCATCCTGTGCTCCAAAATATCGACAATGAAATGTATTTTGCAGAACATACAGAGTATCACGGCGAAAATCTTTACGGCGTGATTGCAGAAGATGTCAAATCCAAGAAGAAAATCTGCTATGAAGTCGGCGAAGAATATAAATTCTGGATTTTCTGGAATGACAAGGGCTTCAATGGTTATTTCTGTCCCGAACCCATGAGTGCTATGATTGATGCACCCAATCTGGACATGCCTGATTCTGTAACGGGCTATCAGGAGCTTGCTCCCGGACAAAGCAAGGCATTCCATCAGCATTTCTTCACCATTAAATAAGAGAGGATTTTGTATGAGGAGATCAAATTTAGTGTATAATCCTAAAACTGGAATTATCATTTCTACGTTGGAATTGTTTTTAATTATTGTAGGTATTATAGGCATTGTAGCACTGATTGTTTGTTTTATTGATAAATTCAGTGTAAAAGTAGGAGATGCTGCTATAGAAATGAAAGCAAAGAAAAATAATAAAGAAGATTATGAACAAGAAGCAGAGGATAATTTTATTGCAGACTAACTATCATTTCTTCACGATTCTGTAAAATCTGTTTCATATCTTTCAGACAAAATGCACAAATAATCAAGAAGATTTTCAGCAGTGCCTTTCCGGAAAAAATGTCAGAAAAGACTTGCTAATATTTCCGGAATATGTTATAATATTCATAAGTTCTATTATCAGGAACAATAAAAAATAAAATAATTTATCATGAAAAGGAGTTTTTTTGCTATGCAGAAGTTCGGTCATTTCGATGATGTCAACAAAGAATATGTCATCACATCCCCCAGAACACCCTATCCGTGGATTAACTATCTTGGTACCCAGGCTTTCTTCTCCCTGATTTCCAATACCGCCGGCGGTTATCATTTCTATAAAGATGCCCGCCTGAGAAGAATTACACGCTATCGTTATAATAACGTCCCTGTCGATATGGGCGGCCGTTATTTCTATATCAACGA
>DFJS01000072.1 GCA_002373165.1 Ruminococcus sp. UBA3665
ACGGCGAAACAGGTGAAATTGTCATTACCACACTGGTAAAAGAAGGTGCGCCGCTGATTCGCTACAGAACACATGATCTTTCCCGGATTCTTCCCGGAACCTGCCCGTGCGGCCGCTGTTATCCCCGTCTGGATGTGATCGCAGGCCGTACGGATGATATGATGAAATTCCGCGGCGTAAACGTATTTCCTAACCAGATTGAAGAAGTGCTCGGCAGTTTTGAAGAAGTTTCCAGCGAATACCAGATTCGCATTTCTCATTTTGAGGGCAAAGACCTGATGCGTGTCTATGTGGAAACAGGCGGCGAACATGATTTCGCTCAGCTTGCCGGACGGATTGCAGAAGCATTCAAGAACCGCATCGGCTTTACCCCGATTGTCAAAGTAGTGGAAATCGGCGTACTGCCGCGCAGTATGAAGAAAACAGCCCGTGTCATTGACGAACGCTATCAGTAAACCGGAGGAAGCTCCATGTATCAGAAAGCATTTTTATTCAACGGCATAGGCCCGAATTATGAAAAACTGCTTGCCAAACTCACGCCGGAACTCACAGAGCAGTTTGCTGTTCTTTACGCTGCCGCCTGCGAAAGGCTGCACCTGAACAGGGATATCCAGAAAAATACAGGCTATGATGCCAAAATTGCAGAATGGCTGGTGCCGTTTATCTGTGACAGAATTATTTATGAATTCTGTCTTTCCAGAAACATTCTGCCGGATATCGGCATCGGCTACAGTTCCGGCATTGTCAGTGCCAGTGCCTGCTTCGGCGCAATCCGGCATGAAGAAGCATGGGATATTGTCATGACGCACCGTTCCATGCTCCGGATGCTCGATCAGCAGAATATAGAGCTGGATACAGGAATTATCATCGGTTTTTCCTATAATGATCTGACAGAACTGTTCCGGAATACATTCAGCCCGGAAGAGCTTGTCATTGGCAGTTCCAATTCTTCTTTTCATATTATGATCAGCGGAAAAGCCAGTGCTGTCGAAAAAGCAATTGAACTCTGCACTGCCGAGGGTGCGCTGAAAGCGTTCCGTCTGCACACGGGCACGGCCTTTCATCATGCCATGATGCAGAATTATTCTTATGAATATATCCAGTACTGCAAGCAGATTGCATATCATAAACCGGAATATCCCATGCTGTCCGTGTTTGACGGCAATATTCTGGAAACAGCAGAGGATATCGCAGGAGAAAACCAGCGGAATGTCTATACACAAATGCGCTGGGACCTTGCACTGAAAAAACTGGAATCGCTGGGAGTTACTGAATTTTTTGATATGAGTGCCAGCGGTTCTTTAAGCAGATTTTCACGTGTCGGCAGAAAATGCAGAATTTATACGTTTGAAGATATCTGTTCTTAATTTATATTTTATCTACGGAGGTTTTTATCATGAGAGAAATTACAGAAGCTGTCAAGCAGGAAATCAAAGAAATGGTATTTGATTATTACGCCGAAGAATGCGAAACAGATAAAAATGCAATCACAGAAGATACAAATTTGCAGGAAGATCTGGAAAGTGATTCCCTGATGTTCGTGGAACTGATCGAAATGACAGCCGAAAAATATAACATGGAAATCAAATTGCAGAGTATCGGAAAATATATCCTGAAAACGCCGATGAATACTATGCATGATGTGCTGGAAATGTTCTATAAAATTTATCAGTACGGTGATGACATTGTCAACCAGTGAAGAAACCGTCATGCAGTCCGGTCTTGCCGAACTGCACGCAGAAGGCAGGATTGCTGTGCTGACAATCGAAAACGGAACGAAAAATCTGCTGTCAGAACCGGAATTTATCCAGCGTGAAGCTCTTCTTTCCTGGCTGGATGCCCGGCCGCAGATCTGTGCATTGATTATCACAGGCAAAGG
Source organism: Ruminococcus sp. UBA3665 (assembly GCA_002373165.1). GTDB lineage: Bacteria > Bacillota > Clostridia > Oscillospirales > Ruminococcaceae > UBA3855. The sequence goes on from DFJS01000072.1 coordinate 1,880, forward strand.
CAGACATTTTTCCCATGGTGCAGATACATCTCTTTTTGAAAATCCGGATATTCCGGCGATTTCTGAAAAACTCCGCAAAGCAAGGGAACTTCTGAATACAATCGAACGGCTTCCGCTGGTGACAGCGGCCGCCGTCAATGGAGGCTGTTTCGGCGGCGGTCTGGAAATTGCATTAAGCTGTCAGTTCCGGATTGCTTCGCCGAAAGCAGTCCTCGGCCTGACGGAAATCATGCACGGAGTCGTCCCCGGTATGGGCGGCATGGAACGGCTTGCCCGTCTGCTCGGCAGAGAAAAGGCTCTGCCAATGATTCTGCGCGGCGAAATGCTTACTGCACAGCAGGCACTTTCTGCCGGACTCGTGACGAAAATAACAGAACAAAAAGATGCCTTTCCGGAAACTGTACAGTTTGTACAGAATTTGATTTCCGGCATTTCTCCTGCACAGATACGCGCGGTCACGGAAACACTCGCCCGTGATGCCGACGGCATGAAAGACCCTTCACAGGGCAAATTTGAAGCACTTCTCCGGGAGCGTGAACATCATGAAGCATAGTACCTGCCGCCTGACTGTCAGAGGATACGAACTCGATTCTTTCGGGCATGTGAATAATGCCGTTTATCTCCAGTATGCAGAAACGGCTCTCTGGAATTTCATGAAAATTCATCAATTAATGTCTGTGACAGATATGCTTTTTCCCGTCGTGATGGAAAGCACACAGCGTTATCTGCATGAACTGAAACTTTTTGACGAAATCCGGATTGAATCTGATTTCAGCAGCAGCGGTTCCGTGCTGGTCTGCGAACATAAAATCTATCATGACGGCACAGGCATTCTTTCCTGCCGGATAAAAGGCAAAGTCATTTTTGTCAGCCGTGACCGCATCATGCATGATGTGCCCGAAGAAATTATGAAAATTCTGGAGGAGGGAAATTCATGAAAATTGCATATTCAGAATTTGTAACGGAAATTTCTGAAATCACAGCTCTGGAAGAACTGCTTTCTGTAAAAACAGGTTCTCCCTGCCTGCTGATTGTACAGGATGACGGTCAGCTGACGGCCGGAAATCCGGAAGCTCTTCATGAGTTTTTTGCCGCTGCCCCTTTTCTGACAGCACTGGCTTCTGAAAATCCTGATCCGGAAACTACCGGATTTTTCGATATGATCATTCCGCCGCAGGATACACAGGCTTATGCTGCCGCGCTTTTCAGGGACAAGACTCCTATGCAGAACAGGGAGATTACCGCCTGCTTTGTCACGGCACGTTCCGGAACGGCAGAAGATGTACTCACCAGCGAATCAAGAGCGTTTTATCGCCTTGTTGCTGAGAAAAACAGAGGTGATTCCCTTGGCTGATATTACTTTGACAGAAGAAAATCATATTCTGACTGTTGCCATGCACGCGCCGAAAAATAATCTGATGACGGGCTTGTTTCATGAGGAATTTGAAGAAGTCATGGAACAGATTTCCAGGAAAGCCGGAACGGAAATTCACGGCTTGATTTTCTGCGGAAACGGCCGGCATTTCAGTGTCGGCGCAGATGTCGCCGCTCTTGCGGAACGGGCAGGCACTGAAATCTATGATGATGCTTCTGGAACACTTCCGGAAAGTCATAAAATTCAGAAACGGCATTTTACGTTTCTGAGAGATCTGCCGTTTCCGGTCATCAGCGTAGTAACGGGATTCTGTATCGGTTCGGGAAGTGAAATCGCCCTGAATTGTCATTACAGAATCACGGAAAAAGGCGCACGCATCGGACAGCCGGAATCCACTTTCGGCATCCTGCCGGGGCTGGGCGGCATTGCCCGTACAATCGAATTATGCGGAATGCAGAAAGCTTATGAACTGGTCATGACCGGCAGACTCATCCCCGCAGAGGAAGCCTTCCAGATCGGCTGGGCGGATATCCTGACAGAGAAAAAACAAGGATTGCAGGAAGCTTTTGCACTGATTCAGTTTCTGCATAAGAATATCCGTTTTCAGCCGGAGTGTTACAGGGAATATATCCGGCTTTATCAGGAAAAACAGGAGGCTGTCTCATGAAAATCGGTCTGATTGGTTACGGAAAAATGGGAAAGGATATTTTCACATTGCTTTCCGGCAGTCTGAATGCAGAATTTGTAATATACGTCCGGCATGATGCCCAGGCAGATACAGATGCTGTCATGAAAGCACTCGCCAGACAGCACCGCAGAAAGCTGATGACACAGGAACAGCTTCTCCGCAGACAGAATGCGTTTCGTTTTACAGAATCCCTGCATGAACTCGCTGACTGTGAAATAATTCTTGAAACAGTCACGGAAAATCCGGAGCTGAAACAAGAAATATTCCGGGAAACTGCCGGTATTGTATCAGAAAACTGTCTGCTTCTGACAAATACATCTTCTTTGGATATCCGCGGTATTTTTTCAGAAATTCCCCGGAAAGAACGCTGTGCAGGAATGCATTTCTTTTATCCTGTCAGATTATCAGAATTCGCTGAAATCAGTCTTCTGCCGGAAACTTCCGGACAGACGCGCACTGCCGCACAGCAGATTTTAACAGACTGCGGAAAAAAATCTGTTATTTTTTCAGGAGATTATCAGGTCTGGCTGAATCAGATACTTTCCTGCATGATTTCTCATGCACTGGTGCTGTGTGACCTGTTTCAGATTTCTGTCAGGGAGCTTTCCGCCGCATGGGAACCGCTGTTTCCGATGGCAGACCCGTTTGTCATGCTGGACAGCATCGGTCTGGGACTGCTGGCAGAAAATCAGATGCATTTCTGTCTGTCTCGGAATCATGCGCTTCTGGAATCCGGCTGCCGTACCATGCAGAAATGGCTTGACAGCGGCTGCGGCACAGGCACACATTGTTTTCTGGATTTTATTGCACAGCGGGAACAGCCTACAGGCAATCCCTGTCAGGAAGCAGAACTCTATATGACAGCGTTTCTTCTGAATGAAACTGCTGCTGCGCTTTCAGAATCCGGAGCAGATTCCCAACAGCTGCTTGCCGCCGTCAGCAGTACGCTCGGACTGGCCGCTCCCCTGCCGGAGTATTATCACAAATACGGGACAGAAGCTGTTTCGGCAGCACTCGGCAGACTTTATCAGAAAACCGGTTTTGCATCGTATCAGAACCGGAACAGTCTGTTTCAGCTATATTATAACTAACGAGGTGTATCAGATTATATGAAAAAAGTATTGGTTACAGGGCTGGGAGCTGTGACAGCAGTCGGCCTTAACGTCTCTGATTATTGGAATGCGCTGATTCAGGGAAAAAGCGGCATGAAAACATTCACCCGCGTTTCGCCGGAACTGTATGATACTTCCGTTGCCTGCGAAGTGGACGATGCTTTCGAGCAGCTGACTTCTAAATACTGGAAAAAACGTATGCTCAGTGCAACGACGAAAAGCGCAAGAATGGGACTGCTCTCCGCCGGAGAAGCCATCGAGGACTGCGGCGCAGATTTTTCCGCACTGGATACAGGCAGAATTGCTGTTATCTACGGTCTTGCAGATAATTCCTATGAAGGTGCCGAACGGGAAACAAAATCGCATATTACGCTGAAACGTATGCCAAGCGAAGTTCCTGCAATGATTGCCATCCGCTATGGCATCAAAGGGCCGTCATTCAATATGAGTACGGCGTGTGCATCTTCCGGATATGCCATGGCACTCGCAAAAAGACTGATTACAGCCGGAATCTGCGATATGGCAATTGTCGGCGGACTGTCCTATCTGGTAAATGATACGGTTCTGAAAGGCTTCAATCAGCTGCTGGCGATGTCATCGAATCCCAATCCGGAAACTGCCTGCCGGCCTTTTACGAAAAACCGTGACGGTTTCATCATGGGCGAAGGCGGCGGCTGTATCATTCTGGAATCGGAAGAACATGCTGCCGCACGGAATGCAAAAGTCTACTGCGAATTTGCAGGGGCATCCATGTGCTGTGAAGCCTTCAACCTGACCGCTCCCATGACGGACGGAAAAGGCATGGCGGAATCCATGCGGCTGGCTCTGGAAGATGCCGGCATTGCCCCTCAGGAAATAGAATATATCAATGCACACGGAACTTCTACTTATCTGAATGATTTATATGAAACTATGGCAGTAAAAGAAGTATTCGGCCAATATGCACAGGATATTCCCGTTTCTTCTGTGAAAGCAGCAGTCGGCCATACGCTCGCCGCATGTGCCGTGCTGGAAGGCATCGCCTGCATCAAGGCACTGGAAACAGGAATTCTTCCGCCGACCGTGCATTTTGATGAACCTGATCCGGCTCTGGATTTGAATTATATCCCCAATCAGGCAGTCAGAAAAGACATCCGGACAGTGCTTTCCAACTCGTTCGGATTCGGCGGTCATAACGCTTCTCTGATTTTCAGAAAAATTTCCGAATGAAAGAGGAATCGTCATGCCCATTGCACAATTGAAAACCAACTACCCCTTTACCCCTGACAGAAAACAGGAATTTCTGAAAGAACTGTCAGAAACTCTCTCAGAAATTCTTCATAAACCTCTGCCGGCAGTCATGCTCATGCTGGATGAATGCACTATGTATATGAATCACTCGGAAGAAACTGTATTTTTCGGCGAATTCCGTTATATTCTTCCGGAAGCATATCAGGGAAACAAAGCCGGATTTCTGGAATTTTTTGCGGATGCAATGCTTGCCGTTATCCGGAAATATACACAGGTCAATCCCTACAGGATTTATATGCAGTTTACAGAAATGCAGCGCGAAAATGCATGGAAATATACTGCCCCGGAACAAGAAAGGAACTGATATTTTTATGAAATGGTCAATCAGAGAATTGCTGAATCCCGTTGTCACAAGATCTATGCTCTATGGCAGTGACCCCTTTGATACAGAATATGTTCTGAAAAAAGTGGATGAGATCGATGTGATGAGCGGAAAGAAAATACAGGCCGTATGGCTCGGCGAATGGGAAAAGAAAATTAATCATTATGCCGCTCTGCGCGATGAGGCCGAGGTCAGAGGCTGCCGGATTTCTGCCCGTGCTTATGCCAAAATGGTGGCCGAATGCTGGTATGCCTGCTATATGGTCAATATTCAGGATCTGGAACAGAAAATTGCAATTTATAACAGCCTTGCAGAAACTTATCAAAAATATGCCGCTTTATGCGATCATAAAATAGAAGCTGTAGAAATCCCGACAGCTTACGGAACATTGCCGGCATATATTCATTTTCCCGATGACGGCAGTCAGAAAAGCTATCCTGTTGCAATTACTTATTCCGGAATCGGCAGCTGCAAAGAAGAACTCGATATGCTCGCCAAGCCCCTGAATGAAAGAGGCATCGCTGTGATTACTCCGGATATGCCCGGCACAGGCGGCGCAGTCATCTGGAATCATGTCAAGTGCGGCGGCGACGAGCTGGAAGCCGCTTTTGAGGGAATTTATCAGTTCATTGACAGCCGCGCCGATCTCGACAGCAGCAGAATTGCAAATTTCGGTCTGTGTATGGGCGGCGGCTATGCATTCCGGGCTTCTGTCAAAAAACAGGATGTCAGATGCTGTGTCAGTCTGTTTCCTTTGATGATTTATTATGCAACGCTGGAATCTGTCCCCATCTGGATGAAAAAAGGCAAATGGACTTCCTATCAGACAAATGATGACTATATGGAAAGCATGAATATCCTTGCAGAAGGCAATATCACAACGGATTTCCTGATGATTCACAGCGATGATGACAATTGGATGAGTCCGGAAGCTTCTGATGCACTCTACAGCAAGGCAACAGGCTATAAAGAACGGCTGAAAGTGACGGAAAAGCCTGCCTATGTTTCGGAAGAAACTATCATGCACGCAATGCCCGTAGGAGAACAGTATCACTGGGTAAAACATCTTGCAGCGGATTTCATTGCTGCACGGCTGACAGGAGAAAATAAATGAACAGTTTTTTTGAATATTACAGCCAGTTTGCACAGCAAACGCCGGATAAAGTACTGCTGCGGATTGACCAGCAGGAACTGACTTATCAGGAATTTATGGAAAAAACAGCTCTTTTCGGGTCAGCAATGCAGAACCTCGGCATTCAGGCAGATGAAAAAATCGGCATTGTCATGCCTAACAGTATCGAATGGTTTATTGTTTTCTGGTCGGCTGTCCGGATCGGAGCACAGCCTGTTCCGATTGACCCCCAGAGCGGTTCGCTGGAACTTTCTGCTTTGCTTCCGGCAACAGGTGTGCGGATGCTGTTCGCCGCCGAACAGTATCGTTCCAATAAAATTCTACAGGCAATTCACAGCCTTGTGCCGGAAACGTTCGATATGCTGAAAGTCATCTGCTTTGCCAAAAATATTCCGGAAGAAGAATGCTATCTTTCTGATGCTGATTTTATCAGCCGTTACGGCAAAACACATTGTGATATTTACCGTCCGGAAGCTCTGCATACCATGTCACTGGCATGTACATCCGGAAGCACGGGCACTCCCAAGATTCTTGCAGTGCCTTCCGGCGGATTTCTTTCTACACAGAAGGATATGGGCGATTATTTAGGCCTGACATCAGAAGATGTCATGCTGCTGGGAATGACACTGTATCATCAGGGCGGTTTTGGCATGGGTCAGCAGATGGCCCTGAAAGGCGGCACTGTCATGTATCAGCCGCAGTTCAATCCGGCAGGTTTTCTGAACATGATTCATCAATATCATGTAACTGTCATTCAGCTGACTGCCACGCTTGCCAAAGTGCTGCTTTCCTCGCCGGAATTTGAAAACAGTGACCTGTCCGGAGTGCGCATCTGCTATTTTGCAGGAGAAGTCCTGCCTAAGGAAATTGCAGATATCTTTGTGAAGAAACTGCATATCCGCGTGATTAACGTCATTGGTTCGTCAGAAACCTGCACCATGGTAGTATGGGATTCTGACAGAGACGGCGATTCTGACCCCAGTGATTTCCGTAAGCTTTCTTTCACAGATTTCCGGGTAATAGATGAAAATCATCACGATGTCCCGGAAGGCGAAACAGGAGAACTTTGTGTATGGACAGACGGCGTTATCACGGAATATGTCAATAATCCGGAACTTTCTGCTGAAAAAATCTTCACAGACGAACAGAACCGCCGCTGGTTCTGTACAGGCGATTTAGTCCGGAAGCTCCCTGACGGCGTGGTGCGCTTTGCCGGAAGAAGCAAGCGGATTATCAAGCGCGGCGGCAATCTGGTTTATGCCGAAGAAGTGGAATCCTGTCTGCTGACACATCCGGATATCACTGCGGCCGCCGTAACAGACGAACCGCACCCTGTCATTGGACAGCAGATTGTTGCCTATCTTCAGCCAAAAGGCGATGTGCGCATCACACGGGGCGAAATTGCACGGTTTTTTGACGGCAAACTGGCCGCTTATAAAGTCCCGGATAAAATTATTCTTGTGGAAGAAATTCCAAAAGATATCGGCAAAATTCAGTTTAAAAATCTCAGAAAAAAGGAGTATCATCAATTATGAACCATCTTGACTGGAACGAATTTGTAAAAAATGTATCTGACTATGTAGGAGTCAGCGCGGAAGAAATTACCCGCGAAACAGATGTATTTGACGATTTGTATCTGGATTCCCTCGGACTGTTCGGACTGGGATCTCATATTACAGAAATTTATCAGCTGAATGTGCCGCTTTCCATGGTAGCAACAGTCAGCCGTGCAGGAGAAATTTTCGACCTGCTGAACGAAAAGGGTACTCCTATGGAGAAAAAAGCATGACTTTGTTTTTCTTTCCTCATGCCGGCGGCTCTGCAAAGAGTTACAGCGTATTCCGGCGGTATCTTCCGAAAAGTCTGGATGTTATCACGCCGGAACTTGCCGGACGGTTTACGCGTGCTTCGGAACCGTTTCCTGCGTCGATAGAAGAAGCTGTTGCAGGACTGCCGGATTTTTCACAGCAGCTCCAGAACGGCTATGCCGTATTCGGACACAGCATGGGCACGGCACTGGCAGCGGAATTTGTCCGTCAGGCACTGGAAAACGGTTTTCCTGCACCTGTGCACATGTTTCTTTCCGGGAAAAATCCGCCGGATATACCCGTCAGCCTGTTCGGGAATGCAGAAACGCTTTCTGATGAAGAAATTCTGAATTTTTTTGAACAGAACGGCCTTTCAGCCTCCGTGCCGGATGCCGGTTTGCAGGAAATGCTGAACAGGACACTCCTGCATGATGTGCGTATGGTGGAAACTTACCGGCTTAATCCGGAACAGGTGAATTTCGGCTGTGATCTCACAGTGCTTTACGGCAAAGAAGACGCAATGCTGAAACATGTCAGTCTGGACGGCTGGAAACGCTTTACTTCCGGAGAAATCAAGATAATCAGTTTCAGCGGAAGTCATTTCTACTGGCAGACACAAAAAGAAGCAGTCAGTGCTCTGATTGCAGAAACACTGCATTTTTAAAAAAATCAGACGGCAGATTCTTATTGACTAAGACTCTGCCGTTTTCTGTTTATTGCAGAATTCCCACTACAACCTGTCTTTGTGTGCCGTCGTCCGTGCAGGTAATGAGTGTAATTCTGTCATCGCCGAAATCCTCCAGAACCCACACTTCGCTTGGTTCTACAATGAAGATTTCCTGAATGCTGTAAGAAAAGCTGTGTTTTTCTTTGTCATAGAGTATAATTTCCATTCCGTTCTGTGCGTACTTGAGATGATTGAAATATTCTTTATAGATTGTACTGCTGTGCGCGGCGATGCAGTAATTGCCCCTGCCCGGCTCTCCTGTTCCTGTGAAGTGTCCGGCGGCTTTCGAGAGAATTTCATTTTCTGTTCCTTCCAGTACGGGAGCTTTGATATCAAGCTCTGCAATTTCTACTACGAAATTTTCTTTCATAAGCCTGTATTTCTGATAGATTCTGCAAGCCTTGCGGATGCCGTAAAAACTCAGAATACTGGCTCCGGTCACGAAACAGAGCAGTCCGGCCAAGAATAATATGCGCTGCCGCCGGGAAAGACTGCGGAATCCGGTATTTTCTGTATTTTTATCTGATAATTGATTCATAGTAATCACTTCCTGCTTTTTATTATAGCACATCTTCCTGCAAATTGCAAGACAGGAAAGAAAAAGCCCTGAAAGCGGTCAGAACGCTTTCAGAGCTTTTTTATCAGAATGCGAATTTCTTTATCTGGCAATGCCCTGCACTTCAAAAAATCCCTGACCGCCTGAACCGCCGTTCTGGCTCCATGTATCCGGTTCGGAATCAATGATAGTGTAAGTATGACCGGTTTTCAGCGTGAGATTTGCAGGATATGCCCACCAGCACGCATTGGGTGTGCTGTACATGCCCTCTGCGCCGACTGTTGTCCAGGTACCCATGCTGACACCGTCTTCCAGCAGACTGATTGTACCGGTTATCTGCGTACCTTTGCCGTTATTCCAGTGATACGTCATCAGAGAAGTGACAGTATACTCTTTATCGACCGTGAACGTGCTTTCCGCAGTGGGCTTGTTATAGACAGTATAAATATTGAAGTTGGTTGCAGCTATTTCGGCTTCATTGCGCTGATTCAGCAATGCCCGTTTCATCAGGCACAGATCGAAAATATTGATTTTTCCGTTATTGTCGAAATCGCCGTTTTTCCAGTTGACAAGATGTGTATCCGGCTTATTCAGCAGCCATTTTTGCAGCAGAATGATATCCGAAACGCTGAAACTTCCGTCCTTGTTCACGTCGCCCAATAATGTTACTTCCGGAATAGTCGGTTCTACAGGAGGTGTTACAATCGGCTGATCTGTCTGAACTGTATCGACGATGAGTAAAGTCTTGGAAACATTGCCTGCGCCGTTGGAAAATGTAATTTTGCCTTCGCCTTTTTTAATTCCCGTCACGGTCAGGCCTGATACGTCTGCAATCTCGGCAGGAGAAACGGCAAGCGCAGGATTTGAACCCTGTGCAATACCGGAAAGTGCGCCTGTGAATTCGAGAGAATCGCCTATGCCAAGCCGGATGATATTGAAATAGCTTTCTTTGTCATAAAAATTTACAGTATGGGCTTTGCCGCCTTTGAATTCCGTTGCATGATTGTTGTAGGAACGGAAACCCTTTCCGCCGTAAGGCGCAGAGACTGACAGATCGCCGCCGATAACGAGCGTTCCGCTGGCCTGATAATTGGCTTCTGCGGTAGTATTGACGATGACATTTCCGTCAACATCCAGCAGACCGCCGTTGGAATACATATTCAGTTCGCCGCCGCCATAGCTGCCGTCCTGATTCTGGAGTTCGTAATTTCCGTTAATATGCATCTGGCCTGTGCCGATCGCCAGCACGCCGTTCGGCTGATAATAAGTTCCTGCAACGTTCAGATTGCTTTTAGCTGTGTCAACAGTCAATGCACCAGCCTGAATAAAATCGCCGTCAACAGCCATAGTATGCCCGTTGAGAGTCAATGTCCGGCTGCCGGAAATGGTACTGCCATTCGCAAAAGTCACATCAGATGCAAGTGTGAAGCCTGTTGTTCCTCCTGTCAGGAGAATCTGTCCGTTATCTTCCATGCCGACCAGATTCAGATAGTTATAGTCCGGGCTTTCAAAATAGACCTCGTGAATGGCATTGCCCTTGAATACTGTCGTATGATTATTATAAGCCTGATAGCCTTTGCCGCTGTAAGGATTGTATACTGACAGATTTCCGCCGATAACGAGCGTTCCGCTGTCCTGATAGTTGGCTGTTGCAGTAGTATTGATGATGACATTTCCGTCAACATCCAGCAATCCTCCGGCGGAATACATATTCAGTTCGCCGCCGCCGTAGCTGCCGTCCTGGTTCTGGAGTTCATAATTTCCGGAAATATGGGCTGAACCTGTGCCAATCGCCAGCAAGCCGTCCGGCTGATAATAAGTACCGGCAACTTCCAGATTGCTCTTAGTAACATCGACGGTCAGAGAGCCGTTCTCTGTGAAATCGCCGTCAACAGTCATAGTATGCCCGTTGAGAGTCAATGTCCGGCTGCCGGAAATGGTACTGCCATTCGCAAAAGTCACATCAGATGCAAGAGAAAAGCCTGTTGTTCCTCCAGTCAGGAGAATTTGTCCGCTATCTCCCATGCCGACCAGATTCATGTAGTTATAGTCCGGGCTTTCAAAATAAACCTCGTGAATGGCATTGCCCTTGAATTCTGTTACATGGTTGTGATATGCCTGATAGCCTTTGCCGCCGTAGGGATTGTATACTGACAGATTTCCGCCGATTCTGAGCGTTCCGCTGTCCTGGTAGTTGGCTGTTGCAGTGGTATTGACGATAACATCTCCGTCAACATCCAGCAGGCCGCCGGCGGAATACATATTCAGTTCGCCGCCGCCGTAGCTGCCGTTCTGGTTCTGGAGTTCGTAATTACCGGAAATGTGGGCTGAACCTTTGCCGATGACAAGTGTTCCGCTTGGCTGGTAATAATTGCCGGACACTTCCAGATTACTGCTGGAAACATTGACAGTCAGCTCGCCGTCCTGCGTGAAACTGCCGTCAGCCGTCAGCGTGTAACCGTTCAAATTCAGTTCACGGGAACCGGAAATTACACTGCCGTCAGCAAGAGCGACATCAGATGCAAGCGTGAAGCCTGTTGTTCCTCCGGTTAACAGAATCTGACCGCCGTCTGTTGTTTTCACTTGATTCATGTAGTTATAGTCCGGGCTTTCAAAATAGACCTCGTGAATGACATTGCCCTTAAATTCTGTTACATGATTGTGATATGCCTGGTATCCTTTGCCGCCGTAAGGATTGTATACTGACAGATTTCCGCCGATTCTGAGTGTTCCGCTGTCCTGATAGTTGGCTATTGCAGTGGTATTGATGATAACATCTCCGTCAACATCCAGCAGACCGCCGGCAGAATACATATTCAGTTCGCCGTCGCCGTAGGAACCGTCTTTGTTTTGCAGTTCAAAATTGCCGGAAACTTTCATAATTCCTTTGCCGATGACCAGCGTACCGCTGGACTGGTATAATGTTCCGTTGACCGTGAGGGAATGACCGTTCAAATCCAATGTACCGCCTGTAATGTACAAATCACCGTCATAGACGGTATCTGCTTTCAGGATTAAATCTTTTGAAATAGCCGTGTCTTCTGCGGATGCTGTCAATATGGCAATATCCGGCTGTGATGTGAGAACCGCACCGGCTCCGCAGACCATGACTGCCGATAAAATAATCGGGAATAATTGTTTTTTCATGTAAATACCTCCAATCTTTAACTGTTGAAAGATAGAAAAACTGTTTGATTTTATTATATCACAAAATTATGATAAAGTCAATAGTTTGGCACGGCCTGACAATATTGTTTTTTCTTGCCAGTCTTGATTTTTCTGATTATCTGTGTTATGATAAATAAAAAGGAGGATGACACTGTGCTGTGTGAAAAAATTAATTTGCTGATGAATCTCCTGAATGCAGGGTGTGCCGATATTGCAAGGCTTACGAATCATTCTGCGACATCGTTCAGCCGTCTGCGGAGCGGTTCGAGAGTGCCGAAACCAAACAGCCCCACAATACGGCATTTTACAGAGGGTATTTTGTTATTTGCTTCTGAAACCAATCAGATTGATAAGCTGTGTATGCTGATACAATGCAGTTCTGACGAAAATCTGACAAACTCCATGACAGACTGGCTTTATTCCGGCCAGATACCCGAAACAATCAAAGATCATGCTAATCGTACTGCAAAATTTTCCGGAAAGCTCGATATGCTCATGAAACTTGCAGAAATGAACAACGGCTCACTTGCAAATGCTTCTGAAATAGAATATTCTTATATTTCCAGACTGCACAGAGGCGAGCGTTTTCCAAAATCCGGCTCGGAATCGCTGAAACGAATCTGTGATGCACTGTTCAGCAGGATGGAAAAAGACGGAAAGCTTTCTGCACTTGCAGAACAGACAGCAATTCCTCCGGAAAATCTGAGTGCCTCTGTCATGAGGGACTGGCTGTGCGGATTTACGGATAATATTGATCTTGTTTCTGTGCGAAGATTTATCGGCAGCATTGAAAAAATGACCGCAGAACCCCAGAAAATTTCTGAAATTTCTGTTATTCCTGATGACAGCATAGCAGAATACTATCTCGGCAGTGAAGGCCTGCGGAACGCTGTCACACGATTTCTCAGCAGTGTACAGAAAGGTCAGGAAATCCTGCTGTATTCAGATCATCCTATGGACTGGATGACAGGCAGTTATCAGTCACAGTGGGCGGCTCTGATGTTCCGCTGTCTGCAAATGGGGGTACATATCCGTATTATTCACAATGTAGACCGAAATATTCCGGAAATGCTGACTGCCATTCAGAGCTGGCTGCCATTGTATCTCAGCGGACGGATTGAACCGTTTTACAGTCTGAAACAGAGAGGAGAGCGTTTCTGTCATACGCTGTTCTTATGTCCCGATCATGCTGCTGTTTGGGGCTGTTCCCCTGACGGCGCGGAATGTGAATATGCTTATGTGACAAATTCTGACCGTCTGCATCATTTGGAGAACGAATTTTCTTTGCTTCTGGAGAACTGCCGGCCGCTTCTTTCCGTCGATACAAAGCCGCAGTACCCGGACGGCGATGCACTTTCCCGGCGTTTCGGCAATGCGGAAGTCCTTGCAGATAAAAATTCGGTCATTGTCAATAAATTATCTGCGCCGTATCTGTCATTCCGATTCCTTTACCCTGAAATAATCAGAGCATTCCGGAGTCTTCTGAATGGATAATTTGAAAGACAGGCACTCGTTGATAGAGTGTCTGTTTTTGTAAAGTCCCGAAACAGATACTTGATTTTTTCACATAATCGTGCTATAATAAAATAAATTAGCAAGAGCTAACTTCAAATCAGATTTATAAAATAAAAAGGAGAATCTTAATTATGACAAGCAAAGAATACAAGAATTTATCTATCAGTGAATTCACAAAAGCCGCTGAGGTCTACGAAACTGACCATGCAGGGGTATATAACATGTGTAAGAAAGACTATCCGGATGTGCTGGAAGAACTCGAAAAAGAACCGTTCACTGACCTGCTCGACTGCGGATGCGGAACTGCACCTATGCTGACACTTCTGCATGAAAAATATCCTGATAAGCATTATACAGGCATTGACCTGACCCCCAAAATGATAGAAGTCGCAAAAGCAAAGAAAATGCAGGGCGTGGAATTGTTTGTCGGCGACTGCGAAAATCTGCCGTTTGCGGAAAATTCGTTCGATGCAGTAATCTGCTGTCAGAGTTTTCATCATTATCCGAATGTGCAGGATTTCTTCAACAGTGTGTACCGTGTTCTCCGTCCGGGCGGCAGGCTGATTCTGCGTGATATGACGGCAAAATATCAGCCTGTGCGCTGGTTTATGAATCATGTGGAACTTCCGGTAGTGAATCTTTTCGGAAAGGGCGATGTCAGAGTTTACGGAAAGGAAGATGTCCGGAAACTCTGCGAAAACGCCGGTCTGCATATGGAATCGTTTGAAAAACGTGATTTTTTCCGTCTGCACTGTGTCGCAAGAAAGCCCGCTGAAATAAAAAAATCTGTGAATCTGGAGCTGGGCGATGTGCAGGAAACTGCCCTGATTCCGCTTGCAATCAAGGCGAATGAAAGCAAACGCCCCAATCACAGAATCTATGACGGAAAAGCTGTTGAAATTATCAGCAGTCTGGGCATTGATACGGAACAGTATGATAAATTTCTATCTCATGAGGGTGTCGTTGCAAGAACAATTCTGTTCGATAATGAAATCAGAAAAGCACTGAAACAGTATCCGGATGCAGTCGTTGTCAATATCGGCTGTGGATTCGATGACAGATTTTCAAGAGTCGATAACGGCACTGTTCTCTGGTATAATGTGGATTTGCCGGATTCTGTCGCTGTTCGCAGAAAATGCTTTGCAGAACGTGAACGCGAATTTCTGATTGAAGGCGATTTATTCAGCGATACATGGACAGAAACTATTCCTGATGACCGTGTGGCAATTATCATTGCAGAAGGTCTGCTGATGTATTTCACAGAAGAACAAGTAGAAAATTTACTGCATCATATCCGTGATTATTTCGGGAAAGGCTATCTGTTAGCCGAACTGATGCATCCTATGGCGGCCGATAACGGAAAATATCATGATACTGTCAAAAATACAAATGCACAGTTTCATTGGGGCATTGCTGACGGCAGAGATCTTGAATTTTTATGCAGCGGCTATAAAATGCTCCGTGAAATCAGTTTCTTTGAGGAAATGAAAAAATATTCCGCTGCCGGCAAAATCGGAAATCTGTTTTTCAGAAAATTCAATGACCGTCTGGCTGTTTACAGATTCCGGAAAGATTAAAGAGGTGCAGTATGGATATTTTAAAGCCAAAAGCTGTCATCGGCACAAACGCATGGGGAAGCTCTGCCTATGAAAAGCTGATTCGCGGAAACAGTGTCGATAACAAAACTTTAATCGCAAGCATGAAGACCGCTAAAGAAAAGGATTTGCTGATTTTTGATCTGGCGCAGGATTACGGTTTCGGCAAAGCGCAGAAAATGATTGGCGAATTCGGCACACAGGATATTTATATTTCTTCAAAATTTACACCGTTCAGAAAATACCGTGCCGGACAGGTGCGGAAATCTCTGGAACGGGATTTGTCAGAATTCAGACGTTCTTATGTAGATATTTACTGGCTTCATCTGCCGATGGATATTCAACAGAATCTTACAGAAATAATGCAGCTTTATCATGAGGGAAAAATCAGAAATATCGGAATTTCTAATTTCACACTGGAAGAATGCAAACAAGCAAAATCTATTCTGGATAAAGCAGGTATTCCGTTATACGGCGTACAGAATCATTACAGTCTGATTAACCGTGAATGGGAAGAAAAAGGCGTTGTCGGCTGGTGCAGAGAAAACCAGATTTCATTCTGGGCATGGGCGGTACTCGAAGAAGGAATGCTGACCGACCCAAGAGTGAAATCTTCAAAATCCATCATGAAACTGATGTTTCAGAGAAAAAGAGAAAAACTGCATTCTCTGTATGTTCTGCTGCATCATATCGGAAAGCAGTATCAGATCACGATTCCGCAGGCAGCAATGGCATTCTGTGCATCGAAAGGGATTGTTTCTGTCTGCGGATGCCGGAAACCCTATCAGGTGGAACAGCTCTGGGAAGCAGTAACTATTCAGTTATCTGAAAAAGAAATCGCCCTTCTTGAACGGGAAGCAGATCAGTGCAGTGTGAAAATTCTCGGTTCTGATATGTTTCGTTTTATGGTGAAATAGCATAATTTTATTTTATAATAAATATAATTAATATTTCTTATCCGCAGAAACTCGGAAAACAGTGAAATTGTCTCTTAATCTGTTCAATTTTATCGATTCCTGTATTTTCACTTGACAGCAGCTGCATTTCTGTGCTATACTTATGTGATGAAGAACAGAAATTTTATCAGATTGGAAAGTGAAAAATGGAACATAAAGAAGACAGAAGAATTTATACACTCAGCCAGGAAGCACCTGCAAAAGCCGTCATAAAAATGAGTCTTCCGCTGATATTTGGTATGTTTATCATGGTTCTGTATAATCTGGTAGATACTTATTTCATCGGCCTGACCGGAGATGACTACCAGATGGCGGCAGTCAATCTGGCCTATCCTGTGATGATGGTGACAGTTGCCGTATCCAATATGGTTGGTACAGGAGCTTCCTCTTTTATTGCACGCTGTCTGGGAGCAGATGAAAAAGAAAAGGCCGAACATACTCTGACTTCGGCTTTTACGCTTACTTTCATCAACAGCGTGCTGGTTACAGGATTAGGTCTTGCTTTTCTTCCGGAGCTGATCAGGCTTCTGGGAGCAAAAGAAAATACTTTCCTGTATACACAGCAGTATGTACAGGTAATTCTGCTTGGCAGTTTCTTCACCATGGGCAGTTATACAATCGGAGCTTTGCTGAGAAGTGAAGGTTCTGTCCGCTACTCGATGACAGGCATGGTTGTGGGAACTATTATGAATATTGCACTTGACCCGTTATTGATTTTTAAATTCAATATGCAGATTCGAGGAGCGGCTCTTGCTACGATACTGAGTAATGCGGCAGGTTTCGGAATTTCTGTTCTGTACTATCTCCGCAGAAAGACGCTTTTGTATCCGTCAGTCAGACAGATAAAGCCCTCTGCTGAAATTCTGCGTGAAATTTACTGGGTAGGAGTGCCTGCATCTCTGGAAACGCTCCTGACTTCTGCCGCGTATACAGTCAATAACAATCTTGCAGTCAGTTACAGCGAACTGACCGTCACTGCAATGGGCATTGCACAGAAAGTGCTTTCTCTGGGGAGTTATGTTTATCAGGGCTTTGCTTCGGGAACACAGCCCATCATGGGCTATAACTACGGAGCAGGAAACACAGAACGTATGCAGAAGGTACTGAAAGCCGGAGTTGCCGCAGTAACCGGAACAGAACTGGTTCTCATGCTGTTTTATTATATATTTGCTTCGCCATTGATTGATATTTTCACAGAATCCCAGGAAGTCATAAAAACAGGTACGCATATTCTGCACAGGCTGATGTGGATTCTGCCGTTTGTGGGGACTGTGTCCATGTGCCGCATGTCATTTCAGGCAATGGGAAAACCGCTTTATGCTTTCTGCATTACGCTCGTCCGGCAGCTGATTTTATATATTCCGCTGCTGCTGTTGCTGAACCGCTGGTTCGGATTAAATGGTATGCTCTGGGCACAGCCGGTCACGGAAGCTGTTATGATGGCAGTATCGTTTATTTTGCTTACAAAATTTATCCGGCGGCTTTCAAAAAAACAGCTGATATGAGAAACTTCCCATATCAGCTGTTTTTTATTGATGTTATTCGATGGATTTGAGAGATTCTGCCATGTTGATTTTTTCCAGCTTGATTCCCATGAAGGCATTGACTGCGATATTGAACAGGAATGTCAGAAGAATACTGTAAACAAAACTCATAGGCAGTATCCGTGTCTTGAATGATACCAGGTCTACAATAATCTGCGATATCACAAAACTGTGAAGCAATATTCCCAGACCTAAGCCAACTATGATGCCGACCGCTGTCAGGGCGATATTCTCGCGGAGCACATAGGCTGATGTTTCGTTCTTGAAAAAGCCTAATACTTTGATGGTAGCGATTTCGCGGATTCGCTCTGTAATGTTGATATTCGTCAGGTTGTATAACACGATGAATGCCAGTCCGGCCGCACATACAATTACCAGCAATACGATATAGTCCAGACTTCCCATTGTCTTTGCCATGCGTTCCTGCATTTCAGAAAACAGAGAAACTGTTGTGATATGTTCATTTTTGGAAAGTTCTGCGGAAATCTGATATTCATCTGTTTCTTCAGGGAAATTCATGTATGCGCCGTTGCATGTGGGAATTCTGCCTAGCTGTTTTTGCAGCGTGTCCTGTGACAGAATAATATAATTATAAACATGATTCTCAAATACGCCTGTTACTTTCACATGAAGTTCTTCCATATCTTCATTGCGCAGAGTGATTGTTTTTCCAAGTTCTGCGCCGAATCGTTCCATTACGGAATTGCTGACAAGAATTTCATCAGTACCCGGAAGGCTGAGAGGTTCGCCGTCTGTTGTGTGAAGATGCATATAACTGCTGAAATCGCCGTCACTGACAGGAATAATCATGTTCAGTGCTTTGACTTTGTTATCGCCGTAAAGAATATCCCAGCTGGAAAGATTCAGTAACATATATTCTTCTGTCAGAGAATTCAGCGAATTTTCCAGCTCTTCCGGGATAGTTTCGCCGATATCTGTTTTAAACGAAGCTTCTGCATCTGCTGTTACGATATCATTATATTGTACATCGGCAAAGCCTGCAACGGTATCTTTCAATCCGAAGCCTGTCAGAAGCAGAGCTGTGCAGCCGCCTACTCCCAGTACCATCATGAAGAAGCGGCCTTTGTACCGGAACATGTTCCGGATGGAAACTTTGTACAGGAATTTCAGGCGGTTCCATAGAAACGGGAAATATTCCAGAAAAACTCGTTTTCCGGCTTTCGGAGCTTTTGGCCGCATGAGTCCGGCCGCTGTTTCGGCAAGTTCCACATGACAGGCAATCCATGTTGTACCAATCGAACAAAGCAGAGATGCCAGTAGAGACAAAGAGGATAATTTCCAGTCGAAAATATAAGTCAGCGGAATTTCTATATACATCAGTTCATAGGACATCCAGATGACTGACGGGAACAGGACAGTTCCTATGGCATAGCCTAATACACAGCCTATGACTGCCGCTGTTCCGCAGTAGAATGCAAATTTTCCCATAATATCAGATTCTGAATAGCCGAGGGCTTTCAGTGTGCCAATCTGGGTACGCTGTTCTTCTACCATACGGTTCATAGTAGTGATGCACACCATTGCGGCGACTAATATAAAAAAAATCGGGAATACTCTTGCAACCTGTTCCACAATCTGAGAATCGCTTTCAAAGCAGGCATAGGAAATATTTGTATTTCTGTCCAGCACATACGTATCTGGCTGATCTATATCAGCAATTTCCTGTTCTGCATCGGCGATTTCAGCTTCTGCATCGGCAATTTTTTCAGCGAATTCTTTTTTGCCGTCTTCATATTCATGCAGACCGTTTTCATATTCTTTTTTACCGTCCTGCCATTTTCTGACACCGTCTTCATATTTTTTTCTGGCATCTTCCAGTTTCAGCAAGCCGTCTTCATATTCTTTTCTGCCGTCGGCGAGCTTTTGCCTGCCGTCTTCCAGTTCTTTTACGCCGTTTTCGTACTGCACTTTGCCGTCTAGGAATTGTTTCAAGCCGTCTTCATACTGTGCCTGACCTTCTTCAAATTGTTTCAGGCCGTCTTCATACTGTGCTTTGCCTTCCTGGAACTGTGCCAGACTGTTTTCATACTGTGCAAGGCCTGCCTCGTACTGAATTTTTCCGGCTTCATATTCTGCTTTTGCGGCTTCTAATTCAGTATGTTTCTGATTTAAAATTTCCTGCTGGATGTTCAATTCCTGATAGGCTGACGAAATCTGTTGTTTTCCGGCTTCAATCTGTGCTCTGCCCTGTGAGATTTGTTCTCGTGCATAAGTAAACTGAGCCTGCTGCTGGGGGGTGAGATATTCCCACGGAATCTGAGAAAGCTGTGCATTCAGGGCTTGTTCCTGCGTATTGAGTTCGTTTTCAGAAAATATTAAAATTTCCTCATTTTTGCGGAGTTCTGCAAAAGCGGAATTGATTTGAGTCTGACCGTCATTCAGCTGACGTTCGCCGTCGGCAATCTGCTGACCAGCGGAATCAAGCTGTATTTTGGAATCATCCAGCTGTTGTTTAGCCTGATTCAGCTGCTGTTCGGAATCGTCTAACTGCTGTCTGGCATCGTTCAATTGCAGTTCGGAATCATCTAACTGCTGTCTGGCATCGTTCAATTGCAGTTCAGAATCATCTAACTGTTGTCTGGCATTGTCGAGTTCTTTCCGGGCATCGTCTAATTTCTTTTCGTTATCTTCGATTTGTTTTTTTGCATCTGTTAATTCTTTTTCGGCATTATCGAGTTCTTTTCTGCCGTTGTCGAGTTCTTTTTCGGCATCGTCGAGTTCTTTTTTGCCGTCAGCGAGTTCTTTTTCGGCATCGTCCAATTCCTGCTGACCTTCGGCGCGTTTATCTTCCAGCTCGTCTTTGCCGTCCTGCAATTCGCTTCTGGCATCGTCTGTGATACGCTGGTAACGCAAATCGGCCTTCTGCTGAGTCAGTTCTTCCCATGAGCCGGAACGCTGTTCCATTGCATCTTTGTATTCTTTTGAATAAATCACGGAATCATGGTCGAACCGGATATAAATTTCAGAATAAAAGTCACGGTCAAGAGCATCCGGAAGCAGATAGACAAACGCTTCTACACTGCCGTTTCCGATAGATGTTGTTCCGCGTTCAAAATTTACATAAAGAGAAGAATCCGCCATGCCGACAATTTTTAATTCTGTATAGTTCAGCGTATCGAGGGTATCTTCTTCGTTGTCTTCTGATATTCTGATGATATCGCCGACTGCAAGACCGCAGGGTCTGCTGGCATCCATGAGACATTCATTGCCGGACTGCGGCATTCGTCCCTCTGTCAGGCGCAGCTGATTGATATTTTCAGGGAGGGTATATGCTTTCAGAACAATTTCGACATTTTCATGATTCAAAGCAAGGAGATCAATACTGTTCGAGCCTTCAGCATAACGGACATCCGGCATATTCCGGAATGCCTGCACATTGTCGCTGTCCCAGCCCAATGTGGAAATCAAACGATAATCATAAAGCTGTTTTTCCTGCCAGAATGCGTTGACTGTATGTACCATTGCAGGGGTCGTGATTCTGACACCTGAAAAAAATCCTACACCAAGCGCGATAATAGAAAGAATTGCCATAAACCGTCCGAATGTGCCTTTGATTTCTCTGAGAGTTGTTTTTCGCATCATTGATTTTTTCATACTGTCACCATTCTATGTCGGCAATATCAACAACATGGCTGTTTTGCCTCATACTTTCTATTGTGCCTGATTTTACGGTAATAATTCTGTCGGCCATTGCTGTCAGGGCAGAATTATGCGTGATGACGATGACGGTCATTTTATTTTTCCGGCAAGTATCCTGCAACAGTTTCAGGACAGCTTTTCCTGTCTGGTAGTCGAGTGCGCCTGTTGGCTCGTCGCACAGCAGAATTTTCGGATTTTTTGCCAGTGCTCTTGCGATTGCGACGCGCTGCTGTTCTCCTCCGGAAAGCTGTGCCGGAAAGTTTTTCATGCGTTCTGCTAATCCTACCTGTTTTAAAACAGTTTCGGCATCAAGCGGATTCCGGCAGATTTGGGCGGCCAGTTCTACATTTTCCTTTGCAGTCAGGTTCTGTACAAGATTATAGAACTGGAATACAAAGCCCACATCATAGCGGCGGTAGGCAGTCAGCTGTTTTTTGCTGTAGGATGAAATTTCTGTGCCGTCAAGCCATACTTCTCCGCCGGAAAGAGTGTCCATGCCGCCTAAAATATTCAGGATGGTTGTTTTTCCTGCGCCGGATGCACCAACAATGACACAAAATTCTCCTTTTTCGATTTCAAAATTTACGTCGTGGAGTGCCTGAATTTCAAGTTCTCCTGTTTTGTAGATTTTGTTTACATTTTTGAATTCTACAAAAATACTCATATATGACTGGTTCCCTTTCTAAAAATTTCGGATACAGTATTATTATATCATAGTCTGCAAATTTTTGCAACCCTTTTCAGAAATCAGACATGAAATTGCAGGGCTGAACAAATCAGCCCTGCATTGTGCTTTATTTTTACAGTTCATAAGGTGTCACCTGATAAACACAGTAATTCAGCCAGTTGGAAAATAATAAATTAGAATGTGCTTTCCAGGTCATCACAGGCGCGAGTTCCGGATTATTCTCCGGAAAGTAATTTGCCGGAAGATTGGGATGCAGATTTTTCTTTACATCTCTCCAGTATTCGCTTGCGAGTGTTCCGGCTTCGTATTCAGGATGCCCGTTGACAAAAACCTGTTTTCCGTCTTTGGATGCAATCAGATAAGCACCTGCCTGACGGGATTCTGCTAAAATATCAATTCCCTCCGTCAGGTAAATATCTTCCGAACGGATTCCGGTATATCTGGAGTGCGGCGCATAGAATATATCATCAAAGCCCCGTGTCAGATTTGCATGGGCCGCCGTCAGATAATGCTGATAAATGCCGGAAAGCTTTTCCGGAAGCGGATATTTCGGAATCTGGTAATGATAATATAATCCGGCCTGTGCCGCCCAGCACAGATATAAAGCCGAGGTAACATGGGATTTGCTCCATTCCATAATTTCAGATAATTCTTTCCAGTAGTCTACCTGTTCATACTCCAGATTTTCAACCGGTGCGCCTGTGATAATCAGTCCGTCGAATTTCTGATTTCTGATTTCATCAAACGTCCGGTAATATTTTTCAAGATACTCACTTGTGATATTTTTATACTGATGTGTCACAAGCCGCAGGAATATCACTTCTGTCTGCAAGGGCGTATTGGACAGCAGCCGGAGCAGATGCAGTTCTGTCTGCTGTTTCTGGGGCATAATATTGACGACTGCAATTTTCAGCTGCCGGATATCCTGATGCAAAGCCTGCTGTTCGGACATGACAAAGATATTTTCCTGTTCCAGTTTTTCCAGAACAGGCATATTTTCCCGTAAACGAATTGGCATAAGATAACCTTCTTTCTGATTTATAATTTATGTTCTGTAAGGCAGCATCAACAGTTATACAGTCATATCAGAATATGACTTTCCGGTAAGTATTGAACTGGAACCACTTGGCAAAAAATGAAGAATCAATCTGACCGCTCCGGCTGCCGACTTTGCTGTCGAGTTCGAGAGCTTTTTCCTGATCGGCATAAATCAGTTTTGCATCATAGAGAATATGCCCTATCAGTGTAGATTTGCCGTCATCCACACTGCCGCATGTAATAAATTTCAATAATCCTTTCATCAGAAATACCCCTCTCTCTTGCGTCTTTCCATACTGCCGGCGGCTTCATTGTCGATAACTCTGGAAGTGCGCTCTGATTCTACAGAACTCAGTGTTTCAGCGATAATTTCATCAAGTGTACTTGCAGTGGATTCAATTCCGCCTGTCAGGGGATAACAGCCCAGTGTCCGGAACCGGACGGATTTTATCTGCGGTTTTTCTCCGTCACGGAGAGGAAATCTGTCATCATCCACCATAATCAGGTTGCCGTCACGCTCTACGACTGGACGTTCTGCCGCAAAATACAGCGGCACAATCGGAATCTGTTCACGCTGGATATACTGCCAGATATCTTTTTCTGTCCAGTTGGAGATGGGAAAAACACGGATGCTTTCGCCTTTATGGATTTTTGTATTATATAATTTCCACATTTCGGGACGCTGATTTTTCGGGTCCCATGCCTGGGCGGCATTCCGGAAAGAGAAAATACGCTCTTTGGCACGGGATTTTTCTTCATCACGTCTGCCACCGCCGAATGCAGCAGTAAACTCATATTTCGTCAGAGCCTGGGTTTTCATAATGTCTGTGTATGCTGCGCCGTGGTCAAAAGGATTGATATTTTTTTTCACGCCTTCCGGATTGGTATAATTCAGCATCTGAATGCCGAGTCTTTCAGCCGTTTCGTCACGGAACTGAATCATTTCCCTGAATTTCCAGCCTGTATCGATATGCAGGAACGGGAACGGCGGTTTTTCCGGATAAAATGCCTTCATGGCAAGATGCAGCATCACGGAGCTGTCTTTTCCGATTGAATACAGCATGACAGGCTTTTCACATTCTGCGGCTACTTCACGGATAATATAAATTGCTTCTGCTTCCAGTTCATCCAGATGTGATATCTGACTCATCAGCATGACCCCCTGTAAATTTAATATTGATTGGATTCTTTTGTATGAATACGGATTTCAGAAACTGTTCCGTCGGGCTTATCAATCACCCAGCGGAGAATATCGCCTTCTTTTTCCGTATGCACCAGACTGCCCATACCGCCGATATCTGCGCCCAGATAAAAGCGGATTGCATAAACAGGGCATTCTTTAATACAAGATGTACAGCCCCAGCAGTCTTTTGGATATTTGATAAATGCTTTTTTGTCACTGCCGAGTTTAATCAGCGTTCCCGGACATACTTCATGACATTTTCCGCAGCCGATGCATTTATTTTTATCAATTATGATGCTCATAAGGCGCACCCCCATATATAACATCCCTGAGGATGATTTTAATTTCTCCGTTTTCGAGTCTGGAATTGACATATTTTTTCCAGTTGATGTCATCTTTTTCGGGATAGTCCAGATTTTCAGCGAAACTATGCCATCTTGTTTCATGACGGGCATTCAGATGCGCAATCACGCTCCGGCAGACGGTCAGGCGTTCCCGGAGTTCATAGATATACATCAGTTCCTGAAAATCATCTGCATGGAGAGTATCAGAGAGTTTTATCAGCTGCCGGATTTTCGTATCTGCAATCGCAAGCTGTTTGGCATTGAAACGATAATTCGTTTTGATGCCGCCGGCATAGCTGTCCAGGCCGCCGCCAATGCAAACGGCACAGTCACACTGACAAATGTTTCTTATGACCCTACCAGAGAACTGTATGAAGCATATAACGAAATTTTCAAAACGCATTATAAGGAAACGACCGGAAATGATATTCAGATTACACAGTCTCATGGCGGTTCCGGCAAACAGGCTCTGGAAGTTGCCAACGGTCTTGAAGCCGATGTTGTCACGCTGGCACTGGAATATGATGTCAAAGCCGTGGAAGATGCCGGACTGATTGAACCAGGCTGGATTGAAGAATTTCCGCTTGACAGTTCGCCGTATACTTCTACAATTGTATTTCTGGTCAGAAAGGGCAATCCGAAAAATATCCTTGACTGGGATGATTTAGTCCGTGATGATGTCGGCATTATTACTCCGAATCCGAAAACTTCCGGCGGTGCAAGATGGAATTATCTCGCTGCCTGGGCATATGCCGATCAGCTCTACAGCGGCGATGAAACGCAGATCAAAGAATTCATCAAGAAATTATTCCAGAATGTGCTTGTACTGGATTCCGGCGCAAGAGGTGCAACTACTTCTTTTGTTGAGAACGGTCAGGGTGATGTTTTAATCGCATGGGAGAATGAAGCCTATCTTTCTCTGCGTGATGCGCCTGATGATTATGAAATCGTTTCTCCGAGCATCAGCATTCTGGCACAGCCGTCTGTTGCCATCGTTGACAGCGTTGCTGAAAAAAGAGGCACCAAAGAAGCCGCTGCGGAATATCTGAATTATTTATACTCTGATGAAGCACAGAGAATCGCCGGAGATAATTATTACAGACCTTCCAATCAGGAAATTTTACAGGAATACAGCAGTGTATTTGACCTGAATATCAATCTTGTGACTATCAATGATTTCGGCGGCTGGACGGCAGCACAGGAAACACATTTTGCTGACGGCGGCATCTTCGACCAGATTTACGAGAAATAAGGTGACGGCGCATGAAACATAAAAATAAACGCATCATTCCCGGATTTGGTCTTTCCATGGGTGTCACAGTCACGATTTTAAGCCTGATTGTTCTGATTCCGCTTGCTTCTCTGGTTGTTTTCACAGCGAAGTTAAGTCCGAAGGAAGTGCTTGAAACGATTACAAGAGAACGCGTGCTCGCAAGCTTTGAAGTAAGTTTCCTGACAGCATTGATTGCTTCTGCCGTCAATGCCGTGATGGGAGTGATTCTTGCATGGGTACTCATGAGATATGATTTTCCCCTGAAAAAACTGATAGACGGCATGATAGAACTGCCGTTCGCTCTTCCCACAGCAGTCGCCGGAATCGCTCTGACATCACTGACGGCCAATACCGGACTTGTCGGAAAATTCTTTGCAAATTTCGGGATTGATATTGCCTATACCAGAGCCGGCATCACGATTGCGCTGATATTCATCGGCATTCCGTTTGTTGTCCGTCAGGTACAGCCGATTTTAGAAAAACTCGACCCGTCCTATGAAGAAGCTGCCGGCGTACTTGGCGCAAGCCGGACACGGATTTTCTGGCAGATTATTTTTCCGGAAATCCGCCCGGCAGTATTTACCGGGTTCGGTCTTGCCTTTGGCAGATGTCTCGGCGAATACGGCAGTGTTGTATTCATCGCAGGCAAGCACTTGAAAAATATCAGCTGGATTTGGCGAATGCAACTAAAGATATCGTTACAAGTATGGGGCTGATGTCGATTGAAATGCGTGAAAGAGCCAATAAGCTTCTTAAAGAAATGACAGAAGGCTATACTGCATTACAGGATAATGCTGCTGAAAAATCTATGATGCAGCTGAAAGAAGCAAAAGAAAATTTTGGTGATGACCCTGAACTTAAAGTGTCCCCTTTGTCAAGACA
>DFJS01000004.1 GCA_002373165.1 Ruminococcus sp. UBA3665
ATTTGTCGGGAACTGGTCAGTATCCCATCCCAGAAGCGTATCACCCTGATTGGCATCGATAGAACCGAACATGCCGTTGACTCTTGCCACTCTCAGTTCATGCTGGAACGTATGCTGTGCGAGTGTTGCATGATTGGCCTCGATATTAAGCTTGAAATCATTCTGAAGATTATACTTGTTCAGAAAACCGATCACAGTTGCAGAATCGAAATCATACTGATGCTTGGTAGGTTCCTTGGGCTTGGGTTCTACATAGAAATCGCCCTTAAAGCCGATTTTTCTGCCGTAATCCTTGGCCATCGTCATCAGACGCGCCATATTATCGAGTTCTAAGCCCATGTTGGTATTCAGCAGAGTTTCATAGCCTTCACGGCCGCCCCAGAAAACATAGCCATTGCCGCCGAGCTTGACAGTTGCTTCGATTGCCTTCTTGATCTGTGCAGCAGCATAAGCGAAAACATCCGCACTGGGAGAAGTGCCTGCGCCGTGCATATATCTGGGATGATCAAAGCATTTTGCCGTACCCCAGAGGAGCTTTTTAGACGGGTCAGCTTTCTGGCGTTCTGCGATATAATCCGTTACTTTGTCGAGTTTCTGGTTTGTTTCTGCCAGAGAACCGTATTCCGGAGACAGATCTCTGTCATGGAAACAGTAATATTCGATAGAGAGCTTGTCCATAATCTCGAAAGCGGCATCGACTTTGGCGATGGCTCTTGCATCGGGGTCGGACTGGCCCCATGTTTTATCGGCTGTGCCGACACCGAACATATCTGTACCGTCGCCGCCCATGGTATGCCACCAGGAGAGCGCAAATTTCAGCTGTTCTTTCATAGGCTTTCCGGCAACGACTTCATCCGGATTGTAATATTTGAAGGCTAACGGATTGTCAGAACCCTTGCCCTCGTAAGGGATTTTTTTAATGTTTTTGAAAAACTCGCTCATGTTGATAGATCCTCCTGAATTAATTAATTATATTTTCATTTTATCACAGATTTTTCCAAATGTCAAGGCAGTTTTTGTAAAAAATATGAAAATCTGCTGTCTGTTTCTCAAAAAATGAGTTCACCCCTGCGGGCGAACTCATGATTTTTTTACAGAAGAGAAATATCCTGCTTGGAAATATCAAAATACTGCTCCAGAATTGCAATATAATACCGGAATACTACCTTGCCGTTATAATACATCACATCGCCCTGCTCCGGAACACCCAGTGTTGCCAGGTTTTCCTCTGTCAGATCTGTAAACTTAACTGTTTTGAAGTCTTCTACCGTAATGCCCAGGCGTTTTTTAGCCTTATCACTCATCTGATCGAGTTTCAGCTGTGTTTTGTCTGTATCCAGAGCTTCCTGTTCCTTTGCGCCCAGTTTGATGACAGTCTGATGATAATCGCCCTGTTTCATGGAAAGCACCTGACCGTTATTGAACGTAACCTGATAGGCATCCCAGCCGAGCAAATCCATTTGTGCATCACTGAGTGTAACTTCTACGTTTTCAGAGATTGCAATAATATCCTCTGTAATTTCCTGACGGGTTTTGGTATCCCATGTGATTTCGATATCCTGAGGGTCTCTCAGGGGGCGTTCCATGACAACATCATGGGACAAACCCCGGATTTTAAACCAGAACAGATGATAATACACCTCGTCCATAGTATTGCTTTCGACAGTGACTTTTGTACTGCCGTTGGAGCTGTCTGTTGTATTATAGACTTCATAGCGGTACAGACCGGAGGGCGAATTGCCTTCCTGCACCAGTGTTGTCACAGTAGACGGCGCAAACATGGATGTTACCAGAAAATAAACCAGCGAACCGAGTAAGTAGATCAGCAGAAAGATCGTTCCCCACACGGTTTTGGCCGTTTCTCCGTACCCGGAAAGAAAGAAAATAATCAGCGAAACAATCAGCGGCGGAATCAGGATTGCCCACTGCCCGAAATAAATCATAACCGGAAAGACCATTGCAGGAAGCATAATCAGACTGCATAGTTTTGTCAGGAACTGTTTTCTTGTATAGAGCATTGCCGCCAGTGCCAGTACCGAAACGCCCGTGACTGCCATACATGCTTTGGAAACATCCAGCAGCACCAGCTTGAAAAAAACAGAATGATACGCAAAAAAAATAATAAATGCACAGTACAGCGGACTCAGCAGTGATAAAATCCGTTTTACCCAGATTTCATAATCTCTTTCAGCGGTACCCTGTTTCTGTGAAGCAATATTCGAGTGTTGTATTGCTGAAGCTTTACTCATGATTCAGATAACCCTTTCTTTTGATAATTTTTATTTATTATATTATTTCCGCATAGAATTCAAGCAAACATGCTCTTAGATATTATACCATTTTTATTCAAAAATGGCAAGTAGTTTCAGAAAATTATTTTTAATTTTTTTGAAAAAAACTCTTGACAAATGCGTTCAGATATGTTATAATCATCTTAGTTTTTAAAAAGTCAAATCCTGAGAGCAGAAGTAAGTAACTTCCTGACACAGTGTTCAGAGAGCCGCCAGCTGGTGAAAATGCGGTACATATGCCTTGAAGTGAATGGGTCTGTGAGGAGCAAAGGAGAAAATTTCAGTATCCTGCGCCGTGTGCCTTACGTTATCGGGGCAGGATATGTCAGTATCCGAAAAGAGGGATAATTTTTTCAAGAATTATCTGAAATTGGGTGGCACAACGGTCAATCGTCCCATAGTATGGGAAGATTGGCTTTTTTTATGCCGTGTTTGATTAAAATTAATTTAAAATTAATCTAGCAACAAGGAGGATTTATTTATGTTGTTTCCATCATTGGAAGAGATCAGACGGCTTGCCGGAGAATATACTTCTGTTCCTGTGTTCTACACATTCCCGGCCGACCACAAAACCCCTATCAGCATTTATACTGCACTTTCAGAAGGCGAGGAAAACGCCTTTCTGCTGGAGAGTGTCAGCAACGGCGCACAATGGGACAGATATTCTTTTATCGGCTTCCATCCCGGCCAGGAAATCCGCTGTCAGGGTTCACAGATGCATATCACTACAGAGGGCGTTCATGAAACTGTAACCGAAGAAAACCCCTTTGCCAGATTGCAGGCTATGCTCGATGCCAAAACATCGCCGAAATTTGAAGACCTTCCCTATTTTACAGGCGGCCTGATCGGCTATTTCGGTTACGATGCAGTCCGGTATACAGAGAAAAAGCTTGTCAATATTCCGGAAGATGATATCCAGATGCCGGATATTCACCTGTTCGGCTATGACGAACTTGTTGCCTATGATCATCTTAACAGCAATGCAATTGTCATGATTCAGCTGGATGCTTCCGGCAATCTGGAAGAACAGTATCAGAAAGCCGAACTCCGCGCTGCTGAAATTGCTGCGAAAATTGACAGCTGTCAATGCCGCGGACAGTCCCGCGATGATGAACCTGCTGTCCGGGTAGGCTCGAACGTCACCAAAGAAGAATATATCTCGATGGTTCGGCAGGCAAAAGAAAAAATCTATGCCGGGGATATTTTCCAGGTTGTGCTTTCCCAGCGGTTTGAAGCAGAAAATCCGCCGTCCAGCTTTGAAGTTTACCGCCGTCTGCGTGCAACCAATCCTTCGCCGTATCTGTATTACTTCAAGACAAAAGAATATGAAATTGCCGGAGCTTCTCCGGAACTGCTGGTAAAAGTCATCGACGGCACGGCATCCACAAGACCCATTGCCGGAACCCGTCCGCGCGGCAAGACACATGAAGAAGATACAGCTTTTGAAACATCTCTCCTTGCTGACGAAAAAGAACGCGCCGAACATACTATGCTTGTCGACCTTGGCCGGAACGATCTGGGACGTGTCAGCGAATACGGTTCTGTTGAAGTAACAGACTACATGTATGTAGAACGCTATTCCAAAGTCATGCATCTTGTCTCGGATGTCAGAGGCAAACTCCGCCCGGAATGCAAGCCCATGAATGCTTTGCAGGCTGTGCTTCCTGCCGGAACGCTCTCCGGTGCACCAAAAGTCAGAGCAATGGAAATCATCGACAGCCTGGAAAACAAAAAACGCGGTCTGTACGGCGGAACCGTCGGCTATTTCGGCTATAACGGCGATATCAACACCTGCATTGCCATCCGGACAATCCTGTTCCGCAACGGAAAAGCCTATGTGCAGGCCGGTGCCGGCATTGTGGCCGATTCTGATCCCGAAAAAGAATTTGCAGAAACTACTCACAAAGCAAAAGCTATGCTGAATGCCATCAAGGAGGCGAGACAGTCATGATTCTGGTTATTGACAACTACGATTCTTTTACTTATAATCTCTGCCAGTACATCGGCGAAATGTACCCCGATCTGCTGGTAAAGCGCAATGACGAAATCACGGTTCCGGAAATTGAAGCCCTGCATCCGGAAGCCATTGTGATTTCTCCGGGGCCGGGCTATCCGGATTCTGCCGGAGTTTCTGTCGATGCGATCAGGACTTTTTCCGGAAAAATCCCGATTCTTGGCGTATGCCTGGGGCATCAGTCGATTGTACAGGCATTCGGCGGCACGATCATTCCGGCACATCAGCTGATGCACGGAAAAGCCAGCCGAATCCGTTTTGAAGAAAAAAATCCTCTGTTCCGTCATGTGCCGATTCCGTTCACAGCCGGAAGATATCATTCTCTGATTGCAGATGAAACTTCCCTGCCGGACTGTCTGCGCGTGATTGCTCTGGATGAAAACGGTCAGGTAATGGCCACCGCCCATAATTCCCACAAAACTTACGGACTGCAATTTCATCCGGAATCGATTCTGACAGGCGACGGAAAACAAATCCTGAAAAACTTCCTGATCATTGCCGGAATTCTCCCGGCCGAACCGGAACAGAAAAAAATCAATCTTAAGCCTTATTACAGCAAACTCATGCAGAACCAGAATCTCACAATTCAGGAAGCGGAAGACTGCATGGATATGCTGATGAGCGGCCAGGCAACACAGGTTCAGATTGCCGCAGTTCTGACAGCACTCGCCACAAAAGGCGAAACCCCGGACGAAATTGCCGGATTCGCAAAAGGCATGAGAGCCAAAGCAAGTCTTGTTCCGGACGAAGCTGACAGTATTGACATTGTCGGAACAGGCGGCGACCAGTGTGCTTCTTTCAATATTTCGACAACCTCTGCATTTGTCGCAGCCGCCGCAGGTGCAAAAGTCGCCAAACACGGCAACCGGAGTGTCTCCAGCAAGAGCGGCGCGGCCGATGTTCTGGAAGCACTCGGCGTGAAAATCGCATCCAGACCGGAACAGGCTAAAAAATGCCTGGAAACAACCGGACTCTCCTTCCTGTTTGCGCAGAGCTATCATGCCAGCATGAGATTTGTAGGCCCGGTCAGAGGTCAGCTCGGCGTGAGAACTGTATTCAACATTTTAGGCCCTCTGACTAATCCGGCCAAAGCTGATTATATCGTCCTGGGCGTTTATGAAAAATCCCTGACCGAAATCATGGCACGCGTGCTCCAGCAAGTCGGCATCAAACGTGCAATGGTCGTATTCGGAAATGATGTCATGGACGAAATTTCTGTTTCTGATGCGACTACTGTAACCGAAGTCAACGGCGAAGAACTCAGAACTTATGAAATCTCTCCCGAACAATTCGGCCTGAAACGCTATGAAAAATCTGAAATTGTCGGCGGCACGCCTGCCGAAAATGCTCTGATTACAAGAGGCATTCTGGACGGTTCCGTCACTGGCGCAAAGCGTGACATTGTCCTGATGAACGCCGGCGCAGCCCTCTACACTTACGGCGCGGCCGAAACTCTGGCCGAAGGCATCCGGAAAGCCGCCGAAGCAATTGATGACGGCTCGGCTCTTGCCAAACTGGACGAATTCATCAAGTTTACCAACGAAATGGAGTGATTTCATGATTCTGGATGACATCTGCAAACAGAGAGAAATTCAGCTGCAAGCCGAAAAAGCGCGTATCTCCTCCGCAGAAATGCAGACCCTTGCCGAACATGCCCCCCAAAAAGCCGGATTCATTCAGGCTCTGGAAAAATCAGGACTTTCCTGCATCTGTGAAGTCAAGAAAGCCTCTCCCTCGAAAGGCCTGATCCGGCCGGATTTTCATCCTGTCGAACTGGCAGAAGAATATCAATCCGCCGGTGCAGACTGCATTTCCTGCCTGACCGAAGAGCATTATTTTCAGGGCAGCAGTGAATATCTCAAACATATTGCAAATGCTGTGAGTATTCCCATTCTGCGGAAAGATTTCATCATTGACGAATACCAGATCTATGAAGCAAAATATTTAGGAGCTTCTGCAATTCTGTTAATTGCCGCCGTGCTGGAAGATGCCAGAATGCAGGACTATTTCAGTTTAGCTCACTCGCTGGGGCTTGACTGTCTGCTGGAAGTCCATACCCGTGAGGAAATGGAACGGGTGCAGAAACTGAATCCAAGGCTGATCGGGGTCAATAACCGGAATCTCAAAACATTTGAAGTCAATCTTTCGGCAACTGCCGAACTTGCTTCCATGAGACAGCCCGGACAGCTTCTTGTCTCTGAAAGCGGAATCAAAAATAATGCCGATATGAAAACCGTGCAGAAAAACGGCGCGGATGCAGTCTTAATCGGCGAAACTCTCATGAGAAGTGATCATATCACAGAAACGCTTCATCAGCTCAGAGAGGGTACGGCATGAATGTAAAAATAAAAATCTGCGGAAACAGAAGACGGGAAGATATTCAGATTCTGAACCAGTATCCCCCGGATTATACCGGATTTATTCTTTCCGGCGGTTTCGGAAGAAGCATTGTCATAGGAACTTTTTATGAACTGAAATCTTATCTTGATAAAAAAATCCGGACTGTCGGCGTTTTCGTGAACGAACCAATTGAAGAAATCAAAAAATGCGCCTATCACGAAGCATTAAACGTGATTCAGCTCCACGGCGAAGAAGATCTATATTATATCCGGGAGCTTAAAACAATCTTTCACGGGGAAATCTGGAAAGCTGTCCGTGTCCGCACGCCGGAGGATATTCAAAAGGCTGATGCTCTCCCGGTTGACAAGCTTGTCCTCGACAGCTTTTCAGCCGTCAGTCACGGCGGAACAGGTACGCTTGCGCCCTGGGATATCATCAAAGAAAACCGGCCGAAACATGAGTTTTTCCTCGCCGGAGGCATTTCAGCCGGAAATGTTCCCGAAGCTGTTGAAACCGTTCAGCCGTTCGGCATAGACCTTTCCAGCAGTGTCGAGACAGACAGACAAAAAGATTCTGACAAAATTAAAACTATCATGCAGATTATCAGAAACTAAGAAAAGGAGTTTTATTTATGAGCAAAATCGGAAGATTCGGCGATTTCGGCGGTCAGTACGTCCCCGAAACTGTCATGAATGCAGTCTCTGAATTGCAGGAGGCTTACGAGAAATACAGCAAAGACCCGGAATTTCTCAAAGAATTGCAGGATTTATATCATAATTATGCATTCCGGCCGTCACTGCTGTATTATGCCGACAAAATGACAAAAGACCTGGGCGGCGCAAAAATCTACATCAAGCGCGAAGATCTGAATCACACAGGCTCCCACAAGATCAATAACGCGCTGGGTCAGGTGCTTCTCGCCAAGAAAATGGGCAAAAAGCGCGTAATCGCCGAAACAGGTGCCGGTCAGCACGGCGTGGCCACCGCTACTGTTTGCGCTTATTTCGATATGGAATGTGAAGTCTATATGGGCCGTGAGGATATGGAACGCCAAGCTCTGAACGTCTACAGAATGGAACTGCTCGGCGCAAAAGTTACAGGAGTCGATTCCGGTACGGCAACTCTGAAAGATGCCATCAACGAGGCCATGCGCGACTGGGCAACCAATATCGCGACGACTTTCTATTGCATCGGCTCTGTCATGGGGCCGCATCCTTATCCGACTATGGTAAGAGATTTTCAGAAAATCATCGGCGAAGAAGCAAAACAGCAGATTCTCGAAGCAGAAGGCAGACTGCCGGACTGTGTTGTTGCCTGTGTGGGCGGCGGCTCGAATGCAATGGGTATTTTCTATGATTTCATTCCGGATACATCTGTCCGGCTGGTCGGCGCAGAGGCCGGCGGCAAAGGTGCTGATACAGAATTCCATGCCGCTACTCTCACAAAAGGCGATCTGGGAATTTTCCATGGCATGAAATCCGTATTTCTCCAGAATGACGAAGGCCAGATTGCTCCTGTCTTCTCGATTTCCGCCGGACTGGACTATCCCGGCATCGGCCCGGAACATGCCTATCTGCACCAGACAGGCCGTGCGGATTATATCAGCATCACGGACGAAGAAGCTGTTCAGGCATTTGAATATCTTTCCAGAACAGAGGGCATTATCCCGGCTGTGGAATCTGCCCATGCCGTGGCCGCCGCACTCAAAATCGCACCCACAATGCAGAAAGATCAGATTATGATTATCAACCTCTCCGGCAGAGGTGACAAAGACGTTCAGCAGATTGCAAGATACAGAGGAGTGAATTT
This sequence comes from Ruminococcus sp. UBA3665, assembly GCA_002373165.1. GTDB lineage: Bacteria > Bacillota > Clostridia > Oscillospirales > Ruminococcaceae > UBA3855. The sequence continues at coordinate 8,455 of DFJS01000004.1, forward strand.
AAATGTCTAACAGAATCGATGAGAAATTCAAACAGCTGAAAGCACAGAACAAAAAAGCTTTGATTACTTATATCGCGGCTGGAGACGGCGGTCTTGACCTCACGGAAAAAGCCGTGCTCGAAATGGAGAAAAACGGCGCAGATATCATCGAAATCGGCGTACCGTTCTCCGACCCCATTGCAGAAGGCAAAGTCATTCAGGAAGCCAGCCTGCGTTCTCTGCGCGATCATCACACTACCCTGAAAGCAGTATTCGCCATGGTTGAAAAACTCAGAAAACAGACTGATATGCCCTTACTGCTGATGCTCTATGCCAATACAATCTTCCGTTCCGGCACGGATGCATTTTTCGACAAGTGCCGCGAAGTCGGCATTGACGGCGTAATTGTTCCGGATCTGCCTTTTGAAGAGCATGACGAATTCCAGGAAGCCGCCGAACGCAATGCTGTTTATAATATCAGTCTTGTCACGCCGGCCTCGACAGGACGCATTGAAAAAATCGCCTCGGCCGCACAGGGCTTTTTATACTGTGTTTCTTCCGTGGGCGTGACGGGCATGAGAGACAAGTTCAGCACGGATTTTGATGCCTTTTTCTCGGAGATTGCAAAATATTCCAAAATCCCCTATTGTGTCGGCTTTGGCATCCGCAACGGAGAGGCCGCACAGAAAATGGGTTCTTACTGCGACGGCGTAATTGTCGGCAGTGCCGTAGTCAACCAGATCGGCGAATATCAGCAGGAAGCTCTTCCGCATGTTGCCGCGCTGTGTCAGGAACTGCGCCGCGGACTTGACAAAGCATAAATCCACGGTTTTCAGGGACTTTTTTATAGTATATTGCCTAAAATCCTGCCGCATTTGGCGTGAATTTGCACAGAAATGCCGATTTTTCGTAAAATTCTTGACAAATCGCTGGAAATCGTATATAATACTAGTATATTAATTATTTTTTGGAGGAGTTCATATTATGAAAAAAGCAGAACTGATTCAGGCTGTTGCCGAAAAAACTGGTAAGTCCAAGAAGGAAGCTGGCATTTTTGTAGATGCCGTTTTCGACAGCGTAAAAGATGCACTCGTGGCAGGAGACAAAGTCACTCTGACAGGCTTCGGCGTGTTTGAAGTGCGCGAACGTGCCGCTAAAAAGTGCAAGAACCCCAGAACACACGAAATGCAGGATGTTCCGGCTTGCAAGGCTCCGGCATTCAAGGCTGGCAAAAACCTGAAAGAAGCTGTCAACAACAAGTAATTGACATATCTTTTTCTGACATGATGACAAAAACGCTCTCCTCATCCGGAGGGCGTTTTTATTTTGATAAACTACTTGCTTTTTAACGCATTTTATAGTAAAATAAAACTATGTACATGTCCGCAGGCGGATTTGCACCGCCGTCAACCCCAGATGAGGGGGGCATCCTCACTGCTGAACGATGCGGACATCCGGGCAGGATTTCCCTGCTTCTTCATCATTGGGATGATATTTTTATCATAAACTACCGGAGAAAGCTCACAGCCGGAATCGAACCGGCCGCACCAACTGCGGGATGGTGTTCTGCCACTGATGCGAGCCAATCGGACGGATTCCCCGTTTCTGCGTTATCGGAACGCTGTTTTTCATAAACTACCGATTGCATGTCCGCAGAGGGAGTTGAACCCTCGTCCTACTGGTTCGTAGCCAGCTGCTCTAACCTCTAAGCTATACGGGCATACCAGGCAGGATTTCCCTGCTTCTTCATCATTGGGATGATATTTTATCATAAACTACCGGAATTTAATCATGCATGATATTCCTATCATGCTGATGCCCGCAGAGGGAGTTGAACCCTCGTCTCTAGAGTGGCACATCTAGCATCCTCACTGCTGAACGATACGGGCATACCGGGCAGGATTCCCCTGCTTCTTCGCCATTGGAGCGATATTTTATCATAAACTACCGGAATTTAATCATGCATGATATTCCTATCATGCTGATGTCCGCAGAGGGAGTTGAACCCTCGTCCCTCGCTTGGAAGGCGAGACACTAACCCCTATGCTATGCGGACATCCGGGCAGGATTCCCCTGCTTCTTCATCATTGGGATGATATTTTATCATAAACTACCGGAAAAAACGTGCAGAGGGATTTGAACCCTCGTTGCCGAATTGAAGATTCGGAGCTCTAACCCCTGAGCTATACACGTATGCTGAACTGCTTCCGCTGTATCTTCTTCATTGGGAAGATGTTTTTTCTTAAACTATCAGCAATTTCAATCTGCGCACTATCAAATAGTGCGAAACGCACAGAGGGAGTCGAACCCTCGTTCTTCCGGATTTGGAGGCCGGTGCTCTGACCCCTGAGCTATGTGCGTCTGCCGGACGAATTTCTCCGTTTCTGTATCTATGGTGATACTGTTTTCTATAAACTAACGGTAAGGTTGTACAGGGCGGAGTCGAACCGCCAACCCCCAGATTGAGGATCTGGTGCTCTGCCAGTTGAGCTACTCTACAAACCGTGCTTTCGCTTCTCTTTCCAGATGGGGAGAAAGTGTTTTATCATAAACTACCGGCAAATTTTACGTCCGGATGCGGAGTCGAACCGCAGTCTTCCGCCTTAGCAGGGCGGCCGTTCTTCCGATGAACTATACCATGACGACCGGACGGCAAGCCGTTTCTCCCTCGATGGTGAGGGCGTTTTATATATAAACTACCGATATGTTAATCATAACATATTTTATTCTGTTTGTCAAGGAGTGTTTTCTATCATGAGAATCTGTTTAATCTGCCGTCAAAGAAATATCGAGGATTATGGCATCTGTCCGGCCTGTCAGAAAATGAATGACGATATGCGAAAATTAACCTGCGATTTGTCCGGAAAATTCGCCGTCGTCACGGGAGGAAGAATCAAAATCGGCTATGCAGCGGCATTGAGATTATTAAGAATGGGCGCATCTGTTATCACTGTCACGCGCTATCCGAAATCGGCTCTGGATACTTATCAGAAAGAACCGGATTATGATTCTTTCAAAGACAGATTATTCATCATCGGCTTTGATCTGATGCGTGTTGACCGCATTCAGGAGTTAATTCAGCAGATTGAAACGCTCTGCAACGGCAAGTTAGATATTTTAATCAACAATGCCGCCCAGACCGTCAAGAAATCCAATGACTATTATGCACAGCTGGAAATACAGGAAAATCAGCTTACACTCCCCTGCGATGACAAGCTGATGCAGCTGACTCCGCGCGATTCTATGAAGTTTTCGCTTGTTCCGGAAGGACAGATTCTTGATTACAGCGAAACGCCGACTTCCAATTCCTGGGTGCGCAAGCCTGAAGAAATTTCTCCGCAGGAACTGCTTGAAGTTCAGCTGATTAACGTGACCGCGCCTTTTCTCCTGACAAACGGACTCCGGCACTGTCTGGCTTATGATAATTCTGTCCGGAAGTTCGTGATTAATGTCAGCTCTGTCGAGGGTCGATTCAATACCAAGCAGAAATTAGCCCGTCATGTGCATACCAACATGGCGAAGGCCTCACTCAATATGATGACACATTCCATCGCTTCCGACTTCGTCAAGGATGAAATCTATGTCTATTCCTGCGACCCCGGATGGGTATCAAATCAGTTTCCGGCGGCGTACAAGATCAGTCAGGAGTTCAAGCCTTATCTGAGTTTCGATGACGGTGCCGTAAGAATTCTCTATCCGATTCTGATTCATATGCACGATACTGAAAAAATCAAAGATTTCGGGCGATTCTACAAAGATTATAAGCTAATTGACTATTGAGGTGATTATCATGCATCCTGATTTTGAAGATTGGTTTTATATAATTATTCCATTAGTTGTTATTGCCGTGATTGTTGCTGATTTTTTTATTAGTCTGAATGAAAAAACTAAAAATGAATCACGCCAAAAAAATTTCATCCCTGCATCTGTCAAAAAGACTCCCTTTCCCACTGTTCAGAATCCGAAGCCTGTCAAGAGCAAAAAAACTTATCAGCCGCCGGATGTCTATATTCCGGCATATTTCACGGCGAAAAATGTCAATATTCCGGAAAAATCCATCACGGCACAAGAAGCCGTCAATAAAGGTTTTTCTTTCCGGAAGAAATCAAAATCTGTCAGAATTACTAACTATCACGGCGATGCGAAAAAATTAACCATTCCGGCTTATATTGATCATCTGAAAGTCAACGAAATCAGCAGAAAGGCTTTCTGTCGAAATCAAACTCTGAAAAAGCTCCTGATTCCCTCTACTGTCCGGAAAATAGGCGAATCCGCTTTTGCAAGAAGCAATCTTGAAATCTGCATCTTCGCTGACGGTCTGGAAGACCTTCCGGAACGGGCATTTTCCGCCTGCCGGAATCTCAAAAAAATCCGTCTGCCGAAAACATTACAGCATATTGGTGAATCTGCCTTTGCAGGATGCAGAAATCTGAAATATATTCATTTTCCGTTTGTCTGCTGGAATATTCAGAATCATGCGTTTGCCTATTCCGGATTAGAGGGATTCAGCATTGAAGCCCCTATGCAGAGAGTTACTAACGGCAATGCGTTCCGGTTTACGCCGCTTGAAAAAAATCATACGCTGATTATCGGGAATCATGTGGATTTTCCTCAGAAATCCGGAAAAAATTATAAAGGTCGGTATGTTCTCTTAGTCGGGCAGAAATCCAAAGGAATTACCGTTCCGGAATGTGACTGGCTGTCGTTCGGAAAGAACGCTTTCAATGATTCACACAGCTGGATTTCGGTTTATATGCATCAAGCACACGGCAATATCAATTTTGATTTCGCTTTTGATGACATTACACACAGTATTCCCTTGTATTTTTATTTTTTGCCGAAATATCAGCGTTCCATGATGCTTCCTTGGTTTGTTCATGCCTATCGAGGGACGAGAAACGAACGAAAAGAACTCCCCTGTCATCCGGAGCGAATCGGAAACGAAAATGAATCTGTTATTACACTTCCTGCCGGAAGCCACCTGACATGGTATGATATTCAGCATATGAGCTGGAAAACGACTGTTCAATCCGAACGGAAAGGCCTTCTGTATCGTATCAAAGAAAATGCTATCTGTGACGGAAAGCTTGCTGTATGTGTTCTGGATCTGGTTTTCTGTGCAGGAGATAAGAAAATTTTTTCAGATGCCTGTTATAAACTGTATAAAGTCGTCTGGTATGAGGACAATCAGGAAATTGTCAAATATATTCCCTGTTCGGATGTCATCGGCGCGTATGCGCATTCTGAATTATTACATGCTTTCCGGCAGAATCCTGATAAACAGCATTTCTTTGACAGTCAGGTAATCCTCGATGCGATGACAAAAAATACCTCCGGAGTGCATACCCGTCAGCGAATTTTCATCGCCGTGGATGCACTCCGGAGTAAGAAAAGAAAGATTGATGTCAATACAGATTTCTTTCTGCATTATCTCGAAAAACGTAAAGAATACGCGGAACGGATTTTTACAGAAGTCAGTGAAAATTATCCTGAATATCTGGAATTTTTCAAGGGCTTACCATTTGTAGATTAAGTAAGATAATTTTTTATCCAGATCTTCGCGCATCTGCCGGGATTCAATCGGGAAATCCCGGAGCGATTCAAAACAGCACGCTAATGCCAGCCCTGAACCAATCGGCAGAACGCTCGTCAACATCGACTGCGGAAAACAAAAATGTGAACCGTGTTCATATGTCATGATTCTGTAGCGGCATTTGTGCGGTCTGGATTTTAATCTTTCATCCATCCGGCGGATGTATCTGCAAGTATCCCAGAGAGAATCATCTTCCGCGCCGATTAAGACCAGTCTGCCGCGAATGTTTTCGATTTTGATTTTTTCTTCTTCCTGCACGGGATGAAGCCGTTCGGATTCGTCAAACAGATCGCGGCTTGCAATCATATCATGACGGCGTTTGGCCTCTTCCTGAATTTTCTGCCAGTATTCCGGATGACGATAGGCATACGGCAGAAAGGGCAGCTGTTTTCCGCGATAGCTGAGACTGGATTCATAATCTCCCGGACGTTCCCGAACGCCGTCCAGACCGTCACGATAAAAGCCTTCCATGATGAAATCACACGGCGTGAAGGCCAGCGTCAGACGAATATCCGGAATATAGGATGCCGCCGCAAGTGCGAGCATTCCTGTTGTGGATGCGCCGCAGATGCCGATTTTATCATGTCCCTGAGATTTCAGCCATGTCACAGCAGATTCGATTCTCTCAATCGGATAGCTGTGATGTCCGTAATCTTTTTTGGCAGGAGCCAACGCCATTACATTGCATTCCAGCGGATGAAGCCATCTGACAGCGGCTTTCACAAAAGTATCGTCGATATCATCGCCGAGCATGACAATCATGGTTTTGGAAACGCTTTTCGAGTTGGGATAATATGCGCCGTAAAATCCGTCATGTTCCGGCGTGAAATATATTTTTTTCATAAATTTCTCCTTTATGTGATAAAATATGCTGCTATTATCATAGCACAAACCGGGAGAAATTGCAAGCCCTGTGAACCGGATTTACAAAAACAGATTTTTTTGTTTCTGCAAATGGTGTTCAGATTTATAATTCATCAGCAGGAGCTGTGTTTGCAGTCTCTGATGCTCGATGGCATACCGGATGAACGTATTAATATTATTTTTACTGATAAAATCATAATCATCCAGAACTTTCTGGACAGAGACAGCATCGTCCCGGTCGAGCAGAACCAGAAAAATTTTGGAAAAATACTGATGAATATAATCTTTTAATTTTTTATTTTCGGGATTCCGGAACAGCATCTGCCAGAGCAGGTCATATTTCACAGAAGTGCGGATGATAATGCTGTAATCTTCCCGGAGAATCATTTCAATTGTACGCTGGAGATAGGTGAATTCGTTCCAGTCTGAAAAATTCATATGAATTTTCAGATTTCTATACTGAAGTTCACGCAGATTATCGCATCCGGAGAAAGCATAGGAATTCACGCTGTTCACACTGTCCGGAAGGGAGACGTGCCGCAGGGATGTGCAGGCAGTGAACGCCATATCCCCGATATAAGTAATTCCGTCCGGCAAAATGACTTCTTCTAAAGCATTGCAGCCTAAAAATGTCTGTGAACAGATGCGGGTAATTCCGGACGGAACAGCTATCCTTTTCAGAGAAGAACAGTTTTCAAATGCCGCAACTCCGATAGTTTTCAGACTTTCCGGCAGAATGACTTCTTTCAGATTCACACAGTCTTTGAAAGCTTTGGCTTTTATCTGTGTCACGCCGTCCGGAATTATTACAAATTCTTCATCATATGTACAGTCGATCAATACTTTTCCGGATTTGACGTATTCGACACTCATTTATGCATCACTCGTTTCAAGAAAATTCGGCGAGTTCTGCCGTCCGTCCCCACAGGCGGCAGAACAGGGTTTATCTCATCTATATCATGCTTTTATTATAGCATATCAGATGTTCAGAAATTTTATAACTGGAAAATTTTTTAAAAAATTATATACAGGAGGTTTTTATGGAACACGAAAGAATTATTTATATCCTGGAATATCTTACCAGCCAGACAGATAAAAATACCAAAGTCACTATCCGGGATATTCAGCATTATCTTGCCGCGCAGACCAATCTGGGCGATGTTTCTGCCCTGACCATCCGGAGAGATCTGAACCGTTTGCAGACAACCGGGCATAATATTCAGGTCAGCCGCGGCGCACACAATACTGCCGAATATTATCTTGTCCGGAAAGGCTTTACGTTCAACGAAATCCGGTTTATTGTCGATTCTGTCAGCATTAATAAATTTTTATCTGCCGGACAGAAACAGAAGCTGATCAAGAAATTCGAGGGACTATGTTCCGCAGAAGAAGTACATCAGTTAATCAGCCGCATTGCGCTGAACAGTCTGGCCGCACCTTCGGCGAACCTGCTGGATAATCTGGACAAAGTCCACAAGATCATCTCACAGAAGCGGAAAATTCATTTCGAGTACGGCAAGTATGATACGCATAAGCAGATTAATTATTACACCAAACGCCGGGACATGATTCCCTGTCAGGTAATTTATTTCAACGAGCGGTTTTATCTCAAATGCCTGAACGCAGAAAATCAGACTGTCAGAACTTACAGAATAGACCGTATGCGGCACATCACAGCCGGAGAAGAGACTAAAATCAAGGCCGAAATTCCGAAGCCGGACGGCGTTGTGCTGGATATCTTCGAGCCGGAAGATTTTGTAATTGTCACGCTGAAAATCAAACGCTTTCTTCTGGATGACATGCTGGAACAGTTTGGCAAGTATGCTACAGTACTGGATGACAAAAACCCGGAAACGGTTCAGATACGGGCAAAAATCGGCATCGGCCACGGCTTTTACCGCTGGGTGATGAAATACGGCCAGGATATGGAAATTCTTTCTCCGCCGGAAGTGCGGGAAGCGTTTGCGCAGAGAATTGCCGGAGTAGCGGCTTTGTATCAGGAAACAAAAAAACTGCCGTAACACTGCGGCAGTTTTTGTTTTCTGTTATGCAGGAATTTCAAGCTGTTCTGTAGTTTCTGCGGCTTCTTCCGGAGCAGGTTCCGGCTTCTGCTGTTTTTTCTCGTTTTCGACATCCAGAAGCGAAGCGGTGTACAGATAATCCAGCTTATTTTTGAGATTATCGCGTTCTTTGGTGAGTTCTTCCAGCTGGCTGCGGAGCTGGTCCAGTTCCTGTGCATCAGTGGTTTCAGACTGCTGTGTCACCTCTGACAGCCGGGCATTCTGCTCGGCCAGTTCCTGCACCTGTTTTTGCAGTTCCGTGATCTGCCTGTTCTGTTCTTCCTGGGCGGCGGCCTGTGCTTTGAGGGAATCCAGTTCCTGTTTCAGGGCATTGGCCTTAGCTTCGGCTTCCTGCAACTTGGCATCGGAAGCATCTGCAAGATCTTCCAGCTGTTTTTTGAACACGGCTTCATTTCCGGCACTCTGGGCAGAGAAATCCTGGATTTGTTTTTTAAACGCCTCTTCATTCTGAGCATTGCGGGCATTGAGTTCTTCCAGCTGTTTTTCCAGCTCTGCGATTCTGGCATCCTGTTCGGGACTGACAGCTTCTTTTTCCTGAGCAAGCTGTTTTTTGAGTTTATTAATATACGATTTTGCCTGATGTTCTTTGTCATTTGCCATTTTCAAGCTGGTTTCAAGCTCGCCGATTTTTTCATTCAAAGCAGTGCGTTCAGAAGCGATTTGTTCTTCCTGCCGGAGCAGTTCAGCTTCCCTTTTGAGATTTTCTTCGTGCTTTTGCCTGCTTTCTTCGTCTCTTTTCTGCAAGTCTTCTTTTTTTTTCTTGTATCTGTCTTTTTCTTCTTTCAGAGTTTCGGCAAGCTGGCGGAAAGCGGTCACTTCCTGCTGATAGGAAAGTTTTTCGGCCTTGAAATTAGATTTTTCAATTGCAAACTTTTCCTGTTCTTCTTTGAGCTGGGCTTCCAGTTTGAAAATTTTGGAATCATACTGTGCTTTCAGCATTTCGAGTTCCTTATTTTTCATTTCATTTTCGGCGCACAGCTGTGTAGCCGCGCTGCTTAATTCCTGAATGACGGCTTTCAGCTCGATCATTTTTTCAGTATATTTCTGATTTGTATCTGGCATGACAGAACCTCACTTTCTGATATTATTTTTCCGAATCGAGAAGAGCTTTCACTCTTTTCAGGACATTATCATATTTTTCTTTATATTTTTCAGCGTTCTGATGCTGAGCATTCATTTCTTCGGTCAGGACATCAGCAAGTTTCAGAGCTTTGTCTGTCAACTGACTGATTTTTTCTTTTGTCACAGTAGTTTCCATAATACTCCTCCGTTTTAATTAAAATTCAGCAGTCTGTATTTATATTATAGCACAGAATTACGATAAAGTCAATGCTTTTTTTATGAAATTATGACAAAAAAGCACTCCCGGAGTTTCGGGAGTGCAGTAATTGGATAAAATTTTATTTGGAACGCAGTTCCGCACCCAGTTTTTTGCGCAGAACTTTGGTTACGCCTTCGGCACAGGATTCGATTTCGCTGGAAGTCAGCGTTTTTTCCAGAGAACCGATGACTAAGCGTACTGTGACGGATTTTTTGCCTTCCGGCACCTGTTTGCCCTTGTATTCTTCCACGAAAGAAACGGACTGCAATAAGCTGCCCTGCTTTTTCTTGGAAAGAATTACATCGCGGATTTCGTCCCACTTGACAGAATCTTCCACCAGCATGGAGAGATCATAATCCATCATAGGATATTCCGGCAGATGGGTGAATTCGTTTGTTCTGGAAGTAAACGGCTTCAGCAGTTCGGCATCCAGTTCAAACAGCAGGACGGCACTGTTCTTGATACCGGATTCCAGCGCGGCCTTTTTGGAAAGCAGAGCGAAATCGCCGACTTTTACATCGCCGCGGAAGATGTTCAGCCATACAACGGCATCTGCCCAGACGGGCTTTTCTTCCTGCCGGAAACTGAGGGCTTCCATGTGGGTATAACGCGCCATATTTTCAAGCACGCCCTTTGCCTGACGGAACAGACTGCTGATATTTTTATAATCGCCGGCAAATGCGCCGCCGATGTGCTTTCTCTGTTCGGGGAGCTGTTCGGACTGGTCATACCGGGACGTATAATTACGGTCGAAGAAAACTCTTGCGCCTTCAAAAACGGAAAATTCGCTGTAATAGCGCAGATTTCCGGCCACAGCCTTCACCAGATTGGGCAGAAGCGACGAACGGATATATTTTTCCGTGGGAGAAGGCGGCGTGGAAATCGCCAGCATACCCTCCGTACTTCCCAGTACAGCCTGGATATACTGATCTTCCATCCACGGATAAGTGAAGATTTCCTGCATACCGCAGCGGAATGCAAGATATTCCTTGATTTTGCGTTCCAGATCGATTTCCAGCTGATTGACTGCTCCCGTGAAGGAAGTTGTAATCTTTTCGCCGTCGAAATTCTCATAGCCGTACATACGGGCGACTTCTTCCATGATATCATCTTTAATAGAAATATCGCCTGTGGAACGCCATGTGGGAACCGTTACATGCATGATATCTTCATGGAATTCTGTTGCAAAGCCCAGCCGGCCGAGTACTTCCGTCAGGGTATCCTGTGAAAATTCCTTGCCGAGACGATGTTCCAGCCAGCTGACGGGCACATCGATTTCCTGCTGAACAAGCTTTTCCGGATAACTGTCCGAAAATGCCTTGATTTCCATTTCCGGATAAATTTCCTTAAATAGCTCTATCGCCATGGAAAGTGCCTGATCGCAGCGTTCGGGATCGATAGCCTTTTCATATCTTGCAGAAGCTTCGGTTCTGTTCTCGTATCTGAGTGCGGTTCTCCGGATGCCTGCGGCATTGAAGTTAGCGACTTCCAGAATGACTTTATTTGTTTCCGGCAGAACGGAATCTTTCGAGCCGCCCATGACTCCGGCAAGGCCGACTGCGCTTTCAGTATCGGCAATGACTAAATCATCAGAAGTCAGTTCCAGTTTTTTATCATTCAGCAGGAGCAGTTCTTCCTTGTCAGCCGCGCGGCGGACAACGATATTTCCCTTGATATGATCGGCATCGAAGGCATGTGTCGGCTGACCGGTTGCCAGCATGACATAATTTGTAATATCCACAAGGGCGTTAATCGGTCTCATGCCGACTTTCCAGATTCTGTTCCGCATCTGCCACGGAGAAGGCTTGACAGAAAGATTTTCAATTTCTGCGCCGATATATCTGGGGCATCTTTCGAAGTCCTGCACTTCCACTTTCATTGCCGGAATGCCGGAAGCATCAAATTTCTTGATTTCCTTCAGGGGGAGGTGATACAGTGCGGCAATTTCGCGGGCGATTCCGTAATGTCCCCATAAATCGGGACGATTTGTCATAGATTTATTATCAATTTCCAAGATAATATCATTCAGGTCGAGGGCATCTGCAAGCGGTGTTCCGGCAGGGACATCGAAGGCTGACAAATCTGTAATTTCGGCTTCTTCCTTCGCCGGGAACAGGTCAGCAAGGCCGATTTCGGATGATGCACAAATCATGCCGAAACTCTCTACTCCGCGAAGCTTAGCATTTTTGATCACGACGGGTTCGCCTTCGCCGTGCCAGCGGACAACGGCACCCGGACAAGCGACTGCTACTCTCATGCCTTCTGCAAGATTCGAGCCTCCGCAGACGATTTCTTTGATTTCTCCGCCGATATCGGTTTTACAAATCCGGAGCTTATCCGCATTCGGATGGGGCAGTACTTCCTGAATCACGCCGACAATTAATTTATCAAAGCTTTCTGCCAGCGGTCTGACATCCTCGACTTCTACCGTAGACATGGTTAAATCATAAGCGAGCTGCTTCAAGTCCAAATCATCCGGAAAAGCGACATAATCTTTCATCCAGTTTAATGATAATTTCATGATTTTTTCCTCCTGTTATTTGAACTGCTGCAAGAATCTCAGGTCAGCACTGTGGAACAGACGGACATCATCCACGCCATAGCGCATCATGACAAGGCGGTCAAGGCCGATATTGACATAGAAGCCGGTAAATTCGTCCGGGTTCAGGCCGGCCGCACGGAGCACGTTAGGATGAGGCGTACCGCCGGGCATAATTTCAATCCAGCCGACGTTCTTGCAGACACTGCATCCTTTGCCGCCGCAGACCAGGCAGCCCATATCGATTTCAAAGCCGGGTTCCACAAACGGGAAGAAGCCGATTCGCATTCTGACGGGCACTTCTCTGCCGAATACTTTGGAGAGTACGCTCTGGAGCATAATTTTTCCGGAAGCAAAATCGATATTTTTATCGACAATCAAAGCTTCATACTGGAAAAATGCTCTTTCGTGACGTGCATCAGTCGTTTCGTTTCTGTAAACTCTGCCGGGGTAAACAAATCTGTAAGGCGGCTTATGGGTCTGCATATAGCGGACGCTTCCGCCGGTCAGATGCGGCCGGAGACAGAGTTTTTCGTTTGTTGCGCCGGTATCATGTCCGGCCAGCCAGTAAGTATCCATGCTTTCGCGGGCGGGATGATTAGGCGGGAAATTCAGCTTATCAAACGCATACAATTCGCTTGTAATATCTTCTTCTTCATAAATTTCAAAGCCCAGGGAGCGGAAAGCATCGTTCAGGTCATAGCACATTTGTGTGATGGGATGCAGTCCGCCGCCGGAAGGGGCAGTACCGGGCACTGTGACATCGAAATCGGCAGGGATTTCAGAAGCTTTCAGCACCAGTTCTTCTCTCTGCTGTTCGATCAGCGCGGTCAGCCTGCCTTTGATCTCGTTGACAATGCGGCCGATTTCGGGGCGTTCGGATTTGTCAAGCTTAGGCATTTCTTTCATAATTTCGGTCAGAGAGCCCTGTTTTCCGAGCAGAGATGCCTTGACTTCCTGCAAATTAGTCTCATTTGCAGCAGCAAGGATTTTCTCTCTGCCTTCCCGGAGCAGAGCTTCCAGTTTTTCTTTCACAAATCATTCCTCCATTTCGTGAATACAATCAGATTAGAACTTTTTTATTATAGCATATTCTGCCGGAGCTGTCAAGAATTTTTGTTTTCCTGATAAGATTTCCAGGCGGCGCGGATCCAGTCCGGAACGCCGAAGTCATACTTCATTTCTTCCGGTTTTAAACTGCCGGGGATTGAGATCATAGAAAGATACTGGTAGACCTCAGAGGGTTCTTTCGTGAGTGCGGTAAAAATTTCTATGCTTAGATTATAGCGTTCAAACAGCGGCCGGAAGCGTTCTTCATAGACAGAGGTACTGTTAATCAGGCACAGTTTCTGCACAAGGCGGATTAATTTATTCTGGATACGGGATACATGGTCTTTGGAATAGCCCAGTTTTTTAGAAATTTCCGTAAGGGATTTTCCTTCCATTTTCATGCGGATAACTTCGATATGCTGGTCTTTTTCCTCTGTGTTTTCTTTTAAGAATTCCAGTACAGAAGGATATTTGAGAATATAATATTCGCCGCGGGTTTCATAAATTCTGTCAAATTCCTTCATTTCCTCAAGGATTTCTGTCAGGATTTTTTTATCCATAGAGAGGGGCATATCTTCCCTCAGCATTGTTTCAGAGAGGCCGGACATCTGACGGTTGCGGATCAGGCCGGTAATATATCTGTCAAGCAGTGTACGGATATGTTTTTCCTGGTACCAGGCTTTATAGCAGTTTTCTCTGGTACGGTTTTTTTCCGGCAGGACAGAGCAGAGATATAATTTCAGCGCGCGCTGTTTGGACGGTTCAATATTAATATAGGCAATTTCTTCCAGGAACTCGTCCAGATAGGCCGTCACTTCTTTGGGCACGGGCTTGACAGCAGGATATTCAGGATTTTCTTTAAAATGCTTATAGCGGCGGATTTCATGCAGCGTTCTTTCATCCATATACGGAATATTCCGGATTTGTTCGTCATCCACCTGCACCAGCTGACGGGAACTGCGGATATGGCCGCGCAGCAGACTGTTTTTGGCCTTGACAGAGAGCGGCATTTCATCCACATAGACAATTTCTTCTTCGGCGAGCATTTCTTCTGTCATAGGCGTAAGGAGTTCTTCTGTTTCTTCGTCAAACTCCGGAAGCTCTTCTTCTTCCTTGTCCCAGTCGGTAACAGAAGGGATTTCCGGCAGATATTCGGCCTCTTCATCCATCAGGGGTTCCTGGTCATAGGCATTGCCGGGCATAGAGAGCATATCCATCTCGCTGAGGTCCAGCACGGAAGGAATCCGGGGAAGAAGCTCTTCTACTGCCATATCGCCGGTAAATTCCTGATCGGGGCGTTCCGGCACTTCGATGGCAGCAGATTTTCCTTTTTCGCTGCCAAAAGAATAAAAATCTGAGATTTCCGGCAGAGTTTCCGGGTCGGAGCTTTTTTTCTCTGTGGGTTCGGCCTCGTCCAGAAACGAAGGGATGGCAGGGATAGCATCCTCTTCTGTTTCCTGAGAAAGCAAAAGAATATCAGGCGCAATTTCGGGACTGGGTTCATCAAAAGCCGGGTCTGAAAAAGAGGGAATTTCAATCATTTCTTCTTTTTTTTCTGTTTCTTCTGAAGAAAAGACAGGAATTTCCGGCAGGATTTCTTTCCGGGTATTTTCGTCTTCCAGGTCGTCGATTATTTGGGCAGCGGATTCGATATCCAGCGTATCCAGCCCGGAAAAAGACGGGATATCCAGCACAGCTTCGGGTTCTGTCCCGAGCATTTCGGCAAACGGGAAAGAGTTTGCCATATCTTCCAGTTCCAGAGTATCGATATTAGAAATAGAAGGCACTTCGGGCAAATCCGGAATCTGATTTGATTTCATCTGTGCATTGTTCTTTTTTTCGTTTTTCATGTGAGTTCTCCTTTATGTGCCGTTTGCATGTGTGAATCTCCTGTGCCATACAGATGTAATTCTTTAATATTATAACATAAAATCCGGGATTAGTCAATATGATTTTCATGAATTTTATACATAAAAAAACAGGCAGAACTCTGCCTGTGCAAAATCAGAATTACCGGGAATGGAACTGGGGGATTCGTTTCAGAACAGTTTCATAGATTACCACAGAAGATGCAGCCCCCATAATGCCCTGCACCAGATTGGAACTCATGCCAAGCAGAGCGGCCGCCGCAGAACTGTACAGCACAGCTTCAAAAGCGGCATAGCCCAGAATCATGATTATTTCAGCCGTACAGGCCGCCGTGACTCTTGCCGTAAAACTGCCTTTTTCACTTAATTTATGATAAATCTCATACGAAGCAAACGCCATCAGGGATTTAATAATCAGTGTAGCCGGGATATAAATTCCATAGCCGCTAATGGCATCTGCCATCGCCGAACCGATTCCGGCCGCGGCCGCGCCATAGGCTCCGCCCAGAAGCCATGCCGCAAGATTGACAAAGCAATCGCCTAAATTCAGGTAGCCTTTTGTCGGCGTAGGAATCTGAATCACAAGCGTTGCGACTGCTGTAAATGCTGCCAGCAATGCCGCGGCAGTCAGACGGCGCAGCTGCTGATGCTGTTTCATAAGACAATCACCTCGAAAAAAATATTCTGACCTGATGAAAATTATTATAGCACAAAAAACAGCAAATGTCAACCGTTTTTTCTATATCTGTTTTCAATTGCCTGCAATCAATCTTGACAAGATGAAATTTTTATGTTATACTGAATTTAATTTCTTAAATCTGTACAAAAGGATGATGATGTCATTATGAAAAATACATTCGGACAAAGCGTTTCTGTCACAATTTACGGCGAAAGTCATGGGCCGGCCGTCGGCGTAGTGCTGGACGGCCTTGCGCCGGGCATTCCGGTAGAGGAAGACTTTATCCGGTCACAGCTGACACTGCGGCGGCCTTCCGGAAGCATTTCGACTGCCCGGCAGGAACCGGATCCGTTTCAGATTCTCTCCGGCGTTTACGAAGGCAAGACGACAGGAACACCCATCAGTATTATGATTCCCAATTCTCAGACCAGAAGCAAGGACTATTCCGCCACCCGTGCGCTTGCCCGGCCGGGTCATGCCGATTATACTGCCTACTGCAAATATCACGGTTTTGAAGACTTCCGGGGCGGCGGTCATTTCAGCGGCCGGATTACTGCCGGACTTGTCGCCGGAGGTGCTGTTGCCATTTCGGCTTTAAAAGCCAAAAATATCCTGATTGGTACGCATATTCAGTCCTGCGGCGGCATTGCTGACAGAGAATTCCGGAATCTTGAAGAAGATATCCGGAATCTGAACCAGAAAACATTTGCTGTTCTGGATGATGACAAGGCCGGACAGATGCAGGAAAAAATCCGGCAGACTGCCGAACAGAAAGACAGCATCGGCGGCATTCTGGAAACGGCTGTGCTGAATCTTCCGGCCGGCATCGGCGAACCGTGGTTCGATACGGCAGAGGGCGTTCTGTCTCATGCGCTGTTCAGCATTCCGGCAGTCAAGGGCGTACAGTTCGGGAATGCGTTCTCGCTGGTGAATTCCTACGGCAGTGAATATAACGATGCTTTCAGAATGCAGGAAAATCAGATTATTACAGAGACAAATCACAATGCAGGCATCAACGGCGGCATTACCAACGGTATGCCGGTTATATTCCAGTGTGCAGTCAAGCCTACGCCTTCGATTTATCAGGCACAGAATACGGTTGATTTCTTCCGGAAAGAAGATGCTGTGCTGGAAATCAAAGGCCGCCACGATCCGGCAATCATTCACAGAGCGCGTGTCGTTGTGGACAGTGTGACCGCACTGGTGCTGTGTGACTTGCTTGCCGGAAGATTCGGCACAGACTGGCTGGCATAAAAATCATTATTCCGGCATAGTTTATACAGGTGATGCGCTGTGCAGAAGACGGAAATTCAAGTGATTCTCATTCAGCCGGAGCTTTCTCCGGAAGAAGCATGTGAAAGAAAAGCTCTGCTGGAATCTGCTGTGCAGATTTTCTCACAAGTATGCAGAAAACAGGAGCACGGAAATTAATCCGTGTTCCTGTTTTTTCAGATCTGTGGCTTGCGGCAGATAATTTTTGTTGCAGAAGGGTCTACCCGATGCTGTTCCAGAATCAGCTGATGAATCTGATCTGCCCGGATAATTCCCTCTGACGGATTTTTCACACTTTCAATATCCGAGGCAATATCCAGATCAACAGAAGCATATTCAAAGGCAAGCGTTGTATGAATCAGCTTACAGTTTTTCATTACAAGATTTTCCATATAGCAGAAGCCCTGTTCGCTTTCGATGACACAGTTGATAAATGTGATATCTTTCGAGTTCCAGCCGATATATTTTCCGGAAATATAAGAATCATACACAGTAATATTTTCACAGTTCCAGAAGGCATCGCGGCCAAGGATTTTGGCATTGCGGATTTCGGCATTTCTGACTGTATCGAATGCATAATTTCCTGTCAGCATCAGATGATGCACTTCCAGATTGCGGCAGCCTTTGGCGAAATAATCTCCGGATGCCGTGACCTGTTTCAGCTGAATATTCTGGTTTTCCCAGAGCATTTCTTCCGCATGGGGCATACTTACATTGCGCAGAAGCAGACCGCTGCATTTGCGGAAAGTCTTCGGCGCGGCGCAGATGGAATCTGTCAGTTCGATATCATTGGCATACCAGATTCCGGCGCGGGCATCTTCTTCCAGAATGCAGTCCTGCATTTTGCATCCGTGACTGTACCAGACAGGATATCTGCTCCGGAACATACAGCCGTATAACTCGATATTCTGACTATGTTTCAGCGGCGATTCTCCTGTTTCAAAAACTGTATCAAAAATCAGCAGATTTTCGGCATTATATAAAGCTCTTTCCGCCGTGTATAATTTCTGGTGCACTTCGTGATAACTCATATGATAATTCAGCTCCTGATTTGAGAATTTTCTAAATTATACCACGATTTCCGGAAACTGTCAAGCAGGAAACTGTTTCAGACTTCTTTGTGTTCAATCCAGCGGTAGCTTTTATAGCATAAAATTCCGGTTGCGATGCAAAATGCCGCCGGAAGCAGATACAGCAGGGCATGTACTGCAATCCTGATTAAAATAATTGTATCTTTCTGTTCTGTCACGGCCGGCATAACCAGACGATAAAGAAGAAATCCTGAAACAATCGCCAGAAAAAAGCCGCTGACAAATACTGCCGTCACTATGGAAGATGCTTTTCCGTAAGAATATTTTGTCATCAGCGAAATATACCAGATTCCTGCCATCATGCTGACTGCCGTCCCCAGAACCATCCAGAACAACGCCCATAACAGCACATTCCACTGAAAAGAATCCGTTATCAGATAACAGAGAATCAGAAATACTGCACTGCATACGCCTCCGGCCAGTCCGGCAGCCAGCTGAAACAGATATTTGCTGTTCAGATACTGTTTCCGGCTGACAGGCGTAGCAAAGGCATACTGCATCCATCCGGTTTTTTCATCATTCTGAAACGTAGATGTGATTAATACAGAACTCATAACAGTAGCAGTCAGAAACAGTGCGCCGAACAGGAAAGCGGCAACATCGCCGTTTCTTGCTCCGACCGTGCAGAGCAGCACCAGAAACAGCCCGAATATGCCCAGTATCGTCACAGCTGTGCCGATGATTGTATTCCTGATTATATAAAAATCTTTCAGTAACAGACCTTTCATGCCTTACAGCTCCTTTCCCATAATCCAGAAACGGCTTTTCCGGAATAAAACAACTGCGATTCCCATAAAAATCAGCAGAACGATTCCGCCAATGCCCCAGATGCCGCCTTTGGCAAGCAACTGCCCGGCCGATTCTGAAACATGCAGTTTATCTGACATCAGGCCTAATATGCCCGTCATGCTGAAACAGATGCTCATGATGCTCCCGGCCTTGACTGCATTATATTTCAGTCCGGCCGCGATGATGCATATCCCTGCGAACGCGCCGAAGCCTAAAGCAAACAGCATACTCCCGGCCAGTGACAGCAGCAGATCTGTCCGGCCGATCAGGAACAGGCCGGTCATCGTCACCAGTGAAGAAGTCAGCACACAGCCCCCTACTGTTAGAAAACAATATAAATATTTGCTGTTCAGATATGTCAGTCTGTTCACAGGTGTTGTCAGCGCATATAACAGATAATGATTCTGTTCGTCCAGAATCATAGAATTCATCAGGAGAAAATCCGCCAGAAAACTCAGAAAAACAGGAATCAGCACAATCACCAGAAGCACAGAGTTCTGTCCTGCGGCATCATTTTCGGCCGCTTCCAGATGATAACACCAGCACCAGCCCGCCGGAATCACCACCGAAAAACAGAAATAAATCACTAATAACTTACTGGTATTATAAAAATCTTTTAATAACAAGCCTTTCATGTCTTACAGCTCCTTTCGCTCCGCCCAGCGGAAACTCATGCAGAACATCCAAACAGTCAGAATCAGCACAAGTACGCCGAATCCGACAAGTCCCCAGAAGGCAGGCACATTCCAGTCGGCATCATCTGCACTTGTCATGATTCCCAGAGCTGTTCCTCCTGTGACGATTATCATCATGATCACAGAACCCAGAATCAGAACAATCCTTGCACTGCCCGTGCTGAATTTCATGTTGAGGGCAATCACCCACACGCCGAATATGCTTGAAACCAGGAATTCTACCAGAGAAAATCCCACAAGCCAGAACAGATCAGAACGATCCGGCGCGTGACCGCTGATCAGTGCAAAAACGGGAATCAGCACTGCTCCGGCCAGAATGACTGCCGCCGTATTCAGCAGATAGAAAACATATTTTTCGCAGACATATTTTTTTCTGGTGACAGGCATGGTGAGTGCATACTGCATATAGCCGCATTTTTCCTCATAAGTAAACAGAGCCATCATCATGCTCATGGGCAGAACCATAAACACGACAATCATGTAACTGAAATCAGAAAGCGCACTGACCTGAGAACTGATATTCACTGCTCCCATCAGAATCAGGCAGGGAATCAGAAGTTTTATATAGCTGACATACTGATCTTTCAGCGTATAGAAATCATTCAGCAGCAACCCTTTGAGTTTCATACTCTCTCCCCCTTGACATAAAGAAGCATAATTTCATCAATAGATGCACGGTCAAACTGACAATCCGGATATCTGTGTTCCAGATTTTTTCCGTCCGGCAGAAGCACATCATACTGATAATCCATTTTGCGCCATACTGCGCCTTTTTGAGACTTGAGTTCCTGAAAATCGGCTTCTCCGCATCTGGCTATGCGATACTCATACACTAATTCGTCTTTGGATTTGGTGAACAATATTTTTCCCTCATGAATAAACGTGATATAATCGGCAATTTTTTCCAGGTCGCTGGTAATATGCGAAGAAATCAGAATGCTGTGTGTTTCGTCCTGCATAAAATCCAGAAAGATATCTAATAATTCATCCCTGGCGATGGGGTCAAGACCGGCAGTAGGTTCATCCAGGATTAATAATTTCGCATGATGTGACAGCGCGGCGGCAATACTCAGCTTCATCTTCATGCCTTTGGAAAAATCCTTGATTTTCGATTTTTCCGGGAGCTTGAATTTTTGCAGATATTCCTGATATAAATTCTCATCCCAGTTCTGATAGGTCAGTTTGCTGATACTGCCGATCTGAACGGGGGTCAGCGTTTCGTGAAAATGAAGAGAATCAAATACCACACCAATCTGTTCTTTAAGTTCAGTCTGCATTCCGTCGAGGGGCGAGCCGTAGAAATACACCTCGCCGGAATCTTTCTGAATCAGGTCAAGAACGGCTTTGATCAGTGTGCTTTTGCCTGCGCCGTTTTCGCCGATCAGCCCCATGATGTTTCCCTGCGGAAGTTCCAGATTAATCTCTTCCAGATGGAATCTGTCATAATTTTTCGAGAGATTTTTAATTTCCAGTGCGTTCATGCTTATTCGTCCTCCTCATAGAACATAGTTAATAATTCGACTAATTTTGATAACGGAATACCGCTTGTCCGGGCGATTTCGGCCGCTTTCATCAGGTGTTCCTCTGCCTGCCGCTGCCGTTCTTCCTGATAGAACTGTTTGCCGCCTGCGGAAATAAAGCTTCCGCGGCCGACAGTTGTTTCGACAAAGCCGTCTCTTTGCAGATCTTCGTAAGCTCTCTGGACGGTAATCACGCTGATATGCAGTGATTTTGCCAGACTTCTCATAGAAGGGATAGGATCGCCCTGTTTGAGCTGTCCGGCCATGACCATTGCCTTAATCTGGGAAGTAATCTGTTCATAGATCGGCTGATTGGTATTGGAACTGATAATAATTTCCAAATCATCACCTCATTCTGTGTTATGTTTCTGAATTTCAGATTGTCTTTATGTGTACTTATCAACTAAGTACATTATAGCACAAACAAGCACACTTGTCAAGTATTTTTTAAAAAATTTTCTGAAATAATAAAAAAAATCAGCTCCCGGACTGGTATCCGGGAACTGCGGCAAATCAGAATTTACTATTTGAAGAATACATTTCTTTTTGTTTTTGCTCTATAAATTGCTTTAATACTTTAAACTTTCCCATTTCGAAAATCTTATCTGCTCCCAGCATGGCGGCTATGCGTGAATTATCCATCACTGCTTTGAATGTGTATTCCTTTCCATCATTTGTCTTGAATGTAATGACTTCGACACAGTGGTTGACATGACCTCCTCTTGTCCTTACTGATATCATCTGGTTATATACTTCGATTTCGTAGATTGTTATGTAAGGAATACATATTTCCTGAGAGAAGGCTTCCTTAAATGTGACGGTATAATCATCAGCGACAAATTGGGCTTTCATATTCAGCATGATTGGGATAAAGGGTAAAAAAGCCATGAACAAGAGCCAACTTGCTATAATAAAGCTGGCAGGAATGTGTATGACTTCATTAAGAATTTTTATGATTAAGAAAAATATTCCTATGATTATCAGAAAACGAATGAATAATGGTTCATTTTCACCATATTTATGATATCTCACATTCATTGCATTCTTGTCTCCTCAATCTGCAAATTCCGATTTATCTTAACAGCATTATTTGCAACAAAGACTATTGTTTCATTTTACGTGCTGAATGATTCGTCAGCACAACCTGCTATTTTTACGCTTATCAAGATGCGAACTATCTATAGTATACTATAACAATAGCAGGATGTCAAGTGGATTGACTTCATGTCAGTGGGAGATACCAATTCTTTCCGCCCCCACTGCCGTTTGATCATGTCCACCGCTTAAAGAAGCGGGGGATTCAAAGTTTGGTTGAAATAGTTCCGCCGCCGATGACAGTCTCTCCCTGATACAGAACAACCGCCTGACCGCGCGTAATTGCTCTCTGCGGCTGATCGAACTGAACATGCAGAATGCCGTCTGCCGTCTGCCATGCCGTACAGGGCTGTTCCGGATGCCGGTAGCGGATTTTTGCGGCACAGCGCACAGGCTCTGTCAGTGCCGGCACGGAAATAAGATTCACATCATCGGCAGTAAGAGAATCAGAAAATAATTCTTCGTTCCTGCCTAAAATTACCTGATTGGTATCTGTCCGGATTTCCTGCACATACAGCGGATATGCCGCAGAAATGCCAAGACCTTTTCTCTGTCCGACAGTATAATGAATAATTCCTCTGTGCTGACCCAGAACTGTTCCGGAAGTATCGGCAAATTCTCCTGCCGGATAAGTTTTTCCTGTAAAGCGTTCCAGAAATCCGGCATAATCGCCGTCCGGAACAAAACAAATATCCTGGCTGTCTTTTTTATGCGCATTGACAAAGCCGTTTTGTTCGGCAATTTCCCGGATTTCGGTCTTGTGATAATCTCCCAGCGGAAAACGGATATGCTTCAGCTGTTCCTGGGTGAGAGAATACAGAACATAGCTCTGATCTTTTGTTTCGTCAATGCCTTTTTTCAGAAGATATCTGCCGGAAGCAGAATCGAATTCCGTTCTTGCATAATGCCCTGTGACAACATAGTCAAACTGCATCTCGTGCATACGCTGGAGCATGGCATCAAATTTCAGGAATCTGTTGCAGTCAATGCAGGGGTTCGGCGTTGCGCCTTTCTCGTAGCTTTCGGCGAAGCGTTTCATGACTGTATTTCTGAACTGATCAGAAAAATTGAATACATAATGCAGTATTCCCAGCCGGCTGGAGACGAGTTTGGCATCCATGACATCATTGAGGGAACAGCAGGATTTTTCACGCGGAATGCCTGCATCCTCGTTATGGAACAGCTGCATTGTCACGCCGATGCATTCATAACCGGCCCGGAGCATCAGCAGCGCAGCCGCAGAGCTGTCCACGCCGCCGCTCATGGCAATCATTGCTTTCTGACTCATAGCATCAACCACCCAGCCGGATCATATTATCAATACATCTTCTGGCAAGGCGGATTGTTTCGTCATCCAGAAGAATTTCTTCTCCGAATTCGCCTGTCAGATTGCGGTAAACATCCACCAGAGTAGTAGATTTCATATTCGGGCAGATTAAATGCTTTGTCAGCGGATAGAACATTTTATCCGGGCAGTCATACTGTAAATGTTCTGCAATGCTGATTTCTGTGCCGATGATGAATTCTTTCCGGTCTGATTTTTTGGCATAGGCCATAATGCCTGTAGTAGAACCGACATAATCGGCCTGTTCTGTCACTGCCGGAACGCATTCCGGATGTACCAGCACCAGAGCTTCCGGATGGAGCTGTTTCATCTGCTTGACGGCCTCCGGTCTGACAGCGGCATGAATCGGACAGCCGCCCTGCAACAGTTTAAAAGTCTTTTCCGGCACCTGCTTTGCAGTAAATGCGCCCAGATTGCAGTCCGGAATGAATAAAATCTTATCTGCCTCGACAGCTTTTGCAATCTGTACGGCAGAAGAAGAAGTCACGCACACATCAGCGATAGTTTTCAGTTCTGCGGTAGTATTGACATAGGCCATAATAAGATAATCCGGATACATTTCCTTGACCTGCAAGATCATATCTTTATCCATCTGTTCGGCCATAGGACATCCTGCCAGCGGATTGGAGAGCAGAACTTTCTTTTCCGGAGAAAGGATTTTGCATGTTTCGGCCATAAAGCGCACGCCGCACATCAGGACAGTCTTATGCGGAACTCTGGCAGCCTGTACACTCAGTCCGTAAGAATCGCCGGTAAAATCGGCAATTTCGCTGATTTCTCTTGCCACATAGCTGTGTGCCAGAATACAGACATCTTTTTCTTTTTTCAGCTGAAGAATTTTCTGCTGCATCTCATAAATATTCATGATTCTTGATCGCCTTTCGTTTTTTTGATAATACATAGCAAACTGCTATATATTTATTTTACTACAGATTACGGCATCTGTCAAGTGTTACTGTTCTGTTTCCGGAAGATTATCACAGAGTGTAATCACAAGCACATCGTCAGAAGAAGGACTTTTGACAAAATAGTCTGTTGTTTCCACACGTCTGTAAATGCCGTCATCGCCTAGCTGGCGCGTAACAAGCCGGACCTGCGGAATTCCGGCAGCATGGGCTTTCAGAAGATTCTGCCTGGCGAATGTTTCGGCAAAGCTTTGCTGATCTTCCGGATGCATGGAAGCAGTACCGTGGCCGATCAGTTCGTCAAAAATACCGGTAGACGGGCAGGCCTTGGCCGTGAAATTCTCATAGGCCATCATATAGAATGTATTTCTTGTCAGGTTGGAAAAAATCACAAGCGGATATTTCCGGAAAATGACACTCATCAGCAGATCGGCCGCACCCATAGGAGTCTGCATTTGCAGGATATCCGTTTCCGGGCTGGCCGGCTGATTGATGCGGCACAATGCCAGAAAATCAGTTTTCGGCATAGGCTTGGCGAACAGATAGCCCTGAATCTTGTCACAGTTGCAGGTTTTCATAAAGCCCAGCTGTTCTTTCGTTTCCACGCCTTCGGCGATGGTAGTCATATGCAGCCGCTTGGCAAAATAGAAAATACTTTCCAGCACAATGCGTTCTTTCTCGTTTTCGCAGTTGCCGCTTAACAGAGATTTATCAATTTTCAGCACATCCGCAGGCATATCCTTGACAAACTGGAGCGAGGACAGCCCGCTGCCGAAATCATCAATAGCAACGCTGAACCCTGCCTGACGAACGGCAGAAATCCATTCCAGAATTTTATCTCCTTCGTTGACCATGGCAGATTCTGTAATTTCTACTTCTATTAATTCATGCGGAATCTGAAAACTGTCTGTGATGCCTGAAAGCTTCTGGATAAAATTTTCTTCCCGTATATGATGCCGGGAAAAATTGACCGAAACCGGAAACTGTGTTTCCTGATTCTGTTTCTGCCGGGAGAGCATTCTGCAAACCTGCTCTGTGATATACCAGTCAATTTCTGTCACAATGCCTGTTTCCTCGGCCTGCGGAATAAACCGGAACGGCGGAATAATGCTGCCGTCCGGACGAATCCAGCGGACAAGGGCTTCTGCGCTGACAATCCGGCCTGTTACAGTATCATACTGCGGCTGATAAAAGGCCTGAAGTTCCTGACGGCGGATGGCCTGTAAAATATCATTCATGAAAAAACCTCCGTTTGATGCTATAGTTAATTTTATAATAGCATAATTTCAAAAATCTGATATGAATAATTCATGAATATTCTGAAAAAAATCCAATTTGACAAGTATCCGAAAATAGTATATAATAAAAACAGAAAAGGCGGTGAGAACATGAAGGAAAAAATTCTGTCCCTGTTCCGGACAGCACTGGAAAAATTCAGGAAAATCAGAAAAACAGATTCTGTTCAAAATCAGAAGAAATTTAAAATTCTGCATAATTCCCTGACAGGCTGTCAGATTTCTGCTTTTGAAAAAAGCATTACCGTACCGAACGGCATACAGAGCATCGGCGGCGCAGCATTTTACAACTGCCGCAATGTGGAACAGATTATTCTGCCGGACGGCGTAAAAACCATAGGGTCTTCTGCCTTTGCAGGCTGCCGCAGTCTGAAAAGCGTTGTTCTGCCGGAGAGCGTCTCCTGGATTGGAGAATCTGCTTTTATGGACTGCGAACAGCTGACAGACATCCATCTGCCGGAAAATCTGAAAATCATATCCAAGCATATGTTCAAAGGCTGCCGCAGCCTGAAAAGCATCCGCATTCCGGAGCACAGCCAGATGAAAGACGGCGCATTTGAAGACTGCACAGGGCTGGAAACAGTCAGTATGCCCACCAGCGGAGATATTCCCAGTTTCTTTTTTTATCGCTGCGAAAATCTGAAAAATATTGAAATTCCGTCTGTTTCCGGCCGAATCGGCACAGAAGCATTCCGGGACTGCAAAAATCTGAAAAATATTGTACTGCCGTCCCGGATTCAGATGATTTCAGAAAACGCTTTCAAAGGCTCCGGCCTGACCGGAATTCAGATTCCGGAAAATATGCTTTTTGTCGGTGCCGGAGCATTCAGCGACTGCAAGGCTCTGCAATATGCAGTAATTCCTTCTACAATTCAGTCGATGGGAACAGGCGTTTTTTCCAGATGCGAAAAACTGGAGCGCGTGCGCATGGCAGAAGGCATAGAAGAAATTTTTCCGGAAATGTTCTTTGACTGTCAGAATCTGAAAGGCATAGAAATTCCTTATGGTGTGAAAAAAATTTCTCAGAAAGCGTTTATGGACTGTATCACTCTGTCCGTTGTCAGAATTCCGAAAACTGTTATGCAGGTCAGTTATACGGCGTTTGTGATGTGTCATCAGCTCCGGAGCATTCTATGGGGCGGTCTGCACTTCCAGATTGAGACACTGTATGCTACCGGCCTGTTTTCCGCGCCGTTTGATACTGTCAGCAGTATTGCCAGCGCACTTGCGCCGCTGAACCAGAAATCAGAAGATTATCTGCATGATGAAAAAACTGCCGCTGTCTACGGTTCTCTGTTCCGGCAGTATCTGACCAACCCGGAAGAGAAAGCCCTGTCGGCATATATTCTGAATCATCTGCATGTAATGCTCTGTTCGCTGATTGCAGTCAGAAATACCGTCCTGCTTCAGGAGCTTTTAACACAGAATCTGCTGTTTACAAGAGAAAATCTGCCGGAATTGATTCTATATGCCAATCAGGAACAGGCCTATGAAATTCAGGTGATGCTGGCAGAGCATCAGCACAGGCATTTTGCGCCGGAAAGCATTGCCGAAACGGTCAGGAAAAAATTTGATTTATAAGAAAGGATTTTTAGTATGATGAAAAAAATACAGAAATATTCCGGGATTGATTCCCTCCCGGAAGGCAGGGCTTCCGAACAGATTACAGAAGGCTGTCTTGTACTGGAAGGCGGCGCATTCCGCGGCGTGTACACCAACGGCGTGCTGGATGCCCTGATGGAAGCCGATCTGAATTTTCGCTGTACTGTCGGCGTATCGGCCGGTTCCATGAATGCCATAAATTATATTACAGGACAGATTGGCAGAAGTGCCCGGATTAATCTGCGCTACCGGCATGACAGCCGCTATGTCGGCAGAAAAGCAATCATGAAAAATCAGGGCATTATTGGCTTTGATTTCATCTTTGGCAGGATGCCTTTTATTCCGGATCTGGATAAGAAACGTTTCCGCAATCCGGAACGGCAGCTTTATGCCGTAGTGACAAATCTGCATACCGGTCTGCCGGAATATATCGAAAAAAGTTCCGGAGAAGATTTCTTCAAAGTAATTGCCGCTTCTTCCTCAATGCCGTTTGTCTCCAAGCCGGTCATGATTGGCGGCCATCCCTGTCTGGACGGCGGATGCAGCTGTAAAATTCCCTACGAATGGGCATTGCAGCAGAAGTTTGAAAAAATAATTGTCGTTCGCACGCGTCCGCGCAGTTACCGGAAAACTGTCAAACCGGAACAAAAATTCACGCCTGAACAGTTTGTCTACCGCGATTATCCCAGATTCTCCGCCTCTCTGCTGGCAAGCAATGAAAATTATAATCATCTTTGTGAAGATTTATTGAACCTGGAGGCACAGAAAAAAATTTTTGTCATTGCTCCTTCCCAGAATATCGATATCAGCCGTCTGGAAGGCAATATGGAAAAGCTCGGTGCACTGTATTACCTGGGCTATCATGATACCCGGCAGAGTCTGGATGCGCTCCGGACATATCTTGACAGAAAGAATTGACATATTAACAAAAATCTGCTATAATAACACAGAGGTGATTTTAACTATGATGCAGAACTTTGAAGAAAGAATTCATCAGACACTGGACAGCATTCTGGATGATTATAAAAACGACAGAACGATTGACAAAATCAAGAATTTCGATCTGCCGGATAATGCTGTGCTGGAAGAAATTCTGCACAGTCTGAAAAAAATTATTTTTCCGGGATATTTCCGGAGCCATTCGGTCAAAATCTATACTGTCCGCAACCAGACTTCCATGCTGCTGGAAGATGTTATTTATAAACTCAGCAAGCAGATCGGCATTGTGCTGAGATACGACCCGCTGTACGAAATTGCACCGGAAATTGAAGTAACTAAAAAAGCTCAGGAGCTTACATTGAATTTTCTGGAAAAAATCCCCAAAATCAGAGCCTATATCGAAACCGATGTAGAAGCCGCCTTCGAGGGAGATCCTGCTGCCTATAACAAAACAGAAATTATTTATTCCTATCCGGGATTATATGCTGTTTTTGTCAACCGCATCGCCCACGAACTGCATCTGTTAGGCGTACCCATGATTCCACGGATTATGACAGAACATGCCCACAGCAAAACCGGCATTGATATTCATCCGGGCGCATCCATCGGAAAATATTTCTTCATCGATCACGGAACGGGCATTGTCATCGGCGAAACTACTGTCATTGGCAGTCATGTAAAAATTTATCAGGGAGTCACGCTCGGCGCACTTTCAACCAGAGGCGGCCAGAGCCTGAAAAATAAAAAACGTCATCCGACAATCGAAGACAATGTGACAGTATATTCCGGCGCATCTATCCTGGGCGGAGAAACAGTCATCGGGAAAGATGCCGTTATCGGAGGCAATGCATTTATTACAAAATCTGTCCCGGCAGGTGCCCGGGTCAGCATCAAAAATCAGGAACTGCGGTATAAATACGATGAAGCTTCTCATCCTGTCGTACAGCAGTCTGAATTTGAACAGGATGAGGCATGGTTCTATGTAATCTGACCTGCCGTATTTTTGAAATTCTCCCTCTTTTGCCGGACAAAAAACCGGCAGAAGAGGGATTTTATTCAGAATGCAAAAAAAACAGCCGTTCCTGAATTACCAGAAACGGCTTGTTTCAGCGGACAGAGAGGGATTCGAACCCTCGAAGCAGTATTAGTGCTTACACGATTTCCAGTCGTGCGCCTTAGACCAGCTCAGCCATCTGTCCATGATAAAAAATATAAAATTCAAAAAGAAAATGGTGCGAGTGACGGGACTTGAACCCACACGTCGTTTCCAACACTAGCACCTCAAGCTAGCCTGTCTGCCAATTCCAGCACACTCGCATTTTTCTTTTGCAGTCTTAATTTCGACTGCTTTATTATTATAGCATATTTATTCTGATTTGTCAAGCATTTATTTCAGAAAAGAAAAGATAAAAAAAATGTTGATTTTTGTATATTCTGACAAATCAGAGCTGAAATTTTTCCTGAATTGTTTTTTCAATTGACTGGTAGCCGATGCGTTCGGCTTTATAATTAGTCAGGAGCAGCTGAATTTCGATTTTCTGGTTTTCAATTGCACAGCGGATAAAAGAATCGATATTGATTGCTGTGAGGAATTTTTGGGACTGAATCATGCTGCGGATAATTTCGGTTTGTTCTGTGCGGATCAGCAGGGTAAAGATTTCTGTCATATGCTGACGGATGTGCCTGATCAGTGCTTTATCCTTCGGATTTTTGTACCAGACAGCAGCGGCGGCCAGATTTCCGGGGACCGGATCCGGTTCAGTGCGGTACCAGGATTTTTCATAAACTGCCGGCAGGAAATTTCTGTCCCGGACAGCCCAGATCAAATGATTGAGAGGAACATCTTCCGGAGACAGGCAAAGGCCATGATAATAAATTTTTACTGCTTTGCAGGTATATAATCCATCAATATTTTCTCTCAGCAGCCGGATCGTATCCGGAAGCAGAACACGGCGCAGGTTTTTGCAGTTATCTACAAAAGCACTGCTAAGGAATTCTATTGCTTCCGGGATTATGATTTCTGTCAGGCTGTGACATCCGGAAAATACATAGCGGCGGATTATTTTAACCGATTCCGGAATATGAATCTGCCAAAGACTGGAGCAGTTGTACAGCATGAAAGAAGGGAGTTCTGTTATTTTTTCCGGCAGGCGGATTTGTTTCAGATTTTCGCAGTTTTTGAAAGCAGATTCTCCGATCTGTGTGATGCTGTCGGAAAGAATAAGGCTCTCCAGCGACCGGCAGCCGCTGAAAGCAAGCCCCCAGATTTTCGTAACAGTATCCGGAATCTTAATTTTTTTCAGAACGGCGCAGTCTGCAAACAGACCTGCTCTGATCTGGGTCAGGCCTTCCGGCAGTGTGATGTCTGTCAGGGAAGTACATCCCTTGAAAGCCAGCCCGCCGATGACTCTGACTGATGCCGGAACAGAAATCTTTTGCAGACTGGCACAATTCCGGAACGCTTCTGTTCCGATGGAAACAAGATGTTCCGGAAGGATAATTTCTTTCAGGAAGGCAAAGTCCCGGAATGCCCCGTCCCCGACTGCTGTGACAGTCTCCGGAACTTTGCAGGATGTTTCATACGGCGACCCGGTACAGCGTTCAAGAACGCCATTTCTGATCTGGAATTCCATAATTATTCATCAATATCCAGACTTTTGATTTCACTGAGAATATCAATCTGTCTCTGGTGGAATAATAATTCTTTATCATGAATAAAATACTCTTCTACTCTGTATTCACTCAGGAAGCGTGCGCTGTAGGGGTTGACGGTCAGTTCTGTAACAAGAATCATCAGTTCCTGACCGTTGGGGAATACCTCATCGCCAAAGCTGAACATATTGGCAGTATAGCCGGAGACAGTTTCGGCAGTTTTCTGGAACTCTTCCACACGGCGGTTGAAATCGCGGCGGATGACTTCAAACGGCTGTTCAGAAAGCGATTTCTGCACCAGAGCGGCTTCTTTCTGAATCAGTTTCATAATGCGGATTAATCTTGTCTGTTTTTCACGGGACAAGCTCTTGGCATTCATACCGTTATCATATTCCTGCTTTACCTGGAGATATAATTCATCCAGTGCAGCAATAGCAGCCGCTTTATCTGTCATGATATGCTTTTTCTCTTTCAGGAGTTTCAGCAGGTCAGAGAGCACGTCTTCGGATTCCATTGTTTTTCTCATGCCGGACATAACGGCATCGAGGAGCAGTCCCAGCAGTGCATAGCGTTCGTCGAATTTGGCACGTTTTGCTCTGGCCTTGATTTCCGGGGAAGCATTGCCTTCCAGAATATCCTGCACCTGATAATCACTGCGGTATTTCAGGTACAGATCGTAATAAACAGAGAAGTCCTGGGCAATCTGTCTGTTCTGGATATACTGGCTGATGAGTTTGTCATCGACAGGGATTTTATTCAGTTCATACAGCTGAATCATCTGGCTGAGGTCATCCCAGCCGCGGGCAGTGACGAAGCTTTTTCCGTCCACAGTCGTTTCTACTTTGTAGAAATTGCCTTTTTTGATTTCCAGATAAGACATAACGGAAGTATGTACGCCGCTGACGTAGGCGAATTCTTTCCAGGCATCGAAATCCGGTTCGATATCCACGCGTTTCAGTCTGTCCCAGGTAGCAATATCAAATTCGCGGACAGAGTGGTTATATTCCGGAGGATTTCCGGCAGTGACGACAATCCAGCCTGCCGGGACTTCATGCTTGCCAAAGACTTTATACTGCAAAAACTGGAGCATGACAGGAGTCAGTGTTTCAGAAACGCAGTTGATTTCATCCAGGAATAAAATACCGTTCTGAACGCCGGAAGTTTCCATCATTTCATAAACAGAAGCGATAATTTCGCTCATTGTATATTCTGATACATCGTATTCTTTTCCCTGAAACGTTTCGCGTTTGATCAGCGGCAGACCAAGGGCGGACTGTCTGGTATGATGGGTCATAGAATACGAAAGCAGGCCGATTCCCAGTTCCGAAGCAATCTGTTCCATAATGGCAGTTTTGCCGACTCCGGGAGGGCCCATCAGAAAGACAGGTCTTTGCTTATGTGGCGGAATGATATATCTGCCGAGTTCATCTTTTGTCAGATAAGCAGTAACAGCATTTTTAATCTGTTCTTTTGCATCTTTGATATTCATAAAAAACATTCTCTCCTTATTATAATATTATCATATTACAGTTTCAGCTTATTTGCCGGGTTCTGATAGCCGACAACTTTATTTTTATACCCCAGAAGTATCAGATAGCTTTCATGATACTGATTCTGGATTGCATAATCAATCAGCTTCTGGATATTGGCTTTTGTGACAAAGCCGGTTTTCAGCAGTTCTTCCAGGCCGTCCACAGCCTGCACATCCATGAAGAATTTTGCAGCTTTGATTACATTCCGCTTTGCATACTTCCGGATACTGTCATTTTCCTGCCCTGTATGCAGAAGATAATATGCCATTGCGGTTTTATATTTTGCATCTTCTGTTTTGTCGAAAAGCAGTCTTTGCTGTTCGGGATTTCCGGTACAGAGGAACTGTTTCAGCAGAGCAGTATTATTCTGATTCTGATAAATATCATTCATCCGCACCCGGAACACGCCTCCGGCAAGATGAAACTGCATCAGGCGTTCCGAACCGTAGAAGGCATAGACTCCGATTGATTCCAGAGTTTTCGGGAGCATCAGTTCTGCCAGGCGTTCGCAGCTGGAAAAAGCGGCTTCTTCAATCCGGAGCACTGTTTCCGGAATGCGGATTTTTTGCAGATTTTTACAGTTTTTGAACGCTCTGTAAGGAATTTCCTGCAAACCGTCCGGCAGTACGGCAGAAACAATCTGCCGACAGCCCAGAAAACATTCTTTTTCCAGAGCCTGAACTGTTTCCGGAATGATGATTTCAGTCACGCCGGGGTCTTCGGTATACCGGATGAGAGTATTCTTTTCGATTTGAAACGGCATTTCCTGTCCCCCTGTCATCATAATTTCAGTTTGTCTCCGGGCGGCCGGAACCGGGCATTATTTCTCCATAATATCATCTGTTGTCAGAATCACGCGGATTGCCCACACGGGCACACGGTAATTATTATACTCGTCATCCAGAAAAACAAATGCCGTCTGATAATCCGGCTGATGTTCCGGGAATGTTCCGTAGCCGTCAGTAAAATAAATCAGGCCTTTCAGATTTGTAAATTCTTTTTCTTTGATTAATTTTTCCACATGCTCGAACACCGGACGGAAATCCGTACCGCCGAAGCCTTTCAGCTTCATATGTTTCAGATATTCGTCAAACTCTTCCTGAGTTGTAATTTTATAATCTTCCTGAATAATAGTATCGCACTGAATAATATGAATATTGACTTTAGAGAAAAAGCTTTCCTGCGATTTGAGAATATTATAAGTTTTCTGAATAAATTT
The DNA here is from genome assembly GCA_002373165.1 of Ruminococcus sp. UBA3665. Classification (GTDB taxonomy): domain Bacteria; phylum Bacillota; class Clostridia; order Oscillospirales; family Ruminococcaceae; genus UBA3855. The sequence goes on from DFJS01000004.1 coordinate 42,380, forward strand.
CTGAACTGTCTGTCCGGCAACAGAACCGGAAGTATCAATCGCAATGACAAATTCCCTGATCCGGTTGACATCTTTATATTCCAGCGGTTCAATCAGGGCAGCTTCTTCATAGATTGTCCGGCCGTAGCAGTAAAAATTATAATCAAACGAATCCATATCGATTTTCATTACTTCGCCCCGGACGGCAAATTTTTTCAGGAACTGGGTATAATTGCAGCGTTCTCTGTTGACAGCCCGAAGGTTCTGCATGAGATTTCCGGCCTGATTGCCCTGCTGTGCCGAGAACGTTTCCAGATCGGTCTGCATCTGCTGGGCGAGTTTCTGCCACATTTTTCTCTGTGCTTCGCGGTCGGCAAAATTTCCTGACTCTGCCCCTTCCTGAAGATCCCTGTCCATTTTCTGCGCCGCAACATAAGAGCGGCCGGTCTGGAGTCCCTGAAGAATCTCCGCGCCCTCGTACCATACATCATGATTATCATCTTCAAACAGCTGCTGCAATTGCTGGCACTGCTGATCGGAAAGCTTAAGATTTGAAAGATATTCATAAATCTTTTCCGCAGTCATATATTTAACATTTTTTTCCAGATCCTGAAATACAGAAGACTGTGCATTTTCCGGTGTTTTATCCAGGCTGTCGAAATGCAGTTCCTGAATCATTTTTTCCACGGCGATATCACATGACAGATTCCACAGCGGCCGGTTGATATAGGGACTGACAAACTGGTGCTGAAAAATACAGTGCAGAATCATATGCAGATACGTTCTGGTAATTTTATTCTGATTTTCCTGGAACTGTTTCAGAATATACGGCGGATAGTAATAAAAGCAGTTGCTGCTTGCAGAAACTGTCCCCATATACGGCACAAGTTCACATCTGCCCAGAGCAGTTTTCATAAACCGCAGGTTCATAAACAGTGTATTCCGGGCATATTCCAGAATCTGCCGTGCCAGCTGGTCGGCTTTTTCCAGCTTTTCCGTCTGTTCCGGAGTTAAAGCAGGCTGTTTGTCTGCCGCTTCCGGGAATAATTCTGATAAATTCTGTTCTTCCATTTTCTTCCCTGCCTTTCTGAATCATAGCTGTTAAAAAAACAAGTCGTGATTCTATTATAGCACAATTCTTGGAAGCCGTCAATATCCAGCAGAAAATTTTCTTTTTTTTAATCATGATTTTCCGGAAATCCATCCCTTGACAATGCCCTGAAAATGTGCTATGATATAGTAGAATTCAAAGTAAGCATCTGCTAACAGAAAGGAGTTTTTCATGTTTCTTGAAGTCAACAATATCAAAAAAAGCTACGGCAGCGATGCCAGCTATATTCAGGTTCTGAAAGGCGTAACAACCAGCGTCCGGCAAGGCCAGATGTGTGTTATTCAGGGTACCAGCGGTTCAGGCAAATCGACTTTGCTCAACTGCATCGGCGGACTGGATACTATGGATTCCGGTTCGGTAAAAATCGACGGAAAGGAAATTTTCGGCCTGAGTCCGGCGGCATTATCAGATTATCGCCGGGATTATCTGGGGTTTATCTTTCAGTTTTATAATCTTGTGCCGAATCTGACAGTACGGGAAAACATTCAGGTATGCCAGTATCTGACAGGCAATCCGCTGGATTTGGAAGATCTGCTGGAAACGCTGGGTCTGACCGAACATCAGAATAAATTTCCGGCACAGCTTTCCGGCGGACAGCAGCAGCGATGCGCCATTGCCAGAGCTTTAATCAAGAATCCGCGGCTTTTGCTGTGTGACGAGCCAACCGGCGCACTGGATTCCAAAACTTCGCGGGATATCCTGATTTTATTAGAAAAAGTCAATCAGACCTACGGCACTACTATGCTGATTGTCACACATAACAATTCTATCAAAAACATGGTTCATAAAGTCATCATCATCAAAGACGGCCTGATCAAACAGGATTATGAAAACTCTGCGCTGATTCCTGCCGCCGAACTGGAGGATTTGTAATCATGAATCAGGTACTGAGAAAACGTCTTGCCCGTGACCTGAAAAGCAATTTCGGGCGTTATCTGGCTTTGACTATGCTGATTGCCCTGGGAATTTATATGATTGTCGGCATTGTCGGCATGTCAGAAGTCGTGCTTCAGGGGACAGAAAATCAGAAATCCGTTACATTTGTCGAAGACGGACAGTTTTCTGTATTTCTTCCGCTTTCAGAAAAAGAAATTGCAGAACTCTCTGAAAACAATACAGTAATAGAATCTATGTTCTATACCGATTTGCAGGCCGCTGACGGCTCCAAACTGCGCATGATGAAAAACAGAAAGCAAATTGATCTGATTCAGCTGGATGAAGGCCGTCTTGCCGAAACTAACGGCGAATGCGTTCTTGAAAAACGCTATGCCGCGGTTCATGCTCTGCACTGCGGCGATACCGTCACCGCCGCCGGAACAGAATTCACTATTACCGGAATCGGCTCAACACCGGATTACGATCAGCCGATTGCAGCCTTTTCCGATGTTGCTGTCGAAAGCTCCCATTTCGGCCTGATTTTCGTCACAGAAAGTCAGTATCAGCAAATCCGGGATACTACTTCCCAGAAAGCCGAGGAATATGTGTATGCCTATCGTCTGGGCGACGGCATGACAAGCGATAAATTAAAACAAAAAATAAAAGATTTCGATTTTGATTATACAAAAGTCAATGATAAATATTTCCGTCAGACTATCGACGAAATCTTAGACAAGAAAAAAGAAATGCAGGACGGCATCCGGGATTTATATTCCGGTTCGCAGGAACTTTCTGACGGCCTCGCCGAACTGGAAAATTACGGAACTGATCTGAAAGATGCCGCCGATCAGCTGTTTGATGCTTATCTGAAACAGGCTGAATCCACACTTGCCGCGCTGGGAAAAGATATCACTCTGACAAAAGAAAATTATGCCCAAGAACTGGATAAAGCTGTCGAAGAACTGGATTACCGTTCACTGCGCGAACTCAAAGAAGCTCTTGACGGCGTAAAAGCATTCGCGGACGGCATCGGCGAATATAAAGACGGCGTGGGAGAAGCCTATTCCGGTTCGCAGGAACTCTCCGACGGCGTGGGCGAACTCAAAAAAGAAACTAATAAATTATTGGATGAAATTTTTGAAATTGATATTGACAATCTGATTTCTTTCATCACGGCAGAGGATAATATCCGCATTGCGGCCGCGGCCGGCGATGTCATCATGAACAAGAACGTCGGCCTGATTGCCGGACTTGTGGTTCTGGTTCTGTTTACGTATGTCATTTCAGTATTTGTAATTCATCAGATTGAGAAAGAAGCTCCTGTCATCGGAGCATTGTATTCGCTGGGAGTGAAGAAAAAAGACCTGCTTCTGCATTATATCACGCTTCCTGTGGTGATTGCCTTTGCCGGAGGTCTGATTGGCATGATCATCGGATTCAGCCCTGCCGGAATTGATACACTGGCATCCAGCACTTATGATTATTATTCCGTACCGCATTTTGCTATGGTCTATCCGGCATATCTGTTTATTTACAGTCTAATTCTGCCGCCTGTGATTTCGGGCATTGTCAACACAATCGTGATTAATAAAAAACTCTCGCAGACAGCTTTGTCCCTGATTAAGAACGAACAGAAAGCTTCCAGCTACAGACAAGTCAATTTAAAATCCAAAAACTTCATCCGGGTATTTCAGATCCGGCAGATGCTTCGGGAATACCGTTCTGCCGCGGCAGTCATCGCCGGAATGATGGTCTGCATGTTATTATCCGACATCAGCCTTGACTGCGCTGTGATGTGTCAGGCCGTCAAAACAGACAATCTTGCCGATACGCATTATGAATACATGTATCTTTATAAATATCCGGAAGATACTGCTCCCCGGAACGCCGAAACGGCTTATCTCGAAACACTCAGCATTCCCTGCTTTGACTATACGCTGGATGTTTCTGTCATGGGACTGAATCCGAACAGCCGATATTTTGAAGCCCGTCCTGCCAAAAGCAAAAACAAAGTCGTAATTAATAATTCCCTGCATGAAAGATTCAAATTAAATCCCGGCGATACGTTCACGCTGAACGATGCCACAGGCGATATGAATTATACTTTCACAGTCGATGCCATTGCACAGTATTCCGTCGGCTTTGCGGTCTTCATGGATATTGACAGTATGCGCGAACTGTTCGGCCAGGAAGAGGATTATTTCAACGCTGCCTACTCTGATACGGCACTGGATATCGATGAGGGCAGACTCTATGCTGTCACCACCAAGGCCGATATCGAAAAAAGTGCAGGTGTCTTCGTCGATATGATGCTGCCGATGGTTATCACGCTTCTCAGCATTTCCCTGCTGATTTTCTGTGTTGTCATGTATCTGATGATGGGTGTCATGATTGACCGTTCGGCTTCGGGAATTTCTCTGATGAAGATTTTCGGTTACCGGCCGAACGAAATCCGGAAATTATATCTCAACGGCAATACGCTGATTATTGCGCTGGGTGCGCTGATCTGCATTCCGGTCAGCAAAATGATTATGGATGCTCTTTATCCTTCGTTCATTGCCAATGTTGCGTGCGGCATGAATATCCGTTTTCCATGGTACCTGTATCTTGGCATTTACGGGGTTGTCATGATTGGTTATTTTGTAATCAACTTTCTGCTGATTGGCAAAATCAACAAAATTACCCCGGCAGAAGTACTCAAGAATCGTGAATAATTTCATGAATTGTGAAAAAATACGGCGAATTATGAAATCCGTGTGAAAAATTATGAAAAACAGATGAAAATTAGCACTCTCCTATTGACAGTGCTAATTTTTTGTTGTATAATATAATCAGAACAAGGGAAGAGTACCAGAGAGGGAAGCCCAAAAGAGAAAGAGTTGCAGAAATTAATTCCATCCCCCTCAGAGATACAAAATCCCGGCGTTCAAAAAAAAATATTTTTTATTAACTGGAAGGAGTTTTGACTTATGTTGTTCCCTGAAGTATTTGGCAGAAATAATTTTGATTCGTTTGATGATTTCTTCAACGACCCGTTCGACAGACCGCACAGAATGCCCCCTCATCCGCCTGTTCAGGTCATGAAGACGGATGTCAAGGAAACGGATACCGGCTATGAACTGGCTGTTGACCTTCCCGGCGTTAAGAAGGAAAATGTCAAGGCCGAACTCAATGACGGTTATCTGACAATCCGCGCCTCTACAGAAGAAACTAACGATCAGCAGGACGAAAACGGCAAATATATCCGCCGCGAACGCTATTCCGGCAGCTACAGCAGAAGCTTCTATGTCGGCAAGGAAATCACAGAAGAAGATATCAAGGCAAAATTCGCCGACGGTGTTCTGAAACTGGATATCCCGAAGAAAGAACCTTCTGTGCCGGAAAAGAAATATATCAGCATTGACGACTAATCCACCACTCTCTCAATAAAACAATAAAGTGCCGCCGCTCGGTTTCTGCCGGGCGGCGGTGCTTGTTATCTCATTTGTAATACTAATTTATCACAGTGATCATCTGATGCATGTTTAGTCTTCTTTCGGCTTGACCATAATGCCGAGTACATCAAGATTTTCTTTCTCGATCGGAGACGGGCACTGACTCATGAGTTCAGATGCATCTTTCACCTTCGGGAAGGCGACAACATCGCGCAGACTTTCGGCCTTGCATAACAGCATCGAGAGTCTGTCAAGACCGATTCCCAGGCCGCCGTGCGGCGGTGCGCCGTAATGATAAGCCTCTACCAAGAATCCGAATTTTGCTTCGATTTCCTCATCAGTCAGCCCCAGTGCACGGAACATTTTCTCCTGAAGTTCATAATCTGTAATTCTCATCGAACCGGAACTTAATTCAATTCCGTTCAGAACCAGATCATATGCCTTTGCTGTGACTTTTCCGGGGTCAGATTCCAGATACTGCATACAGGATTCTTCCGGCATCGTAAACGGATGATGCATAGCAAGCCATGTCTGGGAATCCTCATCCCACTCGAAGAACGGGAATTCTGTAATCCACAGGAAATTCAGCTGATCTTCCGGGATGATATCCAGTTTTTTAGCGACTTCCAGACGGAGTGCGCCCAGAGTCGGCAGGACGATTCTGTTCTTATCCGCAACAAACAGAGCCACGTCCCCCTGTTCACAGCCGATTGTATTCAGGATATTCTGCATTTGCTCTTCTGTAAAGAATTTTGCGAAGGCACAGGTCGGCTTTTCGTCAGCCCAGCGGATGAAGGCAAGCCCTTTTGCGCCGATGCCGCGGACGAATTCTGTCAATTTATCAATTTCTTTTCTGGAGAGGATTTTTGCGGCGTTCTTGGCTACGATACAGCGAACGCTTCCGCCATTCTGAACCGCTCCGGAAAATACGCCGAAATCAGAATCTTTTACTAATTCCGAAACATCCTGCAATTCCATGCCGAAACGTGTATCCGGCTTATCAGAGCCATAGCGATTCATGGCATCCGCATAAGAAAGCCGCGGCAGAGGCAGAGACACTTCCCGGCCGAGCACATCTTTGATTAATTTTTCCACAAAGCCTTCTGTGAGTTTCAGAATATCTTCCACATCCATGAAGGACATTTCCAGATCGATTTGCGTGAATTCCGGCTGGCGGTCAGCTCTCAGATCTTCATCGCGGAAACATCTTGCAATCTGGATATAGCGTTCCATACCTGCGACCATCAGCAGCTGTTTATAAATCTGCGGCGACTGCGGCAGAGCATAGAATTCGCCGGGGTGAACTCTGGAAGGAATCAGATAATCTCTCGCGCCTTCGGGAGTCGATTTCATCATCATAGGAGTTTCAATCTCGATAAAATCATTGGCATAGAAATATTCCCGTGCGCATTTTGCGATTTTATGGCGCATGATGAGATTTTTCTGGAGAGAGGGTCTTCTCAGGTCTAAATAGCGATATTTCAGCCGCTGTTCCTCACTGGCGTTGGTATCATCCTTGATGACGAACGGCACGGGCTCTGCTTTGGCAAGAATTCTGATTTCTTCGGCAATGATTTCGATATTGCCGGTTTTCATTTCCGGATTGATATCCTGCCGGGTAACAGAAACGCCCTTGACAAGCAGAACATATTCATTTTTGCAGGATGCGGCTTTTTCAAAAATAGCTCTGTCCGTCTCGTCATTGAAGACAAGCTGGACTTCGCCGCTTCTGTCTCTTAATACAATAAAGATAACTTTATTTTTATTTCTGATATACTGCACAAAACCGCCGACAACGACATGCATACCGGGTTCTGTGACATCTCCGCAGCCGTGCGTGCGGCGCAGAGTTCCCATAGATTCAGCCATAGTAAAACTACTCCTCATTATTTATTTTTTTAATTTCCGGTTTATCGCAGGAAATCACATCAATGATATGATTCTGACAGTAAATGCCGTAATGTTTCCAGTTTCCGGGATAAGGCGTACCGTCTGACAGAATCTGACAGTCTGTCAGGACGGGCAGAGCATCCAGAAGCCGGGATTTTTCAAATATGATGAAATAAGTACCCTTCCGGATTTCGTAATCATCCCATGAAGTATAGGATTCATTTCTTGTCTGATACAAAATATACTGCTGGAATAAAATTTCATAAGTCTGATTTTCATCCGGACAGATGGGCCGGCTTTTCCGGAGGATTTCTCCGAGTGCCGGAATTCCCATATCATCGGCATTTTCGCCCTGTTCGCCGGGATAAGACAGCGAAACGACAAGTTTCAAGTCATTGTCATATTCTTCAGACAGAGAAATCAGAAACGGGCCGTGTCCGGCATCTTCCTGACCGAATGAAATCATGAGATTTCGGCGGCCAGTCTGTCCGCGATTTCGATATCGGAAAAAGTATCGATAAAGCTTTCATCCAGCCTGACAGAAATTTTTTCGCCGGACTTCATATTTTTCAGAACAGCTTCTCCCTGTTCCAGTTCGTTATCGCCGATTACAGCGGTAAATCTTGCATGAATTTTATCGGCATATTTCATCTGTGCTCTTAAGCTTCTGCCCATGACATCAGTCTGCGCAGAAATGCCTTCTTTCCGGAGCAGGGCAGTCAGCTGCAAGGTCTTGATTTCTGCCTGTTCGCCCATGGGGACAAAATACACATCACAGAATTTTTCTTCTGCAAGGCTGATACCCTGATAATCAAGCGCATTCAGAAGCCGTTCCAGACCCATTCCGAAGCCCAGTGCCGGCACATGCTGACCGCCGAGCTGTTCGATCAAGCCGTCATAGCGGCCGCCGCCGCAGATAGTCTGGTCTTTTTCACTGCCGCTGTCATCCGGCAGTTTGCCGACAAATTCAAACACAGTTTTAGTATAATAATCCAGTCCGCGGACAATTTTAGGGTCGATTGTATAAGCAATGCCGAGTGCATCCAGAGCGGACTGCAATTTCCCGAAATGTGTCTTGCAGTCGTCGCAGAGATAATCCAGAATCAAAGGAGCATCTTTGGCGATTTCCTGACAGGATTCTACCTTGCAGTCCAGCAGCCGCATAGGATTGCGTTCCAGACGGGTACGGCAGTCACTGCACAGACAGTCCCGCGAGCCGGAAAAATAAGCTTTCAGCGCATCCTGATATTTTCTGCGGCAGACAGGGCAGCCGATGGAATTAATTTTCAGGACAATGCCTTTCAGGCCGATCTGGTCAAGAATCTGCTTGGCCAGACTGATTACTTCGGCATCGGCAGAAGGCAGAGCTGACCCGGCCATTTCCACGCCGAACTGATGAAACTCTCTCAGGCGGCCTTTCTGCACATTTTCATGCCGGAAACAGGAAAGAATATAATACACTCTCTGCGGAAGCGCATCATTCAGCAGACCGTTTTCCAGCAGAGCGCGGATTGTTCCGGCAGTTCCTTCGGGGCGGAGTGTCAGCTTTTTTTTGCTGCCAATGACAGTATACATTTCTTTCTGCACCACATCGGTTGTTTCACCCACGCCGCGGCTGAACAGTTCTGTTTCCTCAAACGTGGGAACTCTGATTTCACGGAAACCGAATGCACTGGCCGTACTGTGCAGAAAGCCTTCCAGCTTCTGCCACTGGGAACTTTGGGACGGCAGTACATCGGCAGTACCTTTGGGGCGTTTTAACAAACTCATAAATCAATGCCTCCTGTTATTTTTCTTATCACAAAAAAGCCTGCTGATGCTGTTTTCAGGCATGTTCAGCAGGCTTGTGTTGCATACCGCTGCGCTTTCTAAAGAGACGGATTGCCGATTTCACGCCAATCCAGATCCCCTCTTTCCAATGCCATAATCAAGGCTTCTGCCGTTGCGATATTAGTAGCCAGCGGAACGTTATGCACATCGCACAGCCTGAGCAGAGTCATATCATTCGGGTCGGGAGATTTCAGGTTAGGATCGCGGAAAAACAGCAGCACATCCACTTCATTGCAGGCAATTTTTGCAGCAATCTGTTCACCGCCGCCCTGCGAACCGCTGAAATATTTCTGAATAGGAAGGCCGGTTGCCTCCCCCACTACTTTACCGGTTGTACCGGTTGCGCACAGATGATATCTTGAAAGAATTCCGCAGTAAGCAATGCAAAACTGTACCATAAGTTCTTTCTTGGCATCATGAGCAATTAAGGCAATTGTCATACTTCTCAGTCCTTTCTACCGCAAAGCGGTTTATCTTATTTTATCACAAGCGGCACTTGATTGCCGGTAAGCCGCTTTGAAATGGCATCGAACGCCTCCAGGCTGGGGGCTTCTACGGGCAATTTCTTTCCTTTGCCGGTTGCTTCTTTCAGCATGATATCATCCGGAATCACACCCAGCAGCTGAATGCCGACAGCATCAATAATTTCATCCAGATTGCCGATCATCTTGCTTTTGATGACCTCTTCGCTGACTTTATTGATAATCAGCCGCTGACGCTTGTTGCCTCTCTGGTAGAATTCGTCAGACATCATGGTAGCATCGCGGATGCAGATAGGGTCGGGAGTTGTTACAACCAGGATTAAATTTGCCTGTTCGACAATATCAAATACATGCGAGCTGATGCCTGCGCCGGTATCGATAATAATAAAATCATAGTATTTCCGCACGCCGCGGCAGATATTCACCACCTGTTCTGCTGTAACGGTCATAAAGGGGTCTTTGGGTGCGCAGAGAATTTCCAGATTGCTTACGCCGGGCACATGGGCAACAGCATCCAGCACCTGCATATGATTTTTCAGCACATTGCCAAGATCGTACTTGACAGAGCCTTCCATGCCGAACATGATATCCAGACAGCGAAGCCCGAAGTCCAGTTCGATAATCAGTGTACGGTTTCCCTGTTTGGCCAGCGTATAGCCGATGCCGTAACTGATGGAAGATTTGCCGGTACCGCCTTTTCCTGAAGTAATAGCAATTAGTTTTGGATCATTGGTCATGGATCCAGCTCCTTTCCGGATGCAGATTCAAAAAAGCGTTTTTGATTTTACAACATACCTACTATTAATTATATCACAAATATCAGATTTGTCAAATTTATTTCCTGTATTCCTGTAAATTTCGTAAAACATGTTAAATTTCAACGTATAAAAATTATGAATCTTCACGAATTTTTTGACTTTCTTCTGTAGAATTTTCTTCCTGTTCTGTCATGCCATAGAGTTCTTCATAGAGTTCCAGGACAGAGCGGATCATATATTTGGAATTTTCGCCGCCTTCTATAATGCCGGAAAAGGCAATTTTTGGGTCATCTGCCGGGGCATAGCCGATAAAGACAGAATCCTGATAATGGCTGTCTGACTGCGGCGTACCTGTCTTGATGGCGACATCATAGCCCAGATTCCGGAGAGAATATTTTGACGGAAAATTATTGCCGGAAGCAAGAATCATGCCGTGCTGAATATTTTCATAGACATCGTCATAATTCAGGGAAATTCTTGCGGCAACGGTAGGTTCGGTAGTTTTCAGGCATTTTTTCTGACTGTAATCCCAGATGCTGTCTACCAGATAGGGTTCATAGCGCACGCCCTTGTTTGCAATTGTGTTGGCAACACACGCCAGCTGCAACGGCGTTGCCATTGTTTCGCCGTTGCCGATGCCGGCCTGCAATACCTGACCGACTGTCCATTCCAGACCCAGTTCCTGATATTTTTCCGGAGAAGCCATATATCCGGCAGAATCCGCCGTTTCGATGCCCGTATTCCGGCCGATGCCGTAAAGCCGGGCGTATTCTGCAATTCTGTCGATATTCAGCATTCTGGAAAGTTCGTAGAAATACGAGTTGCAGGAAACCATCAAAGCTCTTGCAACGGCGATATTGCTGTGATAGCCTGTACAGCTGAATGTTACATCGTAATACTGGTACTGTCTGCCGCAGAAAAAAGTAGTATCGCCTGTGACAAGGCCTTCGTTGAGCCCGGCAGTGGCAGTAATTGTCTTAAACGTCGAACCCGGACGGTACAGGCCGAGTGTCGCGCGGTTATAAAGCGGATTTCCGGCCTGATGCAGAAGTTCATCATAAGTTTCAGAATATTTTGTCAGATCATACGTCGGAGCCGTTGCCTCTCCCAGCACAGCTCCGCTTTGTGCATCCAGCACGACCAATGCGCCGCTTTTGATTTTATTCCCGTCGCTGTCCGTATAACCGCCGAAATCATCCAGAAATTCTTCCAGAATTTCCTGAAGTCCCTTCTGGAATTCACTGCTGACAGTCAGTCTGACCGTATGACCGGCCGTGACAGGAGTTGTAATTTCGTCCGAAATCAGCCGGCCGGATTCAAATGTGATGGTTCTGGTGCCGGATTTGCCCTGCAATTCAGATTCCATTGCTTTTTCAATACCGCTGATGCCGACAATGGCATCCAGTGAATAGCCCTGTTCCAGATACTCGTCAGCATTTTCGGCATAGATAGGACCGGTTGTGCCGATTTCGTGCGGAATCACATCGCCGACTTCCACACGGCGTTCCGGAATCTGGGCAATGACAATCCCTTGCAGCTGCATAGACAGCTGTGAAAGCTGTGTTACTACATTCATGGGCAGTTCTTCGGCAACCTGAAACTGACGGGATACGGAAAAATCTGCCTGTGCCATGGCATAGCGCAGTCCGGCAATCATTCGTTTCTGCCGGGGGGTATAATTTTCATCAATCTGATATGTCTGGCACAGAATTTCCATACAGTTATCTGCCGTTGCATAATGATTTACCCCGATGATATTTTTCATCACATCCAGTTCTTCTTCCGGAGTACCCATCCGGAACCGATAGGGCGCATTCATCGAAATTGGCAGTGTATCCGCCCACTGGAGCTTTGCCTCGGACAGAATCTGCACCAGTTCCAGCAGAACTCTGTTAGCTTGCTGATCTTCTGACGGGAACAGAGCCTTATCAATCATGACAGCATATGTTACATGATTGCCGACCAGCAGAACGCCGTCCGCATCGACAATTTCTCCTCTGGTAGGGGAAATGCTCTGGGTATAGCTTGTCTGTGCCGAAGTTTCTTTCTGATAATTTTCAGATTCCACAACCTGAATTCTCATCAGCCGCAGGGCGCAGAAACAGGTACATGCCAGCACCATCAGCACGGACAGCACTAATTTGACATAATCTGAAATTGTTTTTCTCATCACGCCAACACCTTACATCCAAACGATAAAATTAATCCTGATATTCTGAAAGCATTGTTTTTTCCAGCTGATTGCTTCTGTGACTGCCGCATATTTCAGCAATTTTTTTCATCACAAAATAAAATACAACAGAAGATGCGGTTGTCATCAGACAGCTTGGAAAAATAAATTTCTGCCAGATCAGAGCGACATCTTCATAGCCCCATACGGCATAGTACAGCACATAATCCAGCCCGCCCTGCAAGAACGCACACACTGCGGTCAGAAACAGCATATTAACCAGCTTTTGTTTCAGTATATAACGATACAGCAGAGACACAAGCACGGAACAGATTACAAGAATTACGGCATTGAAGCCGGGCAGTTTGCCGCAGGCCAGATCCAGCAGCAGACCGCAGACTGCACCTGCCGCCATGGCAGAAAGCTCTCCTGTATGCGAGGCAATGCACAGCGAAACAGGAATCAGCAGCAGCGGCTTGAGATAACTGCCTGATGTTTCGGCCAGAAAACACAAAAATACAATCAATGCAAACAAAATCCACTGCATGAACTGCAAAAATACATAATTTGATTTCTGAAATTTATTCATTGTTGTTTTCTGCCTTTCCGCTGAAATCTGTAATCACAACAACAAGACTCAGATTTTTCAAATCCGAAGCAGGCTCCACTGCCGCATAGGCAGTCAGCCCGGTATCATCCATAGCCACATCCCGTACATAGCCGATGACATAACCTGCCGGAAACAGGCCGTTTTCTCCGGTTGTGAGGATAATTCTGTTTTTTTGCAGATTTGTATCTTTTTCCAGATACTGCAATTTGCAAAGGCCGTCTGCCGCAAGTGAAACAGTGCCGGTCAGCACGCCGCGCTCTCTGGAATTTCTTGTTCCGGCCGAAACAGAAAGCTCCGGAGAAAGAATTGTCGTAACCGTGGCAGTATGTGCGCCCAGTTCGGTAATTACGCCGACAAGCCCCATATCGCTGACGACAGGATCATATAATGCAACCCCGTCTTCTGAACCGCCGTCGATAGTAAATGCACAGAACGGGTTATTTGTCAGATAACCGGTCACATCAAACGGCGATGTCATGGCATAATCCTGATGTTTTTCCTTAATGCCGATAAAAGCCTGAAGCCGTTCAAGTTCTTCTTTGGCGGCCTGATAATCGGCAAGCTCGGTATGCAGAGAACTGATTTCTTCTCTCAGAGCGCGGTTTTCTTCATAATAATTTTCGGCACTGCGGTACAAATCCAGACCGTATTCCACATGCTGGGAAATTGCATTGGAAGCCTTCTGGAACGGCGCGGCGAGCATTTTAAAAAATCCGATGCTGCTGACCGTATATCCCCCGACAAAAACCGCATACAGAATCAGTCCGATCAGCAATGCCAGCACCCACAGAACAACTTTACATTTTCCGCTTTTCAGGAAATTCAGCATAACCTCTCCTCTTTCCTGTTATTTCTCATAATATTTCAGATATTCCACAAGTGTATCCTGATATTTATCCATATTTTCCAGGACTTTTCCTGCGCCTTCGGCGACGCAGTCCAGGGGATATTCTGCAATATAGACAGGAATGCCTGTTTCTCTGCTGATCAGCTTATCCAGACCCCGGAGCAGTGCGCCGCCGCCGGCAAGAGTAATTCCCTGATCGATAATATCAGCAGAAAGTTCCGGGGGAGTTTCTTCCAGAGTTGTCTTGATGGCATCCAGCACACGGGAAAGCGGTTCGACCATAGCATCCCGGATTTCGGCAGAAGAAACCGTTACATTTTCCGGCAGGCCGTTAAGCAGATTCCGGCCTTTGATTTCCATGCTGTCTTCATTTTCGCTGGGAAATGCCGAACCGATTGTCAGCTTGACATTTTCGGCAGTGCGTTCGCCGATTAATAAATTATATTTTTTCTTGACATAGTTCATAATTGCAGCATCGAACGCATCGCCGGCGCACTTGACTGACCGGGAGGCCACAATGCCGCCCATAGAGATGACGGCGACTTCGCTGGTGCCGCCGCCGATATCGACAATCATGCTTCCAGTGGGTTCAGTAGTAGGCAGGCCTGCGCCGATGGCGGCGGCCATAGGTTCTTCTATGATAAATACCTGACGGACTCCGGCACTTTCTGTCACTTCGCGGACAGCATTTCTTTCCACGGGCGTAACGCCGGACGGAATGCAGATAGTCACTCTTGCTTTGGTAAACATATAGCCTTTCATAGCTTTCCGGATAAATTCCTGAAGCATGGTGACAGTCAGGTCAAAATCTGCAATCACGCCTTCCCGGAGCGGCCGCACGGCCACAATCGAACCGGGGGTTCTGCCGATGACCTGTTTTGCATCCTTGCCGACATAACGTGCTTTTTCTGTACGGGTATTCACAGCCACAACAGAAGGTTCGCGCAGAACAATGCCTTTGCCGCGCATATACACCAGCGTATTTGCTGTACCAAGATCAATGCCAATATCTTTTGTAAACATGTTTTCTTCTCCTTTTGTTCCAAAAAATCTATCTCTGTTTTTATTATAACATGACTTTCATCAGAAAACAAGCTTTTTCCGGATTTTTTTATGTATCCGGACAGAATTTTTTCACAGTCCCAGTGCGCCTTTCAGTTTGGGATAGCAGATCAGGCCGACGATAATCATCAGAATTTCCGACACACACACATGCACCCGGAATCCGAGCGTAATCTGAAAAATTTTCAGATTCAGGGTAAACGCATCAATTCCGACATCGAATATTTTTCCCAGCCATTCCATACTGGAAACGCCTCTTGAAAAATCGCCGATCAGGCTGCCGATGACAACAGAAGCAAGCAGGACAGCAAACATCAGAAGTCCTTGTTTCATTGCAGATTCTCCTTTTTATGATTAAAATAAATTATTTGATTCCGCTGGAGCCGAAGCCGGATGTCCCGCGGCTGGTAGCATCGAGCATGTCTGTCTCCAGAATTTCCGGAAAGTGCACGGGCATGACGACTGCCTGGGCGATTCTCATGCCGTGTTCGATGACAAACTCCTGCTGACTGATGTTATGCACAGGAGCTTTCCATTCGCCGCGGTAATCGCTGTCCACCACACCCACAGCATTCGCCAGGGTAATGCCGTTTTTCGAGGCCAGCCCCGAACGCGGAAACACCAGAATCACACATTCCGGATCGGACGGCTGACAGGCAATCCCGAACGGAATCATGACAGTTTCTCCCGGCCGGATGATGACAGGGGCATCCAGACAGGCATATAAATCCGCCCCGGCACTGAAAGCCGTTGCTCTTGTGGGAAGCATGGCATTTTCCCGTAATTTTTTAAAATATAACTGCATCAGTTCAGACCTCCTTTCAGATACAGGCCATTTGTCCGGTTTTCCGGAATGATACCAGAAAATTTCTGATATTCCTGCAAAATTTTTCTGATCTGCTCCGGCGTTTCGTCCGTCAGATAAAAATCACGGTATGCCAGTGCAGAAAATAGATTGATTTTATCAGCAATCCAGAGCGTTTCAGCATTCAGCATTTCGATATAATCCAGCTTCTGACTGCACAGCAGAGGGAATTTTCTTCCTGTCCGGTCAGTCAGGAAGCAATTTTTTCTGTGACAGCCGTCCTGTGCCCGGATGGGGCAGAGCCGGAAGAGCATCATCGGCAGACGGCCATAGACAAACGCCCCGGCAGTTATTTTTCCAGCGAGCGTATTCAGACTTCCGGCAGAAAGTTCATAAGAAAGCATGACATCCTGCAAGCCCTGCTCCAGCAGAGAACAGGCTGTCACTGCATTTGTACAGTTCAGGCCGAAGCCGCCGTGCAGGACAAAACCGATTCTGTTTCCGATTCTAATATCTGCAAGATTATGACAAATCAAATGCCGCCAGCCGTTCTGATATAAATTTTCCAGATTCTGAATATAAATTTTCTCATCCCGGATAATTCTGGGAGCTTCGGCATAAAACGACAATTCCGGACGGCACTGCATGGCAAGCGGAACAGGCAGACAGAGTATTTCCCCGGAAACAGCAGTGCTCTGTGAAAGATGCCGGATGTGTATTCTGTTCCGGACGGACAGATTTGATTTTTCCGGAAGTTCCGGGAAATTTCTTTTTTTGATTATATAGACAGGCGTACTGCTCCGGATTCTTTCTGCACTGACGGCTTCGACAGCGGCTCGTCTCATGGCATTGCACTGAGATGCCGACAGAATCAGCGCATCCGGATTCTGCAAACTGACTTTCTGACAAGTATAGACAGTATCTCCCAGTTTCTGCATACTTTTCCGGAGCGATTCCGCCGTCAGAGGGCTTCTGAGAGCCTTTTCAGGAATTTCGCCGGAAACTGTGACAGTATGCTGTTCCGTGTCGGAGACGGTCAGCAGAGCCGGTTTTCCGGCCTCCAGCTGCATGGAGAAATCCAGCCCGGCAACAGGACGTTCTTTCTGATAGCTTATCTGAATTTCTTTAAAAACCTTCTGTCCGGCAAGCACATCTTCTTTCCGGCGAAAACCGAACATATTTTTCCTGTTTCCTGTGAAATAGCCGTCTGTAAAGCCGTTCCGGGAAAATGCTGCCTGAAGCGTTTCCAGATCGGGCTGTTCGCCGGCAAGTGCCATCCGCAGAGCCGTGACTGCCGCCGCAACATATTCCGGGCGTTTCATGCGGCCTTCGATTTTGAACGAATCCACGCCAATTTTCGACAGTTCCCGAACATGTTCGACAAGACTGAGGTCTTTCAGCGAAAGTGCCGCCGGATTGCTTCCGGAAGGAGTGTTCCACGGCAGGCGGCAGGCCTGGGCACACTGTCCGCGGTTGGCACTTCTGCCGCCCACTACGGACGAGAAACTGCACTGTCCGGAGACGGACATACACAGCGCACCATGCACGAAAACTTCTGTTTCGACAGGCAGACGGCATATTTTTTCCAGTTCCTGACAGGATAACTCACGCGCTGCGACTACACGGCAGCATCCGAGCTTTTTTGCCTGCAAAGCACCTTCCGGCGTATGAATACTCATCTGCGTGGAAGCATGAAGCGGCATATCCGGAAGCAGATTCCGGAGCAGAGTCAGCACACCCAGATCCTGAACAATGCAGGCATCGATTCCGGCACGGGCGGCTTTTTGTATAAATTCCTGAAAATCGGGCAGTTCCCGGTCTGTCAGGAGTGTGTTCACAGCAAGATGTATTTTTGCATTATGCAGATGGCAGAGCGCGGCGGCCTGGGCGAGTTCTTCCAGGCTGAAATTGACGGCACTGCTCCGGGCAGAATATGCCTTTGCTCCGACATAGACGGCATCTGCGCCGCACCGCAGAGCGGCAGTCAGTGTTTCCATGCTGCCGGCAGGAGCCAGAATTTCAGGATTTGCCATTGTTTTTAATACTTTCTGCCAGTTTTTTTAATTTCAGGGAATTTTCCAGCTCCTGATTTTTTGACCGCAGTACTTCAAGTTCTTTGAGTGCGGCATCCCGTTCCATTCTGGCGCGGCCGGCTTCGTCAACATAATTTTTAGTCTGGTCTGTCAGTTCTTCCAGATGCTTATTAGCCTTGTTCAGGTCATCCAGAGCGGACAGCGCGGCCATGATTGCCGCATTATACTGCGATACGCCGAGCTTATCCATAGAATCTGTAATTTTTGTTTCCAGAGTTCTGGCAAGGCCGTACACATAGTTAGGAGCCTCGGCAGTCTGCATGACATAATCTTTGCCGCAGATTACGACTTTTACTTTATTCATCATAAAAAATCATCTCCTGTTGATTCAGAATTTTCGTATGATAGAAGTCACTGTTCCCACGACGGAACAGTCCGCAGGCGGTTCGCCGGAAGCGATTTCCGGCATACCGTCCTGATTCAGGATGACAGCCGGCTTTCCGGGGAGCTGTCCTGTGCGGGCAATCAGCATATCGCCTTTCCGCAGGCCGTTTTCCGGCAGATCTCTTGTCAGGAAAAATGCAAACAGAGAATTTCCGGCATCCTGTGCAGAAAACGGCGTTTCGTAATACTGAATATTTTCCTCATCCAGCAGAGCCGTTTCCGGCTTTACCTGTGCAATGACGGGAATGCCTTCTTTTCTGGAGACTGTGACAAACACGGCGCGTTTTTTTCCGGAGGGCATCTGCAATTTGCCTTCTTCCTGCAATCTGTGCAGATAGCGGTGTACGGTAGAAGTCGAACGGATGCCCAGCCCTGTACAGATTTCGCGCACAGAAGGCGCAATCTGATTCTGTGTGATATACTCCTGAATAAAATTCAGAACTGCTTCTGCTTTCTGCTGACTCATGCCTGTGCCTCCTGCAATTTTTCCAGAATCATTTTAGCAACTTTGTTGATATCGCCGCAGCCCATTGTCAGCACCAGATCGCCGGGCTGTACATGGCTGACAACATACCGGCAGACTTGTTCAAAATTCTGATATTTGCGCTGATCGGTATATTCTGCGGTTTCGTCCTGGGGGAACCAGACTGTCGTTTCCGGGTTCATAATTTCGGCCAGATTCCGGGTATAGATATTCCAGGTATTTTTTTCGCGCGAACCCATGATGTCTGTCAGCACGGCGAAATCGGCAATGCTGAGGGCATCGGCGAATTCCTGAAGATGCTGGACTGTCCGGGAGAACGTAAACGGCTGGAATACTGCCCAGACTCTCCTGTAAGGCATTTCTTTGGCGGCTTTCAGAGTCGCAGTCAGTTCCGTGGGATGATGGGCATAATCATCCGCGATGGTTACGCCGTTTACCTCGCCTTTGATTTCAAATCTTCTGCCCGCGCCGCTGAATGCAGTCAGGCCGTTCTGAATCTGCTGGAAAGGGATTCCGATATGATCGCAGGCCGCCACAGCTGCCAGGGAATTCAAAATATTATGTTCGCCGGGAACATGAATCTGAATTTTTCCGAGTTCTTTTCCGTTTTTCAGAACAGTATAGCGCATCTGTCCGCCAAGATGTTCCGGACTGACAGCGCGGTAGCAGTTCTTTTCGCCATAGCCGAAGGAGATCATTTCTTTTCCGGTAATGCCTTCTACGGCCTTGCAGGTATTGGCATCATCGCCGTTATAAATAACTGTTCTGGAAGTCAGTTCGCAGAATTTATGGAAAGATCTGATAATATTATCTACTGTCTTGAAATAATCCAGATGATCGGCATCGATATTTAAAATCACAGCAGTATCCGGGTAGAGTTTCAGGAACGTATCGACAAATTCGCAGGATTCGCAGACAAAGATATCGCTGGAGCCTGCACAGCCGCTGCCGCCGATGCAGGGGAGCTTGCCGCCGATGAAAGCAGAAAGATCGACTCCGGCATCATGGAGAATCTGTGCCAGCATAGAAGTTGTCGTTGTCTTGCCGTGTGTGCCGGAAACACAGACTGCATTCCGGTACCAGCTGCTGACGATGCCCAGCAATTCACTGCGTTCCAGAACAGGTACGCCGGAAGCCCTTGCAGCAATCAGTTCCGGATTGTCTGCCATGATAGCCGCTGTATGCACAATCAGGTCAGCACCCTCGATATTTTCCGCACGCTGTCCGAACATGACAGGAATTCCCATATTCCGCACAGCCTGGAGCGTATCTGTCTCGTTATTATCCGATCCTGTCAGGTAAAATCCTTTGGAATGCAGGATCTGTGCCAGCGGATACATACCGCTTCCGCCGATTCCAATAAAATGGATATGCTTTTTTTCGTCTAAAATTGATTTGTTCATAAAATACACCTAATTTCTTCTTATTTAGTTCATATATTGCGTTTATACTATTCTTATACTGCTTTTTGGTTACAATTGTCAATTCTTCCCTGCTAGTATATCCGGGACAGAAAACTCTATTCTAAAAAACTAAAATCTAATTTTTCAGAAAGCAGTGTTCCATGATTAAGGAGGTTAATAAATATTATGGAAATCACAGACATCAAAATCAGAAAACTGATCACAGAAGGACGCTTGCGCGCAGTCATCTCAATTACATTAGACAATATGCTTGCCGTCCATGACATCAAAGTTGTGCAGGGCGATTCCAGATTATTCATTGCCATGCCCAGCAGAAGAGACGAAAACGGAGTCTTCCGCGACATTGTACACCCCATCCAGCCGGAAGCAAGAAAAATGATTGAAGAGAAAATTCTGGAGGCATACCAGAATCACCTCGCCCTGACAGAAATTGAAGAACAGAATGAGTAACCAGAACAGAGAATCTTAAACGCACTTTATTATTTTATGCGGGAACGTGAAAAGCGTTCCCGTCTTTTTATGCCTGCTGATATCCGGCTTTGAACGCTGCATATCTCAGCACAGCAATCTGTGTTTTGGAATCCGGCACAGCATCGGAAAGCACCAGACGGACAGCCTTGTCAAACGGAATTTTCTCGACATCCAGAAATTCGTCAGAATCCAGGCTCTGGCTGCCGTAATGCAGACCTTTGGCAAGATACATGTGAATGACCTCACTGCAATAAGCAGGAGTGGGAAAAAGTTTTCCCAGATAGGTAAATTCATCCGCAGTACAGCCGCATTCTTCCAGCAGTTCGCGTTTGCCGCATTCTTCGGGATTTTCGCCGTATTCGAGTTTTCCGGCAGGAATTTCCATTGTCACGGTGCTGTGCGGATAGCGGAACTGACGGACAAAAAGCACTTCTTCCTGGTCTGTCAGTGCCAGAATACACACGCCGCCGGGATGGCGCACCACCTCCCGGAACGCCTGCGAACCGTCCTCCAGCTGAACTTTGTCTTTTTCTACATGCAGAATTCTGCCCTCAAAAATCAGCTGGCTTTCCAGTGTTGTTTCATTCAGATGATCTGTTTTCATGGGAATACATACTCCTTTCAGAATTTTGAAAATTTGTTAAATATTCAATATAGGCATCGGATGCCCTGACTCTGGAAGAATAGTCATATTCTCCGGAATGGGGCGGATCCGTGAAAAATCTTGTTCCGGCCAGCAGATAGCACAGCAGCAGCAGTACTCCGGCCAGCGTGATGCAGATGCCGGCTTTCAGTCCGGGAAGCTGATAGGAAAACCGAATCTGACTGGTTCCGGCCTCGCACAGCACGGCCATAAAGCCGCCGCTGACATTTTCGATTTTTGCTTTTTTTCCGTTGACTTCTGCTGACCAGCCGTCATCATACGGCACACTGAAAAAGACAAGTCTGGGCTGTTCCAGATTGATTTCTGCCGAAAAGCCTTTGGCATCGTGGGAAAAATGATAACAGGCCTCAGCCCTGCGTGCTTCACAGGCTTTCAGATAATCCTGCTTGCTGAGAGAAACAGAAGACGGATTTTTAATTTCTGTCAGAATATCCTGATATTCCTCGGCCTGCATCGTGTTCAGTATCAGGGCATGAATCAGCATTCTTTCCCGGACGGAGTCCTGTTTTTCCTGCATTGTCTCTTCTGTGACAAACTGATCATAGGCAAATCCCATGGGAATAAAAGCTTCGTTCTGATAGATATCAAATCCGTTTTCAGATTTCTGATACACAAAGCCGGGGATATCCAGAGCTTCTGCTTCTTCTGAATCATCAGAATTTTCCTGTATTTTATCAAAATAATATTTTACAGAAAACAACCCCCGGAGCGTATAATGTTCCGGTTCGGCGCGGGAAGCAACATCTCTTGTCACGCCGATACTCTGATAAAAATCCATAATAGACGGGCTGACGACACTCTGAAAGCATCTCATGCTGGACAGTCCCCAGAACATGGGATAATTATCATAATCTTCCGAAATATCTGTCCGGAAATAATCTGCTTCATCAGAATCATAAGAAATGCTGATATTCTCTTTTCCCCGGATTGCCTTTTGAATAAATTCTTTTCCGTTTGTGCCGATGGCCTTTCCGAAATAGACAATCACGCCCGTACAGGCGATACAGGCGGCCGCTGTAAGAATCACAGCTTTTTCCAGAAACGGCTTTTTCTGTTTCCGGAGTTTCAGAATATACCATGCTCCGAACCAGCACAGCACACTGACTCCCAGTCCGATATAAAAATAAACGGGAATCAGCGTAAAACTGAAAAATTTAATTTTCTCTTCTTCCTTGACGGGCAAAAGAGAAATCACGCCAAATATCCCCAGCATCACCGCACAGACTTTCATGCCGCCGTTCCAGTCAATTTGATAAGCATCCAGAGCATACGCCGTCATCATGGCCATAATCAGAACAGGCATATAATACCATCTGGCATAGTAAGATGCATTCAGCATATAAAACATACTGTTCAGCACGGGAACAAATGCACAAATTATGCAGAGAATCACCATCCGGGCAGCCCAGTGCTTTTTCTGTTTCTGCATGAACGCAATCACCCCGGCCATCGAGAACAGCGGCAGATATCCCCCGATAGATGCCCATTTGGCATACTGACTCTGGAACAGGTTTGTTCTTGCCGGAGGATCCGGAATCATGAAGAAACTCTGAATAATCCGGATGATTCTGGTCCGGTCAGAATATAATATCATATCCTGCCCGAACAGATATTCCGAAACTCTGTTATTCATTATCACGGCCAGTGCCGCCGGAAGCAGTACGGCACAGGAAATGCTCACACCCAGAACAGCTTCTATTGCCAGAGCAAAGAATTTCTTCCATGTGACATGAAAATCCGGACAGCGGCAGCGCAGCAGAAAATATAAAATCACAAAAACTGCCTGCCCGGCAAAAAAGAAATAATTCAGCACGGCCATCAGCGCAACGCTTGCCGCAAAGAAGCCTTTCCGTTCTTGATTAATCAATTCTTCCATCGAAATCAGCATCAGCGGAAAGAATGCCGTGACATCCTGAAAATGATTGAAAAATAAATTAAATAACTGAAAGCCGGAAAATGCATACAGCAATCCCCCGATGACAGCGGCATCCGGAGATTTCACAAACCGCCGGATATAGGCATAGGCCGTCAAAGAGGCCAGCCCGTGCTTCAGGCACAGCAGCCAGGGAACGGCATATAATACCCATTGTTCCGGCAGAAGCACAGAAATCCAGAAAAACGGACTGCCCGTCAGATAAAAGGCATACGACCCCAGAAAACTGCTCCCCAGATCTGTCTGCCAGTCCCATCCAAGCAGGCCGCCGCTCCGGACCACTTCATTGGCATGGTAATAAAACGGCAGCTGCTGTGAGACAAAATCGCCGTAATAAATAAAATATCCTTTATCCATCACCAGCAGCGGAATCAGAATCAGCAGCAAACTCCCGAATCCCAGCCAAAAAGACAGCGCATAGTTTTCACTGTTAGATTTTTTCAAAAAATATCATCTCCGGAACGGAAATTTTTTTCACATATCTGCATATAGTATACCGTACGGCAATTACAGAAAGACCAGATTTGGCAGAACGCCTTTTTCGGAAACATCCAGAAGCACATAGCTTGGCTGTTTGCCGTCGCGCGGAATGCTGAGGCTTCCCGGATTGATGATGTATAAGCCGTCCTCATAGCGGCAGTCGCTGACATGGGTATGTCCGTAAAGGACAATATCAGCCTGATTCTGTCTTGCCTCGTGGGCGATTCTTGCCGTGCTGAACTTGACCTGAAAATAATCCCCGTGTGCCGCAAAAATCTTATGACCGTAAGGCAGATCGAGTACCAGTGTCCGGAATATCCTGACATCCTGACCGTAATCGCAGTTGCCTTTCAGGCAGTGGAATTTCTGTTCTGTCCACGGATAATAATTAAACAGCTGATACAGTTCCCGTTCCCCGTCGCCAAGATGAATAAATATATCTGCATCTTCGTGCTGAAACACAAGAGATGACAGTGCCTTATAATTGCCGTGCGTATCAGAAAGTACAATAATTTTCAAAGCGCAGACCTCCTTGATTCAAGAACTTCGGTAATCTATTTTATTATAACACAAACTGTCAGAAATTACAATACAGTTTTGCAGAAAGATTTTTTTGAAAGAAAGGTGTTTTTTTATGAATCCTTCTGATATTCAGAATCTGAACGGATTATTGCAGGTTGTCAGCCAGAAGCTGGGCGTTCCGCCGGAACAGCTCCGCAAAGAACTGGAATCGGGCAAATTTGACAGTGCTATCCGGAACATGAGTCCTGCCGAAGCCGGAAAATTCCAGCAGGCAGTGAAAAATCCGCAGATGGTGGATAAAATCATGAGTACGCCGCAGGCAAAAGCTCTTTATCAGAAGCTGACAGGCGGCAAGTAATGGAAAATCTGCTGGGCAGGATGCAGGAACTGCTCTCAGATCCGGAGAGTATGAAACAGATTTCGGAACTGGCGCAGATGTTCAAATCCGGAGAGTTTGACACGCCTGCACAGCAGGAAGCCCCTGCGCCGGATGCCGGGCTTGCCATCGACCCCGGAATGCTTCTGAAAGCCGGAGAATTATTCCGTCAGCAGGAAGATGACAAAAATACTGCACTGCTGCTGGCACTCCGGCCGCATCTGGGACAGCCAAGACAGCAGCGACTGGATAAAGCTGTCAGAATGCTGAAAATCTGGCATATCTGGAAACAGCTTCAAGAATCCGGAATGCTCCGGAATTTATTATAATACAGAGGTGACAGGGTATGGCACAGGCTCCACAGCAGAATTTTGATGCAATGCGGCAGGATGCAATCCGGCGTTCGCGTGAGATGCAGCGGCGCGCTGTGCCGCCGCCTCCGCCGCCGGTGCCTGTTCCGCCGTCCAGGCCTCCGGCTTCCGGCGGACAGGAACAGGATTTATTGCAGAATCTGCATCTTTCTCAGGAACTGCACAATCTGCTGACAAGCTGGGACGGCGAAAAGCTGGGGCTTCTGGCATTATTATATCTTCTCTACAAAGAAGGCGCAGAAATTGAACTTCTGCTGGCAATTGCCTATATTCTGCTGTAAAGGAGCAAACATTATGGATTTTTTCAGAAATTATCTTTACTGGATGCTCTGGGGGACGGGCATTCTGATTTTTATCTGCTTCTACATAAAAAGGCAGAAGCCTGTGCGGACGTTTCTGCTTGGGGGCGTGACAGGGCTGACATCGCTGCTGCTGCTGCATTTTTACGGAGAAGCGGCAGGATTTGCGCCGACACTGTGCACAACAAACCTGCTGACAAGCTCTCTTCTGGGCGTTCCGGGAACAGCCCTGATTGTGCTGACACATGTAATGGCTTGGTAATGCAAAAAAGCGGAGACGGCTTTCGTCTCCGCTTTTTATATCCTTGTAAGTAAAACTTACTTGATTTCGATTGTTGCGCCTGCTTCTTCCAGCTTAGCCTTGAGTTCTTCAGCTTCTGCCTTGGAAACGCCTTCCTTCAGAGCCTTCGGTGCGCCTTCTACAACTTCCTTAGCTTCTTTCAGGCCGAGGCCGAGGATATCCTTAACAGCCTTGATAACGCCCATCTTCTTGTCGCCAAAGGATGCGAGAACAACATCGAATTCAGTCTTTTCTTCTGCCGGAGCTGCGCCGCTTGCTGCGGGAGCAGATGCAACGGCTGCTGTTACGCCGAATTCTTCCTGGATAGCTTCTACCAGTTCTGCCAGTTCCAGAACGGAGAGAGCTTTGATATCTTCAATAAATTTCTGTGTCTTTTCAGATGCCATGATAAAAAACTCCTTTTCAATAATTTTAAAATAATCTTAATTTGTGATTGCTGTGCCGCAAATTTTATGCAGCTTCGCCGTTTTTGTCCACAACAGCCTGCAACAGAGCAGCCAGTTTCTGAATCGGACCCTGGAGAGAGCCAACCAGCTGTGCGAGCAGTACATCCTTGGACGGAATTTTGGACAGAGCCATAATTTTAGCTTCGTCATAGAATTCGCCTTCTACAGAACCTGCTTTCAGCTTGAAAGTTTCGGACTTTTCGGCAAATTCGCCCAGAATACGAGCCGGAGCTGTCTGATCTTCCGCAGAAACTGCAATTGCAGTTGTGCCGTTCAGAATATCATCAAAATCCGTTACTCCGTTTGCATTGAAAGCTCTTTTCAGGAGCGTATTCTTTTCAACGAAATACTTGACATTTGCTTCACGCAGATTTCTTCTCAGAGCAGTATCCTGTTCTACAGTAATGCCCTTATAATCCACGAGAACAACAGAAACGCTGCTCTTGAGCAGTTCAGATAATTCGTTTACTCTGGCCTGTTTGGTTTCGAGAACCTTTGCACTTGGCATTTACATTCACCTCCGCAGAAATAATACGCCGCATGAGGATACAAAAAAGCTCCTCTTGAAAACGCAGAGGAGCAGAAAAATCCTGATAAAAACCAGATTTCAAACAGCACTCCTCGGCCGGAATTATGAATTGCTTCACCGGCTGTCTTTAGAATACGTTTTTCACGACTTTATTATTATAGCATATTTCAAAAAATTTGTCAAGAGTTTTTTCAAAAAAATTTGAAAATTATTTTTGATACAGATCGGGAGCGAAAAATACCTGACTGAAAAATTTCTTTGTTTTTTCCGCACCCAGTGCGGCTTTGAAGACATCCGTAGAAATGCCGCCCTCGTCCACAAGTCTGTCAGAATAGGCCTTGTTATGCTGCCATTTTTTCTGATAAGCCTGCTTATCGGCGAGGACAGGGGTATTCTGTTCCATTTCGATGAACGTGTTCAGATTATCCAGGAAGATTTGCAAATTTTCCTCATCGGCATCGGGAGCTGTGATTTTGGCCGTATATGTCGGGCGGATGTCATCATACCAGCAGGGCTTGACGGGCATATCCGGCAGAGCATCATGTTTTGCCTTATTCTGCTTGAATTTTTCAATATAGCTGAGATATAAGGCATCCTGATATTCTACCAGGCTGTAGATTTCGTTCAGGTAGCTTCTGCGTTCGCCGGCATACATATAATCCGTAGTAAACAGCGGCAGATTCTTGAAATAGGGCATCAGCGTAAATGTATCCATCTGCATCTGAACAGAATCTTTGCATTTCATGACCAGCAGATTTCCGACATTTTCGATTTCAAACTGCTGAATTTCAAATATCATGTTCTGAATTTTCAGAGTTTTGAATTCTTCCGGAACACTGCGTTCTTTGAGTGTATATTGCTGTTTCAGAACTTCGAGGCCTTTTTGAATTCTGGCATCGATTCTTTGTTTGTTGATTTCAAAAATATTACTCATAATGATTCTCCTTCAGATGATTTAAAATACAAATATCCGGTAACTTTTTCAGATTTTTCAGGAACAGCGGCATCAAGTCCCGGTTCATGATGATTTCAGCTTCTTGGTGACTGCCGTCTGTTTCCTGTCCGGCCATGTTCGTGATATGCCATACAGCCTGATTGATAAATTCTGTCAGAGGGCTTTCAGAATACAGCTTATGAAGCATATAGAATTCTTCTTCTGTGACTTCGTTCCCGAACTCTCTCTGACCTGTCCAATCTTCCGGATGCCAGGCATCATAACTCAGAATCACTTCCGGAAGCCTGTCTGTAAGAATCACCCAGTATGCCCGCAGGGATTCCGATTCCGGCAGCGAACGGAGCAGATTCAGCAGGAATTTCCAGTTTTCAAGTGATTCGCCCTGTTCGTGAAGATATTCTTCGATACAGCAATTGGCATAGGCGATTCTTCCGGCGATGGAAACTCCTGTAAAATCAGGATTCTGCATGATTTGCCTTCACAAATTTCAGATTGATTTCTTCTTTGGTGTGGTTCATATTCCAGCAGTCTTCCGGCGAAACGGAAAATACTGAAAACCCGGAAATTTCCGGAATATAATCCAGATGTTCTCTGACAAACGGCAGAACTTCTTTTTCCATCATTTCGAGCGAACACCATTCCGGCGGCTGCACGCCGCCGCACATGTTATAGCCGATAATCTCATGTGCGGATTCCAGAAAAAATTCCACATCTTTCAGAAACGGGCAGGACTGATATAATTCATACAGAGCATAAAATTTTTCTTCGTTGACATAGTCCCAGCTGCTGCTATAAACTTCAAATTCCAGAACGCATTCCGGAATATGTTCTGTCAATGCATAAAAATAATCATCGATAGATTTCTGTTCAGAGAACGACCAGAGAAAATCAAGAACAATCTTCCATTTTTCTTCCGGTTCGTTCTGTTCCCGGAGATATTCCTCCAGACAGATGAAAATATAGGCCATTCTGCCGAACAGAGAAATCTCCATGAAATCGCTTTTGATATATCCGGGCATCATCACTGACCTTCTTCCGAGATATAAGAAGAATTATTTTCCTCAACAGGAATTTCAATCATGAGACTGCCATTGCCGCCGCTGGTGACTTTTGGCATCACGCCGTCCCATTTATCAATCTGATTATACATCAGAACTTTGTTGGAAAGCGATTCTTCTATTTTTTTATTGGCATCGGCCTGTGCTTCGGCCTTAGCGCGGATGGCTTCGGCTTCGGCATTGGCAGCGATGACCTTCTTTTTGGCCTCGGCTTCGGCGATGACAATCTGCTGTTTCTGTTCCGTCTGGGTCTTGATGAGATTCTGTTCGGCGACCTGTTTTGCCTCGATGGCGGCATTGAATTCGGCAGAAAAATCGAAATTCACAATATTGAATTTTTCGATATAAATGCCGTAATCATTGAGTTTGTTATCCAGTTCGGTCTTGACTTCGTCGCCGACGGCGGTTCTTTTCGTGATGAGTTCTTCGGCAGTATATTTCGCAGTAGCGGCCTTCATGCATTCCTGCACGACGGGCGTAATCAGGACAGTCTGATAATCCGTGCCGACGTTCTGATACATCTGGGCGGACATGTTCGAGACCAGTCTGTAATTGACAGCAATGGTACTGCTGACGGTCTGCAAGTCTTTCGAGACTGCGGAAGCCGGAGCTTCATAGACCTGAATTTTATTTGAAATATTCTGCACTGTCTGAACAAACGGAGCTTTGAAGTGAAAACCTTCACTCAGGACATTCTGCGAAACCTGACCGAGTGTGACAATTACGCCCGTATGGCCTGCCGGAACGACAGTCGCGGCATTTCCGGCAAGAAATAGCACTGCCAGAACTGCAATGACAGCAGCAGTAATAGTTTTTGCTTTATTTTTACTCATGATTTATCCTCATTTCTGGTCAGATCGATGACGGCCGGAGAATTTCTCCTGTTTTGCAGATTCTGTTCTTTCCGGAGTCTGCCGTCACGGATCAGTGCATAGACAGCATCGCGGTCGTTTTCTGACAAAGCTTTCTGATATTCCTGCAAATGGCTGATTAAAATATTCAGTTCATGCAGCAGGCTTTCCTGATTTTCCATGAAAAGATCTGCCCACATATCCTCGTTCATTGTGGCGATGCGTGTCATATCCTGGAAGCTTCCGCCGGAAAAGCCGCTCTCGAACTGAATTTCCGGGCTTTGCACATAGGAACTGGATACAACATGTGCCAGCTGGGAAGTATAGGCAATCATTCTGTCGTGCATTTCCGGAGTTGTGATGACAAACTTCCGGAAACCGATCTGATGGGCAAAATTCTGCACCTGAGCAATGACAGCTTTTGGCGTTTCCTGAACGGGAACCATGATGAAATTCGAACCCTGAAAGAGATTTTCATCCGAAACATCAAAACCGGCGCGTTCTTTTCCGGCCATGGGGTGTGTGCTGAGATAATGCACATCATACTGCCGGCAAAGTTCTGTCATTTCCTGCGGAAGATCTGTCTTCACGCCGGTAACATCCAGAACAATGGCATTTTTCTGCATTGTCTGCACATGATTTCTGACCCATTTTCTTGTCAGCTCCGGATAAAGCGATGTAATAATCAGATCAAAGCCGGAGCAGTCATCCCCGGCGATGCCGTCAACAGCATGTTCGGCGAGTGCCTTTTCGGCGACAGCCTTAGTTCTGTTCCAGCCGTAGACGGCATGATCTGTATAGGCATGAATGGCCTTGCAGAGCGAGCCGCCGATTAATCCCAATCCGGCAACCAAAATTTTCATAGCATAAATCCTCCTGATTTTATGAAATAGTTTTCTTTCTTTTAGAAACGGATACTTTCTTTTTGGTTTTTGGCTTGACCGCGGGCATCGTAACAGTTTCAAACGATGCTGTCGGCGTAAAATCCAGGTTTGGCTTTTGCAGATTCTGCGGTTCCGGGCCGGAATGCATCTGTACTTCTGTAATTTTTTCGGGCGGATGATAAAACACCTGTTCTTCAGAATCCGGCCCGGATGCGGCCGGAATGCTGTCAGGAGCTTCCTGCTGTTCTTTCAGGCCGGAAGTATCTTTTGTGAATACTTTTTCCCAGAAAGAAGAAATTCTGCCAATCAGCCCTTTTCCGGCAGATTTTTTCTGTTTCTTTTTTTTCTTGTTTTTGCCGGATTTTTTCTTTGGTTTTCCGGCAGGTCTGGATTCGGCATTCTGTATTTCCGGAGAATCTGTTTCGACTTCGCCGAGCGATTCTGAAAACTGTTCCAGTCCGGCATCTTCTCCGGAAATCTCCGGGATTTCCGGAATTTCTGAAAGTGCCGGAATTCCGGGAGACTCTGTTTCTTTCAGGAAGCGCAGCTGTTCAGAATTTTCCGTTTCTGCTATTTCAGAAAATTCAGATAATTTTTCTTCCCATGCCGGAATAGGTTCTTCCGGTTCAGAAGCGGGCAGCTGAGGAGCTTCTTTATGCAGCTGCATTTGTTTTTTGATCTGCGCAGCGCGTTTTTTCACTTTTTCCTGCCGGAGCTGTTCCGGAGTACGGGGCGGCGTTGCGGCGAGTACCGCCTGAAGCTTTTCCTGTTTCAGTCTGTCGGCGACTGTGGTATCTCTGGGGATATCCGGGGGCAGTTCGTCCTTGATTTCGATATGGAAATTTTTCTTCGGCGCAGATTCGGCAGAATTTTTTTTCTGCTTTTTCTGTCTGGATTTTTCATTTTTTTTGCCGGATTTCTGTGTAGGTTTTCTGTCGGCATCCGGCTGAGGGAGGGCATCCTGGAGCAGTCTGTCATGCATCCGGACAACGGGATTCTGAGAAGGCTCTTCTGAAAAATGGCTGACAGGGTCCGGCGCAGCAACAGGCGGACGTTTTCTGGAAGGCGGCCGGTCATAGACAGGTTTTGGCATAGTCCGGGCATCCTGCTGTTCCTGATTCATTTTTTCTACAATGGCATCGACTTTCCGGCGTGATGCATCACTGACGGCCACTTCCGGAGAAGGCGGAAGTTCAGAATCTTCTACTAAATTCCGGAGCAGATCGTGAATATCCTGTTTCATAAATTATTTTTAACCCCGGACTTGTCCGTTTCCTGTAATTCTGTACTGTGTTGTTGTCAGCGCGAGCAGTCCCATAGGGCCTCTTGCGTGGAGCTTCTGGGTAGAAATGCCGATTTCTGCACCAAAGCCGAACTCTTCGCCGTCGGTAAATCTTGTCGAGGCGTTGACATATACGGCGGCAGAATTCACATGATTCAGGAAATATTCCGCATGATTCATATTCTGTGTTATAATAGATTCTGAATGACTGGTGCTGTAATTCCGGATATGTTCCACAGCTTCTTCGACAGAATCCACCACACGGACAGCAATTTCATAATTGCCGTATTCTTTGAAATAATCTTCTTCCGTGACGGGGATGACACAGTCGCCGAGGATACGTTTTGTTTCCTCACAGCCGTGAAGAATGACATTATGCCTGTCGAATGCTTTTTTAATTTCCGGCAGAATGCTTTCTGCAATATTCCGGTGCACCAGAAGCGTTTCAATCGCATTGCAGACAGAAGGCCGCTGTGTTTTGGCATTATCGGCGATGGCAACGGCCATTTCCGGCACAGCAGAATCATCAATATAGACATGGCAGTTTCCGGCCCCTGTTTCGATAACGGGGACAGTTGCCTGCTTGACAACGGCCTGAATCAGTCCCGCGCCGCCTCTGGGAATCAGAACGTCCAGATAGCCGTTTAACTTCATCATATCCGCAGCAGTTTCCCGGTCGGTTTTTCTGACAAGCTGCACCAGATCTTCCGGCAGGCCGACACTTGCCAGAGCCTGCTGCATCACCTGCACCAGGCAGAGATTAGAATGCACAGCTTCTTTGCCGCCGCGCAGAATCACAGCATTTCCGGCTTTCAGGCAGAGTACAGCGGCATCAACTGTCACATTCGGACGGGATTCAAAAATAATGCCGATTACGCCCAGCGGCACACGCACCTGACGAATCCGCAGACCGTTGGGACGGAGCCAGCCTCTGACTTCTTCCCCGACGGGATCTTCCAGAGCGACTACTTTCATGACAGCATTGGCAATTGCCTGAATGCGTTCTTTTGTGAGTTTCAGTCTGTCCTGCATGGCAGGAGTCATATTATTTTCGGCAGCATGTTTCATATCAATCTGATTGGCTTCCAGAATTTTATCAGTATTCTGAACCAGAGCTTGTGAAATTGCTGTCAGTGCCTGATTTTTCAGGACAGTTCCGGCAGAAGCGGCGGCATAGCTTGCCGTTTTTGCTTTCTGGCCTAATTCTTCCATATAATTCATAATAAATTCCCCTTTCTGAATCATAATTTTTTATTTGGCAGCCGGAAAATAAGTTCCGATTTCTTCGCCGTCGAATAATCTGTATAAATCCTCCGGATTTCTGCCGTTCATGATAATCATATCCACTCCGGCAGAAGTGGCAATTTTAGCGGCATTGATTTTTGTCGCCATACCGCCGGAACCCAGTTTACTGCCTGCTCCTCCGGCGATTTCTTCAATATGCTCGTCAATTTTTTCCACAACAGAAATAATTTCGGCATCCTGATTTCTGTGAGGGTCCTCAGAATACAGCCCGTCGATATCGGATAAAATAATCAGGGCTTCTGCGCCGGCAATGGAAGCGACAATAGCAGAAAGCGAATCATTTTCGCCGATTTCGAGTTCCAGTTCGTCGATAGCGACAGTATCGTTTTCATTCACAATAGGAATCACGCCCAGTTCGGCGAGGGCATCAATGGCATTGCGGACGTTTTGGACTCTGTCCGGAGAACTGATGATAGTTTTTGTCAGCAGAATCTGTGCGACTGTGACGCTGTACTTGGCGAACATTTCGTCATAGATATGCATCAGTTCGCACTGTCCGACGGCCGCGGCGGCCTGTTTGGAAGGCGTATCCTTAGGGCGTTCTTTCAGATTCAGCTTGCCGACTCCCAGGCCGACTGCGCCGGAAGAGACTAAAATAATCTCATGCCCGGCATTCTGAAGATCGGCCAGCACTCTGGTCAGATTTGTCATGCGGCGGATATTTAATTTTCCTGTTTTATGTGCCAGTGTAGAAGTGCCTAATTTAATCACAATTCTTTTTTTATTTCTCAAATCTATCATAGAATCAAATCCTGCTTTCTGTTAATTTACCTGATTGACAGGGGTGCCGGAAAGATAAGCCTCCAGATTTCCGGCAACAATCTGCAATAATCTTTCACGTGTTTCGACAGCTGACCATGCAATATGCGGCGTAATCAGACAATTGCGGGCAGATTTCAGGGGCGTATCCGGATTCATAGGCTCCTGCACCAGAACATCCAGTCCGGCTCCGGCGATTTTTCCCTGATTGAGGGCATCGGCAAGATCCTGTTCTTTTACAATGCCGCCTCTGGCCGTATTGATCAGATAGGCAGAAGATTTCATCAGGTTCAGATTTTCTCTGCATATCATATTTTTTGTCTGTTCCGTCAGCGGACAATGTATGCTGACGACATCTGAATTCCGGAAAATTTCTTCCTGTGAGACGAGTTCAAACTCACAGGCTTCTGGTTTTGTCCGGGTATTGACGAGCACATGCATCCCGAAGGCATCCGCGGCCTTGGCGACATGTCGGCCGATACTGCCGAAGCCGATAATTCCGAATGTTTTTTGATATAATTCATGCACGGGGTACGGAAAATAAGAAAAAACGGGACTGCGTTCCCATTCGCCGGAGGCAACAGCCGTATGATACTGCATCAGATTTCCGGCAAGTGCGAATAATAACGCAAACGTATGCTGTACTACTGCATGAGTAGAATATTCCCCGGCATTGCAGACGGTAATCTGTCTTTTATTCGCCGCCGGAATATCAATATTATTATACCCGGTTGCAAACAGTCCGATATATTTCAGATTTTTGCACTGTTCCATGACATCTTCCGTGACAGGCGTTTTATTGCAGAGTACCGCATCGGCATCGCCTATTTTTTCGGCGACTTCTTCCGGACGGGTTGTCCCGTTGCAGATGACTTCTCCATATTTCGAGAAAATTTCAAGAATATGCTGTTTCATATCCGGCAGGGCGAGCGTATCGCCGTCGGGAATTACAATTTTCATACCTGATTCTCCTCTTGTTCTGTTTCCGTCTGCGGTGCAGGCTCCGGATTTTTCTTTCTGTCCACTGTGAGTGACAGAATCAGCGACAGAATCAGGGCAGCAAATTCAGCAACACCAATGCCGTAAAAGAAATTTATGCTGTTTACCAGATACGGCAGAAGCGTACACGGCAGAGCAATTGCCAGCACAAGATGATGACTTTTCCTGTACCGGATAAACTGTAATCCGAATACCAGCAGTGCCAGCATTCCCAGCACAATATGCATTCCCAGCCGGATGGGGAATAAAGCGTTACCTACTGTTTCCATAAGCGTTTCAGTCTCCTTTTCAAACTGTTGTGATTTCATATCTTTTCTATTATAGCATAAATATTTCCGGAATGCAATAGCGAAATTCAATTTTTTGCAGTTATCCGGCAAACTGCGAGCGATATAATTCCGCATAAAAACCATCTTCGGCAATCAGTTCGTCATGCGTCCCCTGTTCCAGAATATTTCCTTCACACATAACAAGAATCAGATCGGCATTCCGGATTGTAGACAGACGGTGTGCAATGACAAAACTGGTTTTTCCCTGCATGAGTGTTTCAAAAGCTTTTTGAATTCTGTGTTCTGTCCGCAGGTCGATGCTGCTGGTTGCTTCATCCAGAATCAGCATAGGCGGATTTGTCAGCATAATCCGGGCGATGCACAGCAGCTGTTTCTGACCCTGTGACAAGCCGGAAGTATCTGAAATGACAGTATCATAGCCTTCCGGAAGACGCTTGATAAACCCGTGTGCATGGGCAGCTCTGGCGGCCTGTATAATTTCTTCCCGTGAAGCCCCCGGTTTGCCGTAAGCGATATTTTCGGCGACAGTTCCTGTAAAAATCCAGGTTTCCTGCAATACCATGCCGAACTGACTGCGCAGACTGTCGCGGGTGAATTCTTTTGTACTCCGGCCGTCGAGCAGAATTTCCCCTTCCTGCACTTCATAGAACCGCAGAAGCAGATTAATAATTGTCGATTTGCCGCACCCAGTAGGCCCTACAATGGCGATTTTCTGCCCGTGCTGCGTCTTCATGCTGAAATGCTGAATCAGCGGTTTTTCCGGCAGATAGGAAAATGATACATCCCTGAATTCCAGTCTGCCCTGACAGGATTCCAATATTTCACAGGAACTGTCATCCGGTTCGGACGGCGTATCCAGCACCTGAAACACTCTCTGTGCACAGGAAACAGCGTTCTGCAATTCGGCAACCACGCCGGAAATTTCATTAAACGGCTTTGTATATTGATTTGAGAACGCCAGAAAGCTTGCCAGACTGCCGACTGTCATTGTTCCGACCCAGGGAAGAGCTCCGATTGTGCCCAATGCGCCGACTGTGCCGACTGCGGCATAAATCAGCCCGTTGACAAAGCGTGTTGTCGGATTGCTGACAGAAGAGAAAAACGTCGCTTTGCGCCCGGCTTCGCAGAGTTCCTGATTAATGGCAGCAAATCTTGCTTCGGCGCGTTCTTCATAGGCAAACGCCTTGACAAGTTTCTGACTGCCGACAAGTTCTTCCGTCAATGCGCCGATATTGCCTCTCAGTTCTGACTGCCGCTGAAATGCACTGTGTGAAAGCGATGTAATCTTTGCGGCGGCAATCAGTGACAGCGGAGTCATCAGAACAACAATGACAGTAATCTTGATATTGATTGTCAGCATAAAAATCAACGTTCCCAGAATTGTCACAATTCCTGTGAACAGCTGGGCAAAGCCCTGCAATAGGCCGTCTGAAAGAATTTCAATATCTGAAATAACTCTTGCCATCATATCGCCTCTGGCGTTGCCGTCGATGTACGAAACGGGCATTTCTTCCAG
This sequence comes from Ruminococcus sp. UBA3665, assembly GCA_002373165.1. Taxonomy (GTDB): domain Bacteria; phylum Bacillota; class Clostridia; order Oscillospirales; family Ruminococcaceae; genus UBA3855. The sequence goes on from DFJS01000004.1 coordinate 78,910, forward strand.
TTTTGCGGTCAGTTCCGAGCGCAGATTTTTGACTGTGCCGAATGCCAGCCGGTTGATGCATAAACTTTCCAGAAACTGAAACAAACTGCTGATCAGCACCAGAATTCCCAGAGTCAGCACAGTTTTTCCCAGTCCGCCGAAATTTACTTGATTCACGCCGACGGCATAATCCACAGCTTTTCCGATCATGACGGGAACAATCAGTGAAAGCGAAATCCCGATCAGTGTACACAGAATCGTCAGCACCAGATACAGCCAGTAGGCACGGCAATAATGCAGAATTCTTAAAATCGTCTGTTTCATGACTGCCCTCCTGACTGCATTTGTGAATGATAAATTTCCTGATAGATTTCACAGTTCTGCATCAGATTTTCATGTGTGCCCTGACCGACACAGATTCCGTCATCCAGCACAAGAATCAGATCGGCGTGCATCAGTGAAGTCGCTCTCTGTGAAATAATAATTTTTGTCATTCTGGCACACTGTGTTTTCAGAGCCTGTCTTAATCTGGCATCTGTTGCATAATCCAGCGCACTCATACTGTCATCAAGAATTAAGATATCCGGTTTTCCGGCGAGTGCCCTTGCAATTGTAAGCCGCTGTTTCTGTCCGCCGGAAAGATTTCTTCCGCCCTGCACCAGATGAGTATCCAGCTGATATTGCAGCTGTTTCACAAAATCGGCCTGAGCAATCTCGATTGCCTGAAGCATATCTGTTTCAGAAACAGTTTCATCTGCCAGCCGGAGATTTTCCCTGACTGTTCCGGTGAATAATACCGCTTTCTGCGGAACACAGCCGATTTTTCTGTGCAGAGCTTTTAACTGATACTGCCGGATATTTTTCCCGAACACACGGATTTCGCCCTGTGAAGCATCATAACTCCGGGAAATCAGGCTTGCCAGCGTGGATTTTCCCGAACCCGTCCCCCCGATGATGCCGAGTGTCTGGCCTTTACTCAGCCGGAAACTGATATCTTCCAGTGCACTGTCACCTGCTCCGGCATAGGAAAAACTTACATGTTCAAACGCAAGAACTTCGCCGGATTCCGGCACTTCCGGAAGTTCCGTGCCGTCTTTCATGGAAGATTCCGTTTCCAGAATTTCGGCGACTCTTAAAGAAGATGCCTGCGCCTTGGTAAGAACAACAATCAGATTTGCCATTGCAATCATAGCAAGCAGAATCTGCGTCATATAATTCGTGAATGCCGTCAGATCGCCCTGACTGAGCCGCCCTGTATCGACGTGCACGCCGCCGAACCATAAGACTGCCACAATGCCGAGATTCATAATCATGAATGTCAGAGGATTCAGCACAGCCGAAATTCTGCCGACAGCAATCATGCTTTGTTCGAGTTCGGCGCATTCGTCCTGAAATGTCCGGACTTCCTGTTTCTGCCGGGCAAATGCTCTGATGACCCGGATGCCGTCCAGATTTTCTCCTGTATGCCGTGCAATGACATCCAGTTTTTTCTGATTCTGCGTATATAACGGGATTGTCCTGTGCATGACGAAATATAACAGCACGCCCACTACCGGAGCAATCAGCAGAAAAATCAGAGCTAATCTGGCATCGATTACCAGTACCATCACAATTGCGCCGATTACCAGAAACGGTGCTCTTGAAGCAAGCCGGATGAACATATTCACGCCGGACTGTGAAGCTGTGACATCGTTTGTAATTCTGTTAATCAGTGTAGAAGTTCCCAGCTGATCGATTTCTGTCTCTGAAAGCCGGTTGATATGTTCATACAATGCTTTGCGAAGATCAGCCCCGTAGCGGAATGCGCATCTTGCGGCGAAATACTGACAGGTCAGCGCGAATGTCAGTCCGCAGATGCCCAGCAGGACAATCAGTCCGCACATTCTGAAAATATACGGCTCGTCCCGATTGGCAATGCCGTAATCGATAATTTTCGCCATGACGACCGGAACAATCAGTTCAAATACAGCTTCCAGCAGTTTGAAAAACGGCCCCAGAATCAGTTCCAGCCGATAGGGCTTCAAAAAAACTAGTAATTTCTGCATTTCTGAAAAAATCCTTTCTTAGCCTTATTTTCTATATTACTATAAATGAGCAGCTGAAAAAAATGCACAAAAAATAAAGACATCCGACTCCAAAAGAGTTATAATGTAATTGCGAAACACATCAACTCAAAGGAGCGGCTGTCCTATGAATATTAGTATACACCATTCTGAAACAATTTGCAATAGTTTAAAAGAAAATCATCTGTATGCAGTTTTGACAGAAACGGAACGGAATTATATTTCATCCATTCTTCTGGCAATGTTCAGTCCTGATTATCGTGGAAAAACAGTAGACTTGGAGCAATACAGCGATTATCACCGCACCAGTATCTCCCGTTTTCTGCGCAGTGAAGCATGGGATGAAATGCCGCTTTCCTGCGGCATCAGACGGGAAACTGTCACAAGGATTTATGAAGAATCCAAAAGAAGCGGAAAGCCTGTGCTTTGTATTGTGGATGATACCATTGTCTCAAAGACGATTCCATCATCTGAAGCAGAACATCCGATAGAATCGGCATATTTTCATTATTCACATTTAAAAGGAAAAGCAGATTACGGACATCAGGCAGTCTGTATCCTGCTTTCCTGCAATGGTATCACTCTGCCTTATGCTATTATTTTATATGATAAAACCATTTCTAAAATTGAAATTGTAAAACAAATTGCACAGGAGCTTCCTGTTCCTCCGCACAAATCTTACCTGCTTTGTGACTGCTGGTATGTCAGCGGAGCATTGATGGATGCTTTTGCGGCAAAAGGGTTTTATACAATCGGCGCATTAAAAACAAACCGCTGCATTTATCCTTATGGAGCAAAAATGAATGTGCATGATTTTGCTGAAAAACTGAAAGAAGCAGAATGCAGAGAGCTTTTTCACCCTGTTACAGTGAAAGGCAGAACATATCTGGTTCTCCGTTATGAAGGCAAACTCAATGGCATTGAAAATGCAGCAGTTCTTCTGACTTACCCTGTCAGTGCATTCGGAAAAGAAAGAGCACTCAGAGCATTTATCAGCACTGATGTTTCTCTATCTGACGAGGAAATTCTTGCTTTTTATGCGCAGCGGTGGGAAATTGAAGTCTTTTTCAGAACTGTAAAGAATACATTTGCTTTTGCAAAATGTCAGATTCGCTCTGCCAAAGCAATTCAAAGAGTATGGTTTCTGCTGGAACTCGCTTATCTGATTGCCTGTCTGAAAGATGCTCATTTCTGTTTTTTATCAGGATTCAAAATGATAACACTTCAAATCAAAAAAGAACAGTATTCTCATTTTTATGATATTGCTGTTTCTTCAAAGGATAAATCTGCTTTTCTTGCTTTAGTCTGCTGAATCCCTTTTCGTGCATTTTGTCAAATCCATTGTTGAAATGCTCATTTATAG
>DFJS01000009.1 GCA_002373165.1 Ruminococcus sp. UBA3665
GAACTCTCCCATATTTATTTTTAACCGTCCGAAAAAATGGAGCTGGTGGACGGACTTGACCCCCCGACCTGCTGATTACAAATCAGCTGCTCTACCAACTGAGCTACACCAGCATTTCTCTGCTGTATCGTCTCTTGCCTGACGACAGTATTTATTATAGCACAAGTCAGCAGATTTGTCAAGTGTTTTTTCAAAAAAAATTTAAAAAATTCATAAAAAGCCGTTTCTTGTGAAAAATCAATAAATATCAACCGGAAATTTCATTTAAAATTCTGTCTGCCGCTTTTTGTCCAAACCCTTGACTTTTTGCGAAAAAAAGAGTATCATAGTAATAATATCTCAAATAAATATTTTTAAAATTTTTTCAGGAGAGAGGATGATGGAAATGAATGAAAATAACAAATTCCAGAAAGAAGGCCTGACATTTGACGATGTCCTGTTAATTCCGGCAAAATCTGATGTCACACCTAATATGGTTTCTCTCGAAACCAGACTGACAGCAACTATCAAACTCAATACGCCCATCCTGACAGCTGCTATGGATACTGTCACTGATGCAAGGATGGCCATTGCCATCGCCAGAGAGGGCGGTATTGGCATCATTCACAAGAATATGTCTATCGAACAGCAGGCAAACGAAGTCGATAAAGTAAAGCGTTCTGAAAACGGCGTAATTGTAGACCCGTTTTCTCTTACCGCTGACAGACTGGTTGCCGATGCTGATGCATTAATGGGCAAATTCAGAATCTCCGGCGTGCCGATTGTAGACGGCAAAAACAAGCTTGTCGGCATTATCACAAACCGCGATATGCGCTTTCTGACAGATTTTAATACTAAAATTGCCGATGTCATGACAAAAGATAATCTGATTACTGCTCCTGTCGGCACAACACTGGAACAGGCACAGGAAATTCTTAGAAAAAACAAGATTGAAAAGCTTCCGATTGTAGACGATAACGGCATTCTGAAAGGCCTGATTACAATCAAGGATATTGAAAAATCTGTAAAATTCCCGAATTCTGCAAGAGATGCCAGAGGCCGTCTGCTTTGCGGCGCAGGCATCGGCGTGACAGCCAATATGCTGGAACGCGCCAGAGCGTTAATCGAAGCACAGGTAGACGTGCTGGTACTGGATTCTGCACACGGCCACAGTGCGAATATTATCAATGCTCTGAAGAAATTAAAGGCAGAATTCCCGGATACACCGGTCATTGCCGGAAACATTGCGACTGCCGCCGCTGCCGAAGAACTGATTCAGGCCGGTGCGGACTGTCTGAAAGTGGGAATCGGCCCCGGTTCCATCTGTACGACAAGAGTCGTTGCCGGAATCGGCGTTCCGCAGATTACAGCGGTTTACGATGTTGCCTGTGTGGCAAAGAAATATGATATTCCTGTGATTGCCGACGGCGGTATTAAATATTCCGGCGATATCGTCAAGGCACTGGCAGCCGGTGCCGACTGTGTCATGCTCGGCAGTCTGCTTGCCGGATGCGAAGAAGCTCCCGGCGAGACGGAAATTTATCAGGGCAGACAGTTCAAAGTATACAGAGGCATGGGAAGCCTTGGAGCTATGGCAGCAGGTTCGACAGACAGATATTTCCAGGAAGGCGCAAAGAAGCTTGTGCCGGAAGGTGTCGAAGGCCGCGTGCCTTACAAGGGTGCACTTGCCGATACGGTATTCCAGCTGATCGGCGGCATACGTGCCGGCATGGGTTACTGCGGATGCCCGACCATCCCGGAACTGTGGGAAAAAGCACAGTTCATCCGGATTACGGGAGCGGGTCTGAAAGAATCCCATCCGCATGATATTTATATCACCAAAGAAGCTCCGAACTATTCCGCACAGATATAAGCATTCCAGCCCCCTTGTGCAAGCATGGGGGCTGAATTTGTCGCAGTGATACTGGAAATATTCTGGGAAAGCGAGGGATGCTGTCATGAATCAGCCTGTTAATTTTTATCAGATCACGCGCTGTACGAATCCGGCAGCTTTTATTTCCCTGCTGCGCTACAGAAGCGGAAATTTTGCGGTCAAAGTCAGAACTAATGAGATGATTTCTATGAAAATTCTTGCCGATGCGCTTTACTCTCACGGGGTGGCCGTCTCGGAAATGGATGGTTTTGTACTTTCAGCGAGTTTCCGGTTTGGAAAAGAATTTGATTTATTAAAAATCAATCAGAAAGCCTGTCTGAATATCGAACTCAAAAGTACGCTGAATTCTTACACGCCGGAGCAGGCACGGGAAAAAATCCGGAATCAGCTCCGGAAAAACCGGCATTATCTTTCTGTATTAGAACGGGAATTATTTTTATATACTGTCGTGACGGATTCGATGCAGTGCTATCACATGACGGAAAACGGCGAATTTACTGAAATTGATTTTTCTGAAATTGTCCGTGCAGTGAAGCATTTTTTCGGGGAGTATATTCAGGAGATTGAAAGCTTGTTCCGGCCGTCGGAATATCTTGTTTCACCGCTGAATCATGCCCGGAAATTTCTGGAACACTCTTATTTTCTGACGCATGATCAGGAAGAGAAGAAAAAAGAAATTCTTGAAACAATGCGTTCTGCTTCCGTGATGCTTGGCCTGACCGGAGAAGCCGGAACCGGCAAAACGCTGATGCTTTATGACATCGCCAGAGAACTTGCACAGGAAAAGCCCGTGCTGATGATTCATTGTGCCTCGGAACTGCCCGTAGGATTATCGGCCATTGCACATGAAATTTCAAATCTGGATATTCTCCGGCCGAAAGATTTACAGAATCAGGAAAATCTTTCTGATTTTCTGAAAGCGTACCCGTATATTTTCACAGACGAAACACAGCGTGTCTATGCCGGATTGATGATGCAGATTCATGATGAAATCCGGAAAAGCAAAAAATCGGCATTTATTTCGTTTGATTCCCGGCAGACTCTCAGCGTTCAGGAAGAGAATCAGCATGTTGCAGAATGGGCATATCGTCATTGTGACAAGATTTACACGCTGAAGAATACCATCCGGACGAATGCAGAAATCATGCATTTTATCCGGAAACTGCATAATCTGAATTATCATATTCCGGCGCAGATTCAGGCGGAACTATCAGATCATATTCGTATTTGCTACGCAGGGAACGGGCTGGAAACGGATAATTTTTTAGATTATTACCGTCTGCCGCGGAACGGCCGTTATCAGTTTATTTCTCTGGATTCCTGCAACGCAGTAATCGGCCAGGAATTCGATCATGTCATGATGATTCTGGACGGGACGTTTTATTATGACAGAAATCAGAAACTTTGTGCAAAGGAAAATCCTGATTTTCTGTCGATGCACATGCTGTATCAGGCACTGACAAGGGCGCGGGACAGGCTTGTGCTGATTATCACAGATGAACTATTATTTCAGCAGCTGATCACTGCTTTAGGAGAGGAAAATTTATGATTCAATGGCTGAACAAACAACAATACGGCTGGGAAGGCATCTTTCACAGTGAATTCTTCCGGAATGAAGACAATCAGCAGGAATTATTTATTTCTGCCGAATGCCCTGTTGATGATGAATATGTTAATCAGGCTGTGAATGCATTCAACGCTCTGCCGGAAGAAAGTATTCAGGAAATCTGCAAAGGCATTGTCAGACTTGCCAAACTGGGCGGAGAAAATGAAGATTTTGAACTTCCGGAACTCGAAAACCCGGAAGATATTCTTGAATCCTGCTGGTTTACTACTTTATATATCTGTCAGGATAATACCATGATTCTCGAAGGAGAGGGCGATTGGGAAGAAGTTATCGGCATTGTATGGAAGGATAATAAAATCATTTATATCGGAACGGATTATCTGAATCCGGAAAGCTGGTGCTAATTTATGATAAAATTCAGATACGCTCCCGACGGCATCGGAGAGGGCAGTTTCAGGAGCAGTTATTTCAAAGACGACATGGGCGGAGACGAATTTACAGTGTATATCAAAGACAAATCGTTTCTGAACTATGCGGAAGAATGCATTCAGCATTTCAACGCTCTTCCGGAATCTGTAATAAATGACATCTGTCAGAAAATTATTGCCTATGTAAAACGGGACTGTGAAGATTTTGACCTTCCGGAACTCAAAAAGCCCACAGATATTCTGAATTACTGTGGATTTGGTTCGCTTGAAATCGGCTATCCGAAACATAGAATTTCTTATGTTATACAGGGGGAAGGTGACTGGGGCGAATATTTCGAGGTTATCATCAGAGACAGTATTCCGGTCTATGCCGGAGCAGAATATTCTTACGAAGATTGGAGTTAAGCTATAATAAAATCAGATTTGTCCTTAATCGTTGACAAAAATCTAAAAATATGTTATCATATAAATAATTCGCATCTTGATAAAAGTAAAAATTGTTGGTTGTGCTGACAAAACATTCAGCATGTAAAATTTTTAGTGTGCCATTAAGTTTGTGAAAATGACAAAATTCGTTACACTTGAAAGACAGAATAGGGTGTAACGTGGATTGAAATAAAGCTATGCTAGTCAGCATTCCGGGGGATGCTTCCAAAGCATCTTATATCATTCAGGGCGAGGGCGACTGGGGCGATGTGATTGGTTTTGTTGTCACAGAAGATGTTGTCACTTACGTAGGGAAAAATTATTTCCCCGGCAGATAAAATTTTCGGAAAACTACTTGCAAAACTGTGAATATTATGATACAATAAAAATATAAAAATATTCCCTAAGGAGGAACACTATGCAGTACGGACATTTTGATCTGAAAAACAAAGAATATGTAATCACTCGTCCCGATACGCCTGCACCGTGGGTAAACTATCTGGGTTCGCCGGAATATGGTGCAATTATTTCCAACAATGCGGCCGGCTACAGTTTTGTACAGTCGGGTGCGAACGGCAGAATTGCGCGTTTCCGGTTCAATTCGATGATGGCACTGCCGGGCAGATATATTTATCTGCGTGATATGGATTCAAAAGATTACTGGTCAGCGACATGGCAGCCTGTCGGCAAGCCGCTTTCGGAATATAAATCTGTCTGCCGTCACGGCACAGCGTATTCGGTCATGACAAGCGATTATTCCGGAATCAGCACAGAAACGACTTACTATGTACCTTCCGGCCAGACTTATGAAGTCTGGAGAACGAAAATCACAAATCAGGATACAAAAGCAAGAAGACTTTCTGTTTTTGGATTTATCGAATTCACAAATGATAATAATTATGAACAGGATCAGGTAAACTTGCAGTACACGCTGTTTATTACCAGAACCGAGCGCAAAGGCAACAAGATTCTCCAGCACATCAACGAGAATTCCGGCAAATGGGAAGACGGTTCCAATCACAGAGAAAGATTTTTCGGCATGGTTGGTGCGGACGTGCTGGATGGCTGCGGAAGTCTGGAAAAGTTCATTGGTTCTTACAGAACATATTCCAATCCTGTAATGGTAGAAAACGGCATGTGCGATGATTCTATGAACTTCAATTCCAACGCCTGCGGCGCACTCCGGACGGAAATCATCATCGAACCCGGCGAGACAAAAGAACTGATTTATTTCTTAGGTCAGAAAAACGATGCCGAATCTGCCGAAATCATGAAGGCATACGAACAGCCGGGCAAAGTAGATGCCGAACTGGAAGAATTAAAATCCTACTGGCACGGCAAGCTTGCTAATTTCGAGGTAGAAACGCCTTCGGAAGAATTTAATAATATGATGAACGTCTGGAATGCTTACCAGTGCTTTATCACGTTTATCTGGTCGAGAGCAGCATCTTTTGTATACTGCGGACTGAGAAACGGCTATGGCTACAGAGATACGGTGCAGGATATTCAGGGAATTATTCATCTGGATCCGGAAATGGCAGCCGAAAAAATCAGATTCATGCTGAGTGCGCAGGTAGATAACGGCGGCGGCCTGCCTCTGGTAAAATTCAATCACAATGCCGGCCATGAAAACACGCCTGATGATCCGGAATATGTCAAAGAAACGGGACATCCGTCCTATCGTGCGGATGATGCTTTATGGCTGTTCCCGACGATTGTAAAATATATCGGAGAAAGCGGCAACTCTGCATTTTTGGATGAAGTAATTGTCTATGCCAACGGCGGAGAAGATACAGTTTATGAACATCTTAAGAGAGCAATCAAATTCTCAATGGAGCACATGGGCGATCATGCAATGCCGGCCGGACTTCATGCCGACTGGAACGACTGTCTGCGGCTTGGTGCAAAGGGCGAATCGACATTTGTGGCATTCCAGCTGTATTATGCCATGAGTGTTATCAGAGATATGGCAGAATCCAGAAATGATACGGAATATATTAAATATATTGACGATGTACAGAAAAAACTCGGCGATTCTCTGGAAAAATGCTGGGATGAGGACAGATTCATCAGAGGCATCCGTGAAGACGGCGTAATTGTAGGCGCAAAGAAGGACCCGGAGGCCAATATGTGGCTGAATCCGCAGAGCTGGTCTGTTATCTCGAAATTTGCAAATGCCGATCAGGCTGACAAGGCCATGAACAGTGTACACGAGATTCTGAACACGCCTTACGGCGCAAAGCTGCTGGAACCGCCTTATAAAGAGCATTATTTTGACGGCGCACTGATGCATATTTTCAATGCGGATACAAAAGAAAACGGCGGTATTTTCTCGCAGTCGCAGGGCTGGCTGATTCTGGCAGAAGGACTGCTGGGTCATGGTGACAGAGCATTTGAATATTTCCTGGAATCCTCTCCGGCAACGCTGAACGACAAAGCAGAAGTCAGAGTGCTGGAACCGTATGTACACGGTCAGTTTACAGAAGCAAAGCATTCACCGTTTGCAGGACGTTCACACGTACACTGGCTGACAGGTACGGCATCTACTGTGATGGTCGGCTGTACAGAGGGCATCTGCGGCATTCGTCCGGATGCAGAAGGCATTACTGTTTCGCCTTCGATTCCGTCTGCATGGGACGGCTTCAAGATGAAGAAGAACTTCCGCGGCAAGCATCTGAATATCGATGTACAGAATCCGAATCATGTACAGAGCGGTGTCAAGAGTGTATCTGTCAACGGAAAATTGCAGGAAAGTGCTTATATCAAAGCCTCTGACCTGAAAGAACAGAATGATATTATCATCACGCTTGGCTGATTGAGAATGATAAAAAAAGGCTGTCTCATCTTGTGGGATGAGGCAGTCTGTTTTGTCAGATATAGCGGATAGGGATATGTTTTTTCCGTGCGAGGATTTCGATAATATCCATTCTGTTCCGGAACGGATAGGTAAAATATCCCTGATTGCCGTAAAACAGCAGCAAATCGCTTTGGTTTGTCATGAATTCGGCAGTTTTCCGGAAACTGAATCCATCTTCCGGGGTGGAGACATAAGTGACAGTATCTGCCTGAAGCTTGACTTTCAGGTAGCGTTTTTTCATGGAATCTTTCCACATAACGTCCTGTCTTTCATGGGGCAGTGCGAGATGCAGCGCAATTTCGGGATTATTTTGTTTCAGAAGGCCAACCAGTTCCGCCGTCCACAGCGGCACGCCCCATGCGCAGTTAGTATAAAAATCCCGATAGTCCTGTTTTATCAGATTCAGAAGCAATAACAGAATTCTCTGCCGGAGAATCTGTGTTTCTTTGGAAGAAAGAAAAATTTCCTCTGCTTTGGAAGCAATTGTCACAGTCATATTGATATTCCTCCTGTAAAAAATAGATTATCCGCGTTTCAGAATTTTCATCACAGTTTGAAGAATCGCAGAAAGATTGAAAAGAATCATAAAAATCAGAAAGCCAATCTGCATAGGAATCAGGAAAAACGGTTCAGTAATGGCCCCGATGCTCATGACGAACAGTACAATCAGATTGCTGGTAAAATGCAGATGATTGACTTTGAAATAGATTAATTTTCTGGTATCGACAATCCGGACAAGATAGCAGACAAAATAGCTCATAAAAGTAGCGATAACAGCCCCCTGAACGCCCCATTGATAAATCAGGATGACATTCAGGATCAGGTTTGTCACAGCAGCAATCAGGCTTGTCCAGAAACTGTGTGTTGTTTTCTGTGTCGCGGTATAGATACTGCTCAGGAACTGGTTCAGGCTCATCATGAGAACGCCGATAATCAGAATGGGCGTAAATTCAAAAGCTCTTGCATAGGCAGGGTCAGTGCTGGAATCGATCAGGATTGCAGAAAGCGGTTTAACAAGGGCAATCATAAAAGCGGCACCCAGGAACATGACTGACTGATAAGCAGAGAAGATTTTCTGATAGAATTTTCCTCTGTCCTTGCTGTTATTTTCAGTAATAGCGGACATATTCCAGGCCTGAAAAAAGATTGTCGAAACCATAGAAATCAGATTCGGCACTTTAGAGGCGGCATCATAGACCCCGGCGGCCACATCGCCGACATCAGGACTTTGTGCAGAAGTCATATATCTGACAAAAACTCTGTCAGAAAATCCTGTAATAATCCAGAGGACAGCCGTGGGAATCATAGGAATTGAAAACCGGAGCATAGTTTTCATCATTTCCGGATTGAATTTTTTAATCTGGAAGAATTTCCATAATTTCGCCACAATCCAAAGGAAGCACCCGGAGCAGAAATCGGTCAGAATGCTGGAGAGCATAAAGCCTTTCACGCCCATATGCAGCACAGAGATAAATAAAATATTGAAGATGAACAGGGTCAGTGTAGCGAGAATGCCGTCCAGTGCGAACAGTTTCACCAGACCCCTTGCGCGGACGAACTGGGAACTCAGCTGTCGGAAAGAGGATGCAATAATAAATAATAATAATTGAATCACATATCCGTGTGCATAGGGCAGAAAATTCAGCAAAGGCGAAGCCGCAAGCATGGCCGCCAGTCCGACAGCTTCCACAATACAGGCAGAAGTAAACACTTCTTTATTATCATAATCTCTGTCCAGTCCATACCGGATGACAGCTTCTGCAATCGAGAGCGTTACAATCGGGATGATAAAATTTGCAGTTTGTTCCAGCAGGGATTTCGTGCTGTTATCGCCGGACGGAATATGATGGGTATATAATCTTGTCAGCAGCAGCAGCAGAATTTTAGAACCAAACGAACCGATAGCAAATACCAGCGTATTGGCAGCAAGCTTTTTATATTTATCCAAAGAGAAATACCTTCTTTCTGATATTCTGAAAAAAATAATACTTCTATATTATAGCAGACTTTCCCGAAAAAGGCAAGCATTTAAGAACAGAAAAACAAAAATTCAGCAAAATACTTGACATGTGCTGTAAACCGTGCTATAATAGGATTATATATATCGCTGATTAGCAATCAAAAAAGGAGAAAGAGAAAATGGCAATTTACGAAATTATCTGCGGCGCAGTAATCCTGCTTCTGTGTCTGCTGATTATTATCTTATGTTTAATGCAGGACGAAAAAACACAGCAGAATATGACCTCTGCACTGGGCGGCGGCTCTAACGATTCGTTTTATGCACAGAACGAAGGCAATACCCGCGATGCGGCACTTGCCAAGCTGACAAAAATTCTGGGCATTATTACATTCATTGTGCTGATTGTGATGAATATCATTGTGCCCTTGATTACTACACTTACCAGCAGCGGAGAATAATGCAGCGCGAAAGAACTTCAAGTTTCAGCAGTCCTCAAGTCCAAAGCTTGAGGCTGTTTTTTCAATAGAGAAAAAATCAGGAGGATATCTATGGCCAGACACAACCCCAAACATGAGAAAAGAAAAAAATCTCCGGAAGCCAGATCGGCTCCGAAAAAGAAATATAAGGCTGTCAAGCCCGAAGAACAGGCACAGTACAGCCGCAGAATCAAGACTTTTTTACAGATGACTGCCCGGAAACAGCTCAATCGGAACGAACTGGCACAGAAATGCCACAGCAAAAGAAATCCGGCCGCATATCAGGCCGCAGTGGAACAGCTTCTGAAAGAAGGCGTAATTCTGGAATCGCGCCAGAATTATAAGCTGTGTAATCAGGACGAGACATTCAAAGCCGAAACGGTAAGGCTTGCCGGGAATTTCGGATTTATCCGGGACGAGAACGGCACAGAGTATTTCGTGCCGGGAAAATATCTGCTTGGCAGCATGACCGGAGACAAAGTGCTTGCCCGGAATATCGAATCCCGGACAGGTTCGCCGGAAGCCGAAATTGTTTCTGTTCTGGAAGAATCCCAGCAGGCACGGCTTTCAGGCGTGATTGTCGCGACAGAATACGGCCTGTGTTTTCTGTCGAACATTGCAGGTTCTCCCCTGCATATTGATTATAAGCAGAGCTGCGGCTACAAAATCGGCGATAAAGTGCTTGCCGAAGTCATCTACAGAGGCCAGCGGCATATGGAGCATATTGTCAGGATTATTCTGAATTTTGGCAGTGCGGACAGCGCAGAAAACTGCATGAAAGCCCGGATTGCAGAACTGGATATTCCTGTGGAATTCACAGAGCAGGTACAGCGCGAAGCCGTGAAAGTCTCCGCCGTAGGCGTAACGGAATTTGATATGCAGGGCAGAGCCGATTTGCGCGGCGAAGTGATTTTCACAATCGACGGCGCAAAGACAAAAGATATGGACGATGCCGTTTCTGTTAAAAAAAATCTGGAGACGGGAAATTATCTGCTTGGTGTGCATATTGCAGATGTTTCGCATTATGTACGGCCTAACAGTCCGCTGGATGCAGAAGCCTTCCACAGAGGAACCAGCATTTACTATGCCGATCAGGTCATTCCCATGCTGCCGAAACAGCTTTCCAACGGAATTTGTTCTCTGAATCCGGGGGAAAACCGTCTGACTCTCTCGGCAAGAATGGAAATTTCTCCGGAAGGCGATCTGATAAGCTGGCGGTTTGAAAAATCAGTTATTTGTTCCAGAGTCAAAGGAGTTTATGAAGAATGCAATCAGATTCTGGAAAATACTGCCAGTTCTGCGCTTGAGGAAAAATATCAGGAAGTCCGGGAAAGTCTGTTTTTATTATCTGAACTGACAGAGCAATTGGAACGCCGCCGGAAATTACGCGGTGCGCCGGAGCTGGAAAGTACAGAATCGGCCTTGCTGCTGGATGAAAACGGTCAGTGCATAGGTCTGGCACCCATCCGGCGCGGCCGGAGTGAAAGAATAATCGAAGCCTGTATGCTCTGTGCCAACGAAGCCGCCGCCAGAACGGCAAAAGAAAATCATATTCCGCTGGTATACCGTGTGCATGAGAATCCTTCTCCGGAACGGATTGCCGGTCTGAAAGAAATCATGCTGAAACTGAATCAGCAGGAATTGTTACTCAATCCGGAAGAAATTCAGCCGCGGGATATTCAAAAACTGCTGGATGATGCCAGGGATCAAGTTTACTATCCTGTGATTAATAATCTGACACTCCGTGCGATGGCAAAAGCAAAATACAGTGAAAAACCGCTGGGGCATTTTGGCCTTGCGCTGGCAGATTATGCACATTTTACTTCTCCGATCAGGCGTTATCCGGATCTGACAGTTCACAGAATTCTGAGTGATTTTCTGGACGGAGCCGATCAGGAATGGCTGACAAAGCGTTATCAGAAATTTACAGAGAATGCCGCACAGCGTTCGTCAGATACAGAAGTAAGGGCAGTTCAGTTGGAACGCGAAGCCGATGCCTGCTACACAGCAGAATATATGCAGTCGCATGTCGGCGAGGTATTTCACGGAATTATTACCAGTATTACAGAATTCGGCATGTATGTGACACTGGATAACATGGCAGAAGGGCTTCTGCATATGCATGAGCTGCCGGCCGGCGAATATGAGACAGAAGAAGGCTGGTATATCCGCAATATTTTAAACGGGGAAGAATACCGGCTTGGTCAGGAACTGGAAGTTGTCTGCACCCGTGCGGATGTCAGCTCCGGGCATATTGATTTGTCACTTGCATGAAAACTATGTGAAAGTACTTGCTATTCCGGAAAAAATATGCTAAAATAGAGATAGAAATAAAATAAGAGAGGAAGATGACGTATGGGAAAATATACTGGCAGTCAGTGCATTATCTGTGGAAATTTTTTCCAGGATGAGGATGAAATTGTCGTATGTCCGGACTGCGGTACGCCGTATCACAGAGCCTGTTATCAGACAGAAGGCCGCTGTATCAATACAGCCCTTCACGCCGTCGGCGGAAGCTGGCAGTCTGTTCAGAACGAACAGCGGCGGAGTCAGGGCGGGATTGAATGCAGTCACTGTGGCTATGTGAATTTTGCAGGAACGCAGACCTGTGCTTCCTGCGGACTGCCGCTGTTCCGGCCGGATGAAGAGGCAGAAAGCAGTGCCGTTTCAGAAGAAAATACTGCTTCTATGGGAATGCAGGAAGGTCAGCAGTATTATTTTCAGTCTTCCGATCCGTGCTGCGGCATGTCGCCGGATTATGAGATAGAAGGCGAAAAGCTGGGGGATGTGGCAAATTTTGTGCAGACCAATACGCTGTATTATATTCCCCTGTTCCGGCGGTTCAAAGAGACGGACAGAAAAATTTCATTTAATCTGCCCTGTGTTCTGTTTCCGTATTTTTATTTTGCAAACCGCAAGATGTGGTTCATGACAATTTTAAGCGGCCTGATCTGGCTGCTCTGTTCGCTGCCGGATATGTTTCTTAATATGCTGGCGAGCCTTCAGGACAGTGCAAATATCCAGTCGATGCTTTCACTGGGAATGGAAATGCAGACAATTGAAAGAATGACCGAATTTCTGACAGCGCGCCAGCAGATGTTTGAACAGCTGCAAACGCCCCTGTTTTTCGTCCTGATGGCTTTCCGGGTTATTTTATGTTTATTCGGGAATTATTTATATTTCCGGTTTGTTTTGAAATCTGTCAGAAAAATCCGTGAAAATTCGCCTACGCTTACAGTCAGGAAAGCCCTGCTTTCAGCCGAAGGCGGCACAAATTTCTGGAATGTGCTTGGCTGCTGCGGATTATATTTCGGCGCGATATTTCTTCTTTCCATGATACTGACAGCAGTATCGCTATAAATCATTCGGGAGATTAAGAAAATATGAAAATTTATCAGGAATATCCGCTGAACGGCATTGTCCGCGAACCGGAAGTATTTCGCACACCTAAGAATATTATATTGCAGATTTTGATTTTTGCGGCAGTATTTCTGGTGGTAGAGATTGCCGAAAGCTTTGGCATGGTGATCGGGGTAATGCCGCGGCTGATGGAATGGGCACGGCAGGAAATAGCCGAAACGGGAAATCTGACAACTGAAATGATGACGGAAAAATTAAATACTTTGCTGCTGGATCCGTCGCTGACGTATGTCATGCTGCTGGCGACCGGACTGGGGACACTGACGGTATTATTTTTCTGTCGTGTCATAGAAGGCCGTAAGCTCCGGACTCTGGGTTTTTTGAAAGAAAAAGCAGGAATACAGTATCTTGCAGGCTTAGGCATTGGCTTTCTGATGTTTTCTGCCGTAGTGGGACTGACATATCTGTGCGGCGGCTTGCAGTTTGAAGGCTATTCAGGATTTTCATGGATGCTGCTGATTACACTGCTGGGGTACGGCATTCAGGGCATGAGCGAGGAAGTTATCTGCCGCGGCTATTTCATGACGACTGTCATGCGGCATCATTCTGTATGGCTGGCGATCGGCCTGAACTCGTTATTTTTCGGCATCATGCACGGAGCGAACGCAGGGTTTTCGCTGTTTGCGCTGATAAATCTGATTTTATATGCCGTCATGATTTCGCTTTATGTACTCCGGACAAATTCGCTGTGGGGAGCCTGTGCGATACACAGCATCTGGAATTTTTCGCAGGGCAATTTTTACGGTCTGCCTGTCAGCGGAATTGATTCCGGCGACAGTGTATTCCGGATGTCGCTGAGTGGTTCGGCTTTCATCAACGGCGGTGATTTCGGCCTGGAAGCAGGACTTCCGACAACAATCGTGATGAGTGCGGTGATTTGTATTTTATTATTTGTGCCTCTGCCTTTTTTAGACAGAAAAAACGGAGAAGCAGAAGCATGAAAACAGTATTGATTACCGGCGCAGGCGGCGGAATTGGTTCGGCAATTGCAAAGGCATTTGCACAGGAAGGATATTTTCCTGTTCTGCATTATCATCACAGTCAGGCGCAGGCGGAACAGCTTGCCGAAACACTGCACGGCATGGCAGTTCAGGCAGATTTATCAGAAATTTCAGAAATTGAAAAGATGACCTGTCAGGTTTTGAAAGAAACAGGTCATCTTGATATACTGGTGAACAATGCAGGGATGAGTATATCCGGTTTACTGACGGATATTTCCCCGGAAATGCGCCAAAAGCTGTTTTCCGTGAATGTACTGGGGGCAATCGAATGCACCAGATTGTTTTTGCCGTCGATGGTTCACAGAAAATCGGGCTGTATTCTGAATATCAGTTCGATGTGGGGACAGGCAGGAGCATCTTGTGAAGTAGATTATTCCGCCTCGAAAGCGGCCCTGATAGGGTTTACAAAGGCACTGGCGCAGGAAGTGGGACTAAGCGGCATTCGCGTGAACTGCATCGCGCCGGGAGTGATTCAGACCAGAATGCTGGATTGCTATGATGCGCAGACATTGTCGGAACTTGCCGGAGAAACGCCGCTGAACCGCCTGGGAACGCCGGAAGATATTGCACAGGCGGCAGTATTTTTATGCAGTGAAAAGGCCGGCTTCATCACGGGTCAGATTCTGGGCGTGAACGGAGGGTTTGTGCTGTAAATTTGGGACTGCATGACAGAACAGAATCCCCTTTCCGGTTTGGAAAGGGGGTTTATTTTATTTGCCGAGTTTATGTTTCTTGCCGTTTTCGTCCATAATATAAGTATGTTCGAGCTGCTGTGTCAGATTTCTGCGGAATTCGGCGCGGTACTGACTTCGCAGATGTTCCTGTTCTTTTTTCTCGTCATTGGTGAGGCCTTCGGCCTTGGATTTGCGGGCGAGTTCGTTAATTCGCTGAATGAGTTTCTGTTCCAAAAAAATCACACTCCTGAAAAAAAGGCAGCGATGGGGAGAAACCATCGCTTTCATGAAGAAATAAATCAAAATAATGGGGGGAATTGGGGGATTAAAAAAATCAATTCAACTCACATGATAAAACTTAAGGGGGGGAATTTCTTAATCCTCTTATAGTATACCCCGGAAAGCTTAAAGAAATCTTAAAGCGATGAAAAATTTTTTAAATTTTTATAACTGCACAGCAGTTTCCAGTGCAAGGCGCATCATACTGGTGAATCCTGTCTGACGTTCTTCGGCAGAGGTGAATTCATGTCGGAGCGGACAGTCAGAAACAGTACAGATACACAGAGCTTCTTTTCCTTCTCTGGCGGCATTCATATAGAGGGCAGCAGATTCCATTTCGATGCCGAGCACATGCATTTTTGCCCACAGTTCGAGGGAATTGGCATCATCATAGAACATATCGCTGCAAAACAGATTTCCTGTCTTGACGGGGATTTCGAGTTTCTGAGCCGTATCGGCAGCAGTTTTGAGAAGCCGGAAAGAAGCAATCGGCGCATAAGTTCCGGGCAGGTGGTACTGTGCCGCAAAATTGGAATTGGTACAGGAAGCCTGACCGAGAATCACGTCTCTCAGCTTGACGGCCGGGTCAATGCCGCCTGCGGTACCGATGCGGATAATACTCTTGACATTGAAGAAATGAAATAATTCATAAGAATAGATGCCAATGGAAGGGATTCCCATACCGCTGCCCTGTACGGAGACGGGAACGCCCTGATAAGTACCTGTATAGCCCAGCATACCGCGGATTTCGTTGACACAGACGGGCTGATCGAGATAAGTTTCGGCGATGAATTTAGCTCTCAGGGGGTCGCCCGGCATGAGGACAACGGGAGCATAATCGCCTTTTTTGCCTTGCAGATGCGGAGTAGACATAGAGAAAAACCTCCTTTAAAAATAATTCTGTAATTTCATGATAGCATATTTCAGGGGATTTGTCAACAAAAAAATCCGGCAGAACAGAAATCCGCCGGATTGGGATTAATTATTTTCTGGCATCATCAAGAAGCTTCTGGAATTCTGCCTTTTCTTCAGGCGTTTTGGCATAGCGCATCATAGCGCGCTGAAAGACTTCTTCGGGAGAAGATTTTTTATATTCCTGCAGTACAGCAGCAATCTGATTTCTGAAATCTGTAGGAAGGGCAGTATTTCCGGTCAGTGAAGCAAGATAAGCGAATTCAGCGGCTTCTCTTGCCTCTGAAAGAGCATCCTGTTCTTCACTGCTGAATGTATCGGGAGCCTGTTCCTGTTTTTCATCAGCTTTGCGGAATTTGATAAAATACGCACGGTCAGCGGGTCGGAGCAATTGTTCATATTCCTGGCGTGACTGTCTCACGAGCTGATCCATTTTTTCGCCGATTTTGAACGAATTAATGCCGCTTTTAATCAGATCGCCCATCATTTTCAGTTCTTCAAACATAAAGAAGCACCTGCTTTCATAAAAATAATTTATTTTATTATATCATAGTATATTATATTTGTCAAGCAGTTTTGAATAAAAAAATCCGGCAGATCAGAAACCTGCCGGATTGAAATTTTTTACTTGACAGCCACATCTTTGATAGTTTTGTTTCCGAGATGTTCATTCCACCAGACCCAGAGTGTCGGCGCGATGCATTGGGAAGAATAAGTACCGGCAATCAGACCGAAGGTCATAGGAACGGAGAAGCTCAGAATACTGTTGACGTTGAAGACAAAAGCAACTATGCTGATAATAATCATAGTAGAAACTGTTGTAATGGAAGTTCTCAGCGAACGGCGCATAGTCTGGCTTGCGCTGTAATTGACAAGTTCAGCAACAGTAGATTCTTTTTTCATGAGTCTTTCATTTTCACGGATTCTGTCATAGACGATAATTGTATTATTGATGGAATAGCCGAAGATTGTCAGTACAACGGCCATAAAATTGGAATCGATTTCAAAGCCGCACAGGACAAAGCTTCCGTAAGTGATGATAATATCATGCAGCAGTGTGATGATTGTGAAAATACCAGCCGACCAGCCGCTGATTTTCTTGAATCGCAGAGCAATATAGATAATCAGCAGAACAGCCGCAAAGACAACAGCGACAATGCATTTTGCGAAGAACTCACGGCCGGAAGAGGGGCTGACATCATTGCTTTCCAGTTCCTGGATATGATTATCCGGATAAGTCTGGAGCATGACATTCAGCATATTTTCCTGCTGTTCGAGGGTCAGGCTCTGGTCATAGCTGAAAGAAACAGTCAGGATATTGGTATCTGCATCGAAGCTCTCGCCTTTCTGGAGAGTAACGGGCGTATTGAGAATGCCTTCAATTTCAGACTGGCAGGCAGTTTCGTTAAGATCGCCTGTATAAGAATAAGAAACGATAGTACCGCCCTTGAAGTCGATGGAAACTTCCACGCCGATAAAAGTAGTACAGATAGAGAGTACAACCAGCACGGCAGAGATGATAAAGAATTTTTTCTTGTTTTCGCTGAAATGGAGCAGTTTTGCTTCTTTGAATTTGCCTTCTGTATAATTGAAGAGCGCAGGTTTCTGGAAAGCCTTGAATCTTGCAAGAGAGAAGGTCATCAGTCTTGCGGCGAACACGCCCATGATAAAGTTGAGGATAACGCCCATAATCAGGGTAAAGCCGAAAGAATAGATAAAGCCTTCTGTCGTTGCGCCGAAGAAGTAGAAGATAGTAGCATTCAGGAATTTCGTAATAGGATTATCAGTACCGAATGCGCCCATCAGGATAAGAGCAACAATAGCAAGTGTCAGGTTACCGTCAAGGATGGCAGAAAAGGCATTGGAATAGCCTGCTTTCAGAGAAGATTCAATTGATTTTCCTCTTGCGAGTTCTTCTCTGATACGTTCGGCAGTGATGATATTACAGTCCACACCCATGCCGACGGAAAGGATAATACCGGCAATACCGGGAATAGTAAGTGTCGAGCTTGGCATAAAGCCGAACCATCCGGAAACACCGGCCAGCATACCGGCTACTTGACCGATCAGGCCGATGACAGCCACAAAGCCGGGCAGTCTGTACAGAACCAGCATATAGACGCAGATAAAGGCCAGCGCAATCAGACCGCTGAGAACCATTGCATACAGCGCACCGGAACCCAGTGTGGGAGAAAGGGTTTTCGTACTGGTAGAATGCAGAGAGAACGGCAGTGCGCCGGAAGTAATCTGATCGGCAAGCTGTTTTGCAGAATCAGCAGTAAAATTGCCGGAAATCACAGCCTCGCCGCTTGAGATTGCTTCGTTAACAGTTGCATTGGAGATGCAGGTTTCGTCCATCCAGATAGAGATATAGCCGTTATTGGCAGCCTGTGCGGCAGTAGCTGTTGCAAAGGCTTCTTTTCCGGAATCGTTGAATTTCAGCTGTACGACCCACTGATCATTCTGCTGATCATAGCCGGGCGAAGCAGTATCCACGCTGGAGCCTGTCAGAATAACATCGCCTGTAATATCAGAGCCATAGCGGAATGTCAGTTCGGACATCTGGCCCAATTCATTGACAGCAGCGGCCGGGTCGAAGTTTTCTTCGCCGGACTGCCACGGAAAGCGGACGATAATGCGGTTATTATTATAATCCACATAAGTTTCGCTGTCGTTGATGCTCAGGTTTGTGAGTCGCAGTTTGATGACCTGCAAAGCAGCATCCATCTGGTCGCTGGTAATTTCCTGGTCTTCCTGATCGGGTTCAAAAGTGACATCCACGCCGCCCTGGATGTCAATACCAAGACGGATATCTTCCAGACTGTGCACCCATGTATGCTTGATATCGCCGTTATAGGTTGCCACGCCGAACACGGTAGTGAGGGCGAAGGCGAGAATCAGCACAAAGACGACAAAGAAGACGGGTTTTCCGATTCGTTTGTTCACGTGTGAGTTACCTCCTGTTTTCTCTTATTTTTTGGGGATTTTGATAAGAATCAGCCGATTTTTCACGACAATCATAAATATTATATTACAAAATGATAATAAAGTCAATAGTTTGCGGCATATTTTCAGCAAATTATCAAATACGGAAGATTCTGCGGCCGTTTTCACAGCAGATTGTAATAAAATCCTGTACGGGCATCTGCTTGACAGCGGCGGCCTTTTCGGCAGTATAAAGAATCATGGTACTGTCACAGCGGCGTTTCCGGAAAGGTTCGGGAGCCAGATAAGGCGAATCTGTTTCAATCAGGATTCTTTCAGGAGGAAGCACAGCAAGAGCCTCCAGCGGTTTTCTGACGTTCTGATAAGTAATTACACCGGAAAAGCTGAAATATAAATCAGGAATTTTCAGCAGAATTTTAGCAGTTTCAGCCGAGCCGTTGAAACAGTGAAGTACGCCGCGCGGCCGGTACTGCTTCAGAATCTGTACAGCATCGGCAGTTGCTTCACGGAAATGGAAGATACAGGGCAGATCGAGTTCCTGGGCAAGCAGAATCTGCTGAATCAGAATCTCCTGCTGTAGTGCACGGTTTTGTGAATTATGATAATAATCCAGTCCGATTTCTCCGATGGCCCTGCATTTCGGGAATTCTGCCAGTTTCCGGAGCTGATCCGGCCAGTCATCAGGACGGGAATCCAGATAGCCGGGATGCAGGCCGGCACTGCAATAGAGATAATCAAAATTTTCAGCCAGCTTCTGACTCTGGATACAGTCCGGAATTTCAATACCGGCCAGCATCACAAATCGGATGCCCGCCTCCGGGAGAAGCCGGGCGAGCAGTTCCTGTCTGTCGTTATCGAAGCGGCTGCTTGCATAATGGGCATGAGTATCGAAAATATTATAATAAGCCAAAGCAGGTCACGCTCCGTTATTGACAGTATGTTCTCCGAAGATTTCAGTAATGCTTTCCTGAAAATCGCTGTCCAGGACAAAGATGCCGTCAGAGGAAGTGCTACCTGTCGCAAGGCGGAAAGTACAAATCCGGCTGCCGTAAGTGTACATGAATTTCAGGGCAGATTTTCTGTCGCTGTAGTCGATGGAAGAAATATCTGTATTCATCATATTGATGAGTGTTCTGAAATTAGAATCCATCGAAGCGACAATTCTGTCATAGTCGGTCTGATTAATCATTTCAGAAATAACATCAGAAGCAACCGCACTGCGTTCGCTCTCGCCGTTTTCAAAGAACGGGTTGGTAATTAATTTTTCAATCTGAGCAGGCCCCAGGTACTGCGGGTCAGGGTTATCGGCAAAGCCTTGTGTGCCCAGCGGAATCTGATAATTGACCCCGGCAAAGATATTGCATATTTTCTGGAAAGATTCAGAATTCAGAATCACATATCTGTCAGAATAGATTCCGGCCTCGTTTTCGATAGCATTCATAGCTCCCTGAATGCCGCCTGTCCTGTAGAAATTAGCAAGCGTATCCTGTCTGCCGTCTACAATTGCAAGCATATTAGCCGGAATAGAGATTAAAATAATTTTCTTGTCAGCAGGCAGCACTCTGGCGGCCATAAAAGTCAGCGGACTGGCATCAGAAGCCTCATCCAGCACAAACATCAGGGTCATATTATCGGCCTCTGTAGGTTTGGTTACGTTGGAAGTCATGGATTTAGGGCCTTCTGTTGCACTAAGCATATTGAATAAATACATGGCAATACCGCCAATGCCCACAATACCCAGCAGGAATGCCAGTAAAAATGGAATTGCAACATGTCCTTTTTTTGCTTTTGCCATAAAAAAACTCCTCCTTGATAATGGCTGTCTCTGCATAATTGCATAATGCGCAAACTATTTTTTTCTTTTTTCTGGATAAGCTGCTAAAAATCTGAAAGTTTTTTATGCTACTTGCTTTTTTGCAGAAACCGTGTTATAATAGAATAGAACCTTGTGCTGTCCTGTCAGAAATTGATTTTTTCAACCGGCCAGCGGTCAGGTCTGGGGGTATAGAACAGAACCGGATTGGCCTCTATGCGGCAGATTGCCAGGCCCAGCTCCTTGGCATAATCATATGTCTGTTTGGAACCGGAACGGTCAAGCGAACAGACTGCAATCAGTGCCGCGGCATGTTCTGCCAGGAATAAATTTCTGTTCCGGAACAGAATATCATTTTTTCTGCCGTCATACTGGTGATATTCCCCTGCCAGGCAGATAATTCTGTCAAAATGTTCCTGCATCTGCCGCAGGTGCTGCAAATCATAGCCCCTGTGCCGAAAAAAAAGATCATAATTCCGGCACGGCTGTACGCCGATAAGGCAGATATCAGGATATTCTGATTTTTTTCGGAACAGATATTCTTCCGCCAGATAATCAATACCGTCTGCCATACCGTCCAGAAAATACCTGTAGCCTCGGTCAATGGCAAGGTCGATATAATAATACAGCACACTCAGCAGCAAATCAAGCTGTGCGCCCTGCGGAAGTTTTTCCGGCCTGTGTCCTGTAAAGGCCAGAGTCTTTTGCTGCGGAATATCCGTCACAGACGGATAGAAATTTTCTGTGTTTTCCATATTTGAAAACTGCTGCACCTCCCTGATGAATTGCAATTATTTTTATTATAGCATATCCGCGCATAAACTACAAGTAAAATTTTCAAATTTTTTTGAAAAAAATTCGGTGCTTTTCCTGTCAGGGAGGAGTTTTATATTATTTTTATTGTTTTAATATTTATTTTTATCATAAGTAAGGAGAAATATCATGTTACAATACCGTCAAAGAGCATGGGCAGAAATTTCACTGGATGCACTCGCACATAATGTACGCATAATTCAGGAAAAATTAGCCCCCGGTACAGAATACTGTGCCGTTGTCAAAGCCGATGCCTACGGCCACGGGGAAGAATTTGTCTGCAAAAAGCTTTACGAGCTGGGCATCCGGTTTTATGCGGTTTCCAGTTTTGAAGAAGCCGTCCGGGTTCGCAGATGGTGCCCGGAAGGCGAAATTCTGATTCTCGGCTATACAGCTCCGGAATGTGCTCCCCTGCTGGCAGAGCTGAATATTATTCAGGCCATTGTTTCAGCTGAATATGCACGCAGTCTGTCGGGCTGTGCCCAGCCGGGCAGAACCGTGCGCTGTCACGTCAAGCTGGATACCGGTATGGGAAGAATCGGCATCCGGACTCAGAATGAGCAGAACTGCCTTGAAGAATTGCATGAAATTTTCTCTCTGCCGGGCTTGCAGCCGGAGGGTCTGTTCACGCATTTTGCAGTAGCCGATGAGGAAAGTCCGGAACATCTGGAATATACCCGCAAGCAGGAAGAAGCGATTTTCCGGACGGCAGAAAAACTGAAAGCAAGCGGAATTTCTCTGCGGCATGTGCATTGTATGAACAGTGCGGCAGTATGCTATCATAATCAGCCAAAGAGTACGCTTGCCCGTGCCGGAATTATTATGTATGGATTAAAGCCCAACGCCGCGCTTGCCGTGCCGCTGGATCTGAAGCCTGTACTGTCATTCCGTACCAGAATCAGTCATATGAAAGAAGTACATCCCGGCGACTGCATCAGTTACGGCCGTACTTACCGTGCCGAATCGGTGCGCCGGATTGCAACGGTCACAGTAGGCTATGCCGATGGATATTCCCGTCTGCTTTCCAACCGCGGCGAAGTGCTTGTCAGCGGAACAAGATGCCGGATTACTGGCCGGGTCTGCATGGATCAGATGATGATTGATGTAACAGATGTTCCTCATGCGGCAGTCGGTTCGGTTGTTACTTTAATCGGAACAGACGGCGATGACTGCATCACAGCAGACGAACTGGCCGGTATTTACGGAACAATCGGCTATGAAGTCGTCTGCGGCATTTCCAAGCGGATTCCCAGAATTTTCATGCAGGACGGGAAAATTGTTCATGAAGACAGTCTGATCTGAAAGTTTGTAACAAAAACAATGCGGAAGGTTACTAATTATAAGATAGACAGCAAGATAATTAAATTGGAGGAACTCAAATGAATGTATATGCTTTGGGAATTGATGTCGGTTCTACCACAGTCAAGACAGTAGTCTGTAACGAAGCCGGCAGTATTCTGCATTCAGCCTACCAGCGGCATTTTTCAAAAGTAAAGGAGACAGTATCGGAACAGCTGGAAATGATTAAAGAAAAATTTCCGGATGCTTCATTTCGCAGTGCCATGACCGGTTCTGCCGGTCTGGGACTGGCAAATGCCGCAGGGATTTCGTTCGTGCAGGAGGTACACGCGGCCTTTCTGGCAGTCAGAACATGCTTTCCGGATGCCGATGCTGTAATTGAACTGGGCGGCGAAGATGCCAAAATTATTTTTCTGACCGGCGGCGTAGAACAGAGAATGAACGGCTCCTGTGCCGGAGGAACCGGCGCATTTATTGACCAGATGGCCACACTGCTGGGCATTTCCGTGCAGGAGCTGGACGAAGCTTCTCTGAAAGCAACCAGAACTTATCCCATTGCCTCACGGTGCGGAGTATTTGCAAAATCGGACATTCAGCCGCTGCTGAATCAGGGGGCGGCGCGTGAGGATGTTGCCGCCAGTATTTTCAAAGCAGTGGTAGATCAGACTGTTGCCGGACTGGCACAGGGCAGAGAAATCAAGGGAAAAATTCTGTTTCTGGGGGGGCCGCTGTCGTTCCAGAAAGGATTAAGAAAAGCCTTTGTCGAAGGTCTGGGATTATCGGAAGAAAATGCAGTATTTCCGGAGCAGGCACCTGTATTTGTGGCACTTGGCAGTGCGCTGTATGCGGAAGAAAGCAAAGATTCCCCGAAAACAGCCGCAGATTTGCTGAAAAAAGTTCATAATGCAAAAGCAAATTCTGATGTCATGACGGGGGAAAAATTATTTTCTTCTCATGAAGAATATGCTGCATTTGTAGAACGTCACAGGCAGTGTGATCTTGCCTATGCTGATTTGCGCACTTACGAAGGCGATGCCTATCTTGGCATTGATTCGGGTTCTACTACAACAAAGCTGGTGCTGATTACAGAGGACGGCCGTCTGTTATACAGTCATTATGCCTCGAACGAAGGCCAGCCGCTGGACAGAATCGCCGACAGATTAAAGCAGATTTATCAGGATAAAAATAAAAATCTGATTATCAAGGCCAGTGCCGTGACAGGGTACGGCGAAGATCTGATTAAAGCAGGATTATCAGTAGATTATGGCATTGTAGAAACAGTAGCGCATTTCAAGGCGGCATCTTTTTTCTGTCCGGATGTGGATTTTATTATCGACATCGGCGGCCAGGATATCAAATGCTTCAAGATCAAGAACGGCGCAATTGACAGTATTATGCTGAATGAAGCCTGTTCTTCGGGCTGCGGGTCTTTTATCCAGACATTTGCAATGGCACTGGGCTATGATATCGGAGAATTTTCACAGATGGGACTGTTTGCAGAAAATCCTGTAGAACTGGGTTCGCGTTGTACGGTATTTATGAACAGCAGTGTCAAGCAGGCACAGAAGGACGGCGCAACGGTAGAAGATATTTCGGCCGGATTATCGGCATCGATTATCAAGAATGCAATTTATAAAGTCATCCGTGCCAAGAGCGTGGACGAACTGGGAAAGAATATTGTCGTACAGGGCGGAACGTTTCTGAATGATGCCGTTCTGAGATGTTTCGAGCGCGAAATCGGCCGGAATGTGATTCGTCCGGCAATATCAGGACTGATGGGCGCATTTGGTGCGGCTCTGTATGCGAAGGAACAGCAGGAAGAAAACGGCGAAACAAGCCTGATTTCCCCGGAAGCACTGGAGAATTTTTCTTATACGTCGAAAAACGTCCGCTGCGGCAGATGTACGGCAAACTGTCTGCTGAATGTGATTAAATTTTCCGATGGCGGCAGATATATTTCAGGCAACCGCTGTGAAAAGGGTGCCGGAGTCAAGCGCGAAACAGAAGTTCCGGATTTATATAATTATAAATATGATCGTCTGATGGAAATTGCCGGAAAAAAGCCGGCCCGGAAGAAAGCTGTGGTAGGACTGCCGATGGTGCTGAATTTTTACGAACTGCTGCCTTTCTGGCATACGCTGTTCACAAAGCTTGGCTTTGAAGCAGTGATATCAGGCGAGAGTAATCGGAAAATGTATTTCAGGGGACAGCACACAATTCCGTCGGATACGGTATGTTATCCGGCGAAGATTGCGCACGGGCATATAGAAGCCTTGCTGGAAAAGAAGGCAGATTTTATCTTCTGGCCGTGCATGACTTACAATCTGGGCGAACCGGATACGGATAACCGGTTTAATTGTCCTGTGGTGGCCTATTATCCGGAATTGATGAAGGCAAATCACAGTGCGCTGAATGATAAGAATTTCTGTTATCCGTATCTGGATATTAATAACCGGAAGAATGTAATTCAGGTTATGAAGAAGACGCTGGAAAAATACGGCGTACAGAAGCAGATACCCGCAGCAGTGGATGCGGCCTATCAGGCACTGGATGATTTCCGGAACGAGCTGGCAGGCAAGGCAAAGGAAATCATTGCCCAGGCCAGAGCGGAAGGCCGTAAAATTATTGTACTTGCAGGCAGGCCGTATCATCTGGATAAAGAGATCAATCACGGAATTCACAAGCTGATTACAAGTCTGGGGCTTGCGGTAGTTTCGGAAGAAAGCGTAGCGGCAATGGGAAAAATGCCGCATCTGCATGTATATAATCAATGGACGTATCACAGCAGATTGTACCGTGCCGCGCAGTATGTCACAACCCAGCCGGATATGCAGCTGGTGCAGCTGGTATCGTTCGGGTGCGGCATCGATGCCATCACAACGGACGAAGTCCGGAGCATTCTGGAATCTTCCGGAAAGCTCTATACGCAGTTGAAAATTGATGAGATTACAAATCTCGGTGCGGCAAAAATCAGGCTGAGAAGTCTGCTTGCTGCCATGAATCAGCAGAAATAAGCAGGAAAGGAGAATGTTTTTTTGGAAAAAGAAAGAGATTATCCGATTTTTACAAAAGAAATGAAAGAAACGCATACTATTTTGATTCCGACTATGCTGGAAATACACTTTGAACTGATGGTGCATATTTTCGGAATTTATGGATACAAAGCGGAAGTGCTTCACAGCGAATCGCGGACGGTGATCAATGAAGGGCTGAAAAACGTGCATAATGATACCTGTTATCCGGCACTGTTATGTATCGGCCAGTTCATGGAAGCACTGAAAAGCGGCCGTTACGATGTGAATAAAGTAGCACTGATGCTGCCTCAGACGGGCGGCGGCTGCCGGGCATCGAATTATATTTATTTATTAAGAAAAGCCCTGAAAGATACGTTTCCGCAGGTGCCTGTCATATCGCTGAATTTTGTCGGCATGGAGAAAGACCCGGAAAACGGCTGGAAAATCAGCACATCAGAAGTCGTCCGGATTCTGTACGGCATTGGTTACGGCGATATGCTCCAGAGTTTGTATAACCAGTGCAGGTCTTACGAACTCGTCAAAGGCGAATCAGAAAAAGTACTGAACAAATGGATTAAGCGGGTGAAAATTCTGCTTAGTTCCAATGATTATGTGCACACAAAGAAATATTATCAGATGATGCTGGATGATTTTGCAAGAGTGCCGCGGTCTTCAGTACCGAAAATCCGCGTGGGGATTGTCGGGGAGATTTATGTGAAATATTCGCCGCTGGGAAATAATCATCTGGAAGATTTTCTGATTTCAGAAGGCTGTGAGCCGGTTGTTCCGTCTCTGCTGGAATTTGTGCTGTATTATCTGTTCACCAAAGTGAATGAAGCTAAACTTTACGGCAGAGTCAACGCATCGACACCTGTATATCAGATGTTTTACAAGATGTTTCTGGCCGAACAGCGGCGTGTGGTCAAGCTGATGAACGAGCACGGCGTATTCAGGCCGCCCCATGATTTCGAGCATCTTCTGCATTCGGTGCAGCAGTATATCGGCCTTGGCGTGAACATGGGCGAAGGCTGGCTGATTCCGGCAGAAATGGGCGCACTGGCCGAGAGCGGCACAGAAAATATTATCTGTACCCAGCCGTTCGGCTGTCTGCCGAATCATATTATTGCCAAAGGCATGAGCCGTGCAGTCAAGGAACGCTATCCTGACGCGAATATTATTGCGATTGATTACGATCCTGGTGCAACGCGGGTCAATCAGGAAAACAGAATCAAGCTGATGCTTGCCAATGCAAGAGTTTCCGGCAGTCTGTAAAAACAGTATTTACAAAATCGCAATAGTGTGCTATAATAGCAGAGGACTGAAAGATATGCTGGAAAATACAATCGACGGCGGTGTAATACTGCGTTTTGGCCTGAAATGTCTGGGAATTTTTGCGCTGATTTTTCTGGCAGCGGTATTCACGCCGAAAATGGCAGAATATATCGATAAATGGAAATCCGCACACAGCCGGAATGCTTCTGTAGAGCATCCCCGGACAAAAGAAAATTATACCGTGCGGTCAATTTACGAACTGCCCCCCGAACCGGAAGAGAAATCCCCGGAACACGCAAAGAAAAAAGCATCCGTCCGGAAAAAAACAAATAAAAATAATTAGCAAGAGAGGTTTTTTAGTATGGCAAAACAGGATAAAAACAAAAAAGCAGTAGAAGCAATTACTTCTATGGAAGAAGATTTCGCACAGTGGTACACAGATATTGTCAAGAAAGCAGAACTGATTTCTTATACCAGTGTAAAGGGCTGTATGGTCATCCGGCCTTATGGATATGCCATCTGGGAGAATATCCAGAAGATTTTAGACGGCATGTTCAAAGAAACAGGCCATGAAAATGTATGTATGCCGATGTTCATTCCGGAATCACTGTTACAGAAAGAAAAAGATCATGTAGAAGGTTTTGCCCCGGAAGTAGCCTGGGTGACACACGGCGGCAGTGAACGGCTGGAAGAAAGGCTCTGTGTCCGTCCTACTTCGGAAACACTGTTCTGTGAACACTACGCACAGATTGTGCATTCTTACAGAGATCTGCCGAAATTATACAATCAGTGGGTCAGCGTGGTAAGATGGGAAAAGACAACCAGACCGTTCCTGCGTTCCAGAGAATTTTTATGGCAGGAAGGCCATACTATTCATGCTACAGCAGAAGAAGCAATTGAAGAAACAGAAAAAATGCTGAATGTCTATACAAAATTCTGCGTGGATGCACTGGCAATGCCTGTCGTGCAGGGCAAAAAGACCGAAAGCGACAAATTCGCCGGAGCAGTAGCGACTTATGCCATCGAAGCCCTGATGCACGACGGCAAAGCCTTGCAGGCAGGCACATCGCATTATTTCGGCGACGGCTTTGCCAAAGCATTCGGGATTCAGTATGCCGGAAAAGATAATAAATTGCAGTATGCGCATCAGACAAGCTGGGGCGTGACGACAAGATTAATCGGAGCGATTATTATGACACACGGCGATAATAACGGTCTTGTGCTGCCTCCGGCAGTAGCCCCCATTCAGGCAGTGATTGTTCCGGCGGCCATGCACAAAGAAGGCGTACTGGACAAGGCAAGAGAATTATATCATACACTGAAAAATGCCGGAATCAGAGTAAAATTAGATGATTCTGAAAATTCTCCGGGCTGGAAGTTTGCCGAATACGAGATGAAAGGCGTTCCTGTTCGAGTAGAAATCGGTCCGCGCGATATCGAAGCCAATCAGTGTGTGCTTGTGACACGGCATAATAATGAAAAAACAAGTATTTCTCTGGATACGCTTGCAGAGAGCGTGCAGGAAAAATTGCAGGAAGTTCACGACGGTTTATATCAGGCCGCTCTGGAAAACAGAAATAAAAGAACATACCAGTGCCGGACTATTGAAGAAATCAATCAGACACTGAATGAAAAAGGCGACGGATTTATTGAAGCCATGTGGTGCGGAGACGAGGCCTGCGAAGACGAAGTCAAGGCACAGACCGGAGCAGGTTCCAGATGCATTCCGCTGGAACAGAAGCAGATTTCGGATGTATGTGTCTGCTGCGGAAAGCCTGCCAGGCACATGGTACTCTGGGGCAAAGCATATTGATGAAAATCCGGAAGATTAATTTATATATATGCCTTTTCTGTCTGCTGTGCTGTACGGGCTGCGGAAAGAAAATCGAACAGCAGCAGGCAGAAGTTCCGGAAACTTCACAGCCGGAAACAACTTATACAGATACAGAAACGACTTCTGTCACAACAACAGCACAGACAACACAGACCACAGTCACTGTTTCAGAATCCGGAACAGAAACAACGCAGACAACAACCGGAATTCCTGCAACAGAATCTGAAACGGAAACAGAACTGATTTCTGCCGAAGCAGTCCCGGATGAAGAAAATCCGCAGGAGACTATGATAATTTATTATTATGAAGTCAGCGGCGATGAAAATTCCGGAAAAAAACGGACTTCAGTTTCTCGTTCTCCAGCGGCAGTCACAACACAGACCACAGTGATAACAGATCCCGTGATAGAAACAGCTCCTCCGGAAACAGAAATCCCGGAAGAGCCGGAAACACAGCCGGAACCTGCCGTGTTAAGCGGCAATGCGCAGGAGATTCTGGAACAGATGACTCTGAAACAGAAAATTTATCAGATGTTTATTGTCACGCCGGAACTTCTGACAGGAGCCGGCACTGTCACAGCAGCCGGCACATGGACACAGCAGAGCATTCAGGAACAGCCCGTAGGCGGTCTGATTTATTTCGGAGAAAATCTGATTTCCCGCGCACAGACTTCGGAAATGCTGTCGAATACTCAGCAGTATGCACGGGAATCAGGTGTAGGCATGTTTCTGGCCGTGGATGAAGAGGGCGGACTGGTAGCACGCTGTGCAAAGAAGTTAGGCACAACGGCACTGAATCCGATGGCGGTCTACGGAAGCCGCAACGACTGGGACGAAGCTTTCTGGATAGGTCAGACGTTAGGGAATGAGATTCAGCAGTTCGGCTTTAATCTGGATTTTGCGCCTGTAGCGGATGTGAATCTGAATTCCGGAAACGAACTGGGAAACAGAATTTTCAGCAGTGATCCCTATGTGGTAGGGAATATGGTAAACGGCGTAGTGCAGGGAATGCAGAGCACCGGGACAGCGGCAACGCTGAAGCATTTTCCGGGGCTGGGTGCAGAAAACGGCAACGCGCATTATGCGGATAAAATTATCATTGACCGCACACTGGATGATTTAAGAAATGCCGAATTTATACCGTTTCAGTTCGGGATTGATGCAGGTGCAGATTTTGTCATGGTCAGTCATCAGATTGTAACAGGTGCAGGGGATGGACTGCCCTCTTGCCTGTCTCCTGTGATCTGCACGGATTTGCTGAGAAACGAACTGGGCTTTAATGGAATTATTATTACAGATTCGTTTGCCATGAATACTATTTCCGGCAGCTGGAGTCCGGCAGATTCCGCCGTCATGGCCGTAGAAGCCGGCGTGGATATTATTTTAATTCCGACTGATTTAAATGCTTCTGTCAATGCCATTGCCTCTGCTGTCGAAAGCGGCCGCATAGCAGAAGAAAGAATTAATGAAAGCGTCTATCGGATTTTACTGGAAAAAGAAAAAATGAATCTTCTGGGGTGAGTTTATGCAGAAAGACAGATTTTCACAGCAGCTGGAATTTATTCTCGAGCTGGATAAATTAAAGAATATCAGACGGCAGACACTGGTGCTGCACGAGGACAGAGCAGAAAATGATGCCGAACATAGTTTTCATCTTGCTGTCATGGCCTGTATTCTGGCAGAACATGCACGGGAGGAAATAGATGTGCTTCATGTAATGAAAATGGTGCTGATGCATGATGTAGTCGAAATCGATGCCGGAGATACGTATTGTTATGACGAAGCCGGAAATCAGACAAAAGCAGAACGGGAACAGAAAGCAGCAGACCGGATTTTTGCGCTTCTGCCGGAAGAGCAGGAAAAGGAATATCGGGGATTATGGGAAGAATTCGAGGCACGGGAAACGCCGGAATCTAAATTTGCCAACGCTCTGGACAGAATTCATCCTATGTTATTGAATTATGCCAAAGGCGGCATATCCTGGAAGAAGCACGGCATTCATGTCTCTCAGGCAGAAGCGAGAAACTGCGGCATAACCGATGCCGGAAGCGAACGCATCGGCAAACTGGCAAAAGAAATCATCGAAGCCGGCAGGGCGGCCGGAATGCTGCTGGAGGACTGATTGTATGGGGCTGGATGTATCAATTGAAGCTCGGATCCGGGAAAAGCAGTCCGGCAGAATTGTGACCGGCAGCGGCCAGAGCTTTGACGGTATTTATGCCGGCCAGTGTCTTGAAATCTGCTATTGGCGCAAATGCTATGATATCCGGGACAGATTGATTGAAATTGCCAGAAAGCACGGCGGAAGAGTGCTGGAGGAACCGGATTTGGTATTTTCGCTTCCGGCCAGAGCGTTTCCGGAAATTTATGCATTTCTGCTGAAACGCTCTCTTCTGAAACTGAATGAAGAACCTTCTGCAATGTGGGACAGACTGCAATATCAGGCGATCAATCTGGAAAATGCAAAACAAGTTCTGAATCTTCTCAGGTTTTTGAAAAAAGAGATAACTTATCCGGATTTATTGATTTCAGAGGAAAAATTCCGTACGCTGGAGGAGTTTCAGGCATTCTGTGCCAGTCCGTGCGGATATGAATGGGAATATTTTTTAATTAATTCTTATTGAAGAAAGGGGAAAGCATGGGACTGGATGTCAGAATAACGGCTGCAATCCGGGAACGGCGCACAGGCAGAATTGTTTCTGTATTCGACCGGAAAACTTATGAATCTGATATAAAATTTTATCCGGAGCTGAATCTGGAAGAAGAAGGCTGTTTCCGCCGGATAGAAATCTGCCATTGGCGCAGTATGCATAATCTGTTTGTCAGTCTGCAAGAGATTATGATGAATTACGGCTTAAAAGCCGGAACAGATAAATATGAATTCAGGATAGCAGAAGAAGCTTTTCCGGAAGTTTATGAATATCTGCTGAAACAGGCTTCTTTGGAAAACGAAGAAGAAAATGACGATAACGGCTGGGGAACGCCTGCCTATCAGCGAGCAAATCTGGAAAATGCCCTGAATCTTCTGAACGTGATGATGCTTCCCCAGTTTTTTGTCACAGAAAATCATTTTCTTCTTCCGGAAGATTATCAGTTATATCAGAAATCGCCGGAAGAATATGACTGGGAATATTTTCTGGAATATTAGATGAGATAAGAAAAAAAGGAGAAAAAAAATCATGAAAGAAATTGTAATCGGCGAAACGGCCGAAGTCTACACAAGAGTAACAACAGATAAATTGGCCATTGCAGTGGGGAGCGGTTCGCTGAAAGTATTTGCAACGCCGTCAATGGCCGCCCTGATGGAAGAAGCCGCCTGTGCAGCATTAAAGCCTTTTCTGGAGAATTACGAAACTTCTGTCGGCACTTCCCTGCATATCGAACACGTCACGCCTACCCCGATGGGTATGACCGTCTTTGCAGATGCCGAGGTAATCGAAGTCAGCGGCCGGGAAATCACATTCCGTGTGACAGCCCGTGACGAAGTCTGCGAAATCGGAAGCGGAATACACAAGCGTTTTATCGTAAATGCCGAAAAATTCCAGAGCAAGACAGATACAAAAGGAATTATGTAATATGAACACTCTGCCAAAAGAAATCGAACGGAAATATTTAATCCGGAAACCTGCACTTGCATTTCTGGAATCGCTGCCGGACTGCCGGTCGACGGAAATTATACAGACTTATCTGCAAAAAGATGATTCCGGTTTTGGCCGCCGTATCCGGAAAAGAGGCAAAGCAGGCAGCTGGGAATATACCTACACGCGCAAGAAGAAAATCAGTTTTGGCGAACGGATTGAACTGGAAGATAAAATTTCAGAAGCAGAATATGAAAAACTGCTGAAAGAAGCCGATTCTCAGCTTCACAGCATACACAAAATCCGCTGCTGCATTCCGTACCGGGAGCAGCTGCTGGAGATTGATCTATATGAATTCAGCGAAATCTACGCCACAGTCGAAGTCGAATTGCCGGATATCGAAACGCCCGTATTTCTGCCGGACTGGCTGGAAATACTGGAGGACGTGACGGATAAAAAAGGTTACAGCAATTTTTCGCTTTCGATAAATCTGAAATTCCCGGAGGAAACAGCATGAATTTACAAATTCCGGAAGGAACTACAAAAATAGAAGCAGGCGCATTTCAGGACTGCCGGTCTCTGGATCAGATTATCATCCCGGACACGGTAACAGAAATCGGCGACAGAGCCTTTGCAGGGTGCGATTATCTGAAAGAACTCATCATTCCGGCATCAGTAGAAAAGATTGGCCGGAATCTCTGTTCAGGATGCAGCCGTCTGGAGCGGTTCGAGATGCAGGGAACGGCACAGTTTGACATCAGCTGGCTGAACGGCTGTCTGCGTCTGGAAAATATTATTCTCTCCCAAGCATCGGGAGTCACTGTCTGGAACGGTGTAATTTATAATCAGGATTTGACAGAACTGATTTTTGTGCCTTACAGCTTACAGCACCTGATTCTTCCGCCAACGGTAAGAGAAGCCGTAATATCAGAAAAAATAATAGAACTGAGTTTTTATGCTTTCCAGCATCTGGAAATTCAGACAAAAACGCTCCGGAAACTGCATTTTTATACAGAGCAGAAGGCATTTCATGTAATTATTCCGGATATTGAACCCTATAGTTCCGGAGGGTTTCGTTCTATTACGGATACAGATGCTGTCAGAATTCTGATTCATACAGCCGTCCGGGCATTGCAGACCGGAATATTTCCGCGGAAAGAGGACTGGCCGCAGTTTATGGAAATAAACTGGAATACGGAACTCACACTGATGGATAATTTTCTGCCGATTCTGGAACTGCGGTTCAATCTTGCCGAAATCACAGCAGAATTATATCAGCAGGACTGGAAAGAAGTCTGCTGCCGTCAGCTGGAAGAACTGGTGGAAGATTTTCAGTATGATTCTTATCAGGAACAGTTAAACGATGCAATGACTTCATTTTTCAGCAATCATCTGAATTATCTGTTTTGTCTGGAGCGTTTCCCGGAATGGAAAGCCGAAGTGCTGACGGAATTTATCCGCAGCAAAAGCACCGGGATTATTAAAAATATTCTGGAGCATTATGATTTTACAGAAGAAGAAACAGATTTTATGCTGAAATGTGCAAATGAACTGCAAAAATATGATTCCCAGCTGATTTTGATGCATTATCGGCGCGAGCGGTTCGGATATACAGAGCCTGCTGAAAAGCTGAAATTATAATCAGATAATAAGGATAAGGAGGAAACAATGTCAGAAAAAAAAGAAGGGAAATATCTTTGTGCAGATCTGATGGCAGTGCTTGGCGTGATGCTGTTGCTGGGGCTGGAATATATGAAAGCCGCCGGATTTATGGAGATGCCTGTCACTTATGACAGTGCCCTGCCGATTGCCGGAAGATGGTTTTGTTTATCCGGCGCAATGCTGTTATCGGCTTGTACAGGATATGTACTCAGTACCAAGCGGCTGTCATGGCGTTCGGTAAAGCCGCTGCTGCGGCTGATATATATTTATATTGTCAGCAGTCTGGGAGCGATGCTTATCCGGCGTGTAATTTTCGACCAGTATGTGACCAAAGAAGAAATTATTGACATGCTGCTGGATTTTTCGGCAACAGATACAGCAAGGTTTGCCGGGATGTATATTATGCTGATTTTATTTGCCCCGTTTCTGAGTGCCGCATTTCATGACCTGAAAACTTATAACGCGCGGCTTGCCTTTCTGGCAGTAACAGCAGGAATCAGCACGCTTCAGCCCATGCTGATTGTATCCGGAAGATATCTGCTTCCTGCATGGTGCAAGATGCTTGCGCCGTTTGCAGGATTTATCGGCGGCGCATTCGTGCGCAGATATGCTAAAAATCTGAATCGGATTGCCTATCTGTTTCTGCTGTTGTTATTATGCGGCTTGCAGACAGCAGCAGTAGTGTATATCTGTACCGCACGCGGAGTGCTGTATTATCCCCAGTTCGACAGCATGGCAGCTCTGCCTGTTATGATGACGGCACTGCTGACACTGAGTTTATTTCACAGCGATAAAAGAGGCGACACGCCTCTGCACAGATTTTTTTCAGGAGCTTCCGGCGGCGCAGTTGCCGCGCTGATTATCGGCGATACGGTAATTGATTTTGCGCTTCCGTCGCTGGCAGAATATTTTCCGGAACAGGAACTGCTTTTGCTGGCAGGGCTGGGAGCAGTGCCGGTTATTTTCATTCTGTGCTGTACAGCAGGCATATTCGCCCAGATTCCTGTATTTCTGGTGCGGGCACTGTTCGGAGAAGATGCCTATGAATATGAAGACGAAGAAGAACCGGAATCCAGAAAAGCAAAAGCAAAGCCTATCCGGAAACTGGAACCGCTGAATGCTTCTGTTCCGGCTCCGGAACCTGTTCCGGAACCCCAGCCGGAACCGGAAGCAGAAACAAAATATATTCCCGTTCGGGAAGAAATTCCTGTTCCGGAAGAAAAACCTGTAGAAAAGCCTGTTCCTGTTCCGGAGCCTGTTCCGGAAACGCCCGTGATAAAGAAAGAGCCTGTTATTCCGGTCAGTCCTGTCCGGCAGGATTCTGTCGATGAACTTATTGCAATAATCACAAAGGACAGCGAATCCCACAAAGGGGAAAAGAAAGAATGAAAGTATTATTTATCGGCGATGTAGTAGGAAATATCGGCTGTCAGTTTCTGCAAAAGAAACTGCCCGGACTGAAACGGGAACACGGCATTGATCTGACAATAGTCAACGGCGAAAACTCCGCAGACGGCAACGGTATTACCAGTTATTCCGCACGGCAGATTTTTCAGGCCGGTGCAGATGTGATTACAACAGGGAATCATGCGTTTCAGCGAAAAACAGATTTAAAAATTTACGAGAACAGCTGTATCCTCCGCCCGGCAAATTACGGCGATGCCTGCCCCGGCAGAGGCCTGACTGTCTGCGATCTTGGCAGCTGCCGCATTGCCGTGCTGAATCTGTCCGGCGTGTTATTTATGGAAAATCTGGAAAATCCTTTTTCTGCGGCAGATGAAATGCTGAAAGATCTGGAGACAAATAATATTTTTGTGGATTTTCATGCAGAAGCAACTTCTGAAAAACGTGCACTGGGCTTTTATCTTGCAGGAAAAGTAACGGCAGTATTCGGCACACACACGCATGTTCAGACGGCCGATGCCTGTATTCTGGCCGAACATACGGGGTATATCACAGATGCAGGCATGACCGGCGTAGAAGATTCCGTTCTGGGAACAGATAAGCAGATTGCACTGAATCGGATGCGGCTGCACATGCCGCAAAAGTACAGAGAAGCATCCGGAAGCTGTTATTTGAACGGGGTCATAGCAGAATTTGAAAAAAAATGTGGTAAATGTACGAAAATCACTCCTCTGATTGTGCGATAATTCACAAAATTTCAAAAAACTATTGCAATTTTAGAAAGAATGTAGTATAATGGAATTGGAGACAAAAAATCATGTTTTCGTTCTTTCATTTATGATAATATCATTTAATTCTATGCAGGAGGTTTTTTTATGGAAGTGTTAAAAGTGTCTTCCCGTTCTGTTCCCAATTCTGTGGCAGGTGCAATCGCAGGAGTAATCCGTGAAAACAAGAATGTAGAAATTCAGGCAGTTGGTGCAGGGGCAGCAAATCAGGCCATTAAGTCCATTGCAGTAGCAAGAGGCTATCTGGCTCCGATCGGAATTGATTTGATCTGCATTCCGGCATTTACCAGCATCCAGATTGACGGCGAGGATCGCACAGCAATCAAGCTGATCTGCGAACCCAGATAAAAAACATACAGCGGCTGTTCTGCAAAAGGAGAACGGCCGTTTTTCTGGAATAGAAACAGCTCTTTTCCTTGCAGGGAAAGAGCTGTTTTGGCATCTGCCGTTTTTTGGCATGTACTGTACTCATGCAGAAACAGCGGCCGGATGCTGTATGACACAGCCGTACAGCGGCTGGAATTGTAATATCAGGAAAGATTATAGAAGCCATCGTGATAGCAGGATAATTTTGTCCGGAAGCCGTTCACGCCAAAATCAGCCTGTACCCGGCAGACGGTTTGATTCTGTATCAGGCTGCCGAAAGTGATTCTGTGGCCGAGCATTTCGTTCTGAAAGCCGTCATAAACAAGATAGCTTGCTTCACAGCCTCTCCGGGAATAGAGGTTCCGGAAAGTAAGAGCATCCTGTGGGTCATGCCGGAACGAGCTGTCAAAGGCAATCTGCTTATGCCGGACGATATGAAATGCCGCCGCCGCAGGATTTTCCTGCTGGTAGGCATTGGGATTTCCGGCAAGATCTTCCATGTGATAATGGCTGACCAGCTTTCTGGTATCAGAAACGGTGCCGTATTCCAGCACCTGTTCCGGATAGAATTCTGTCAGCGGATGGTTCTGAGGTCTGGTCAGGCAAATGTGGTTATGCTGGATATACGGGTAATGGCCTGTTAATTTATAGCCGAAGCTGACAACGCCGTCCCACATAGTATTGCCGGACTTGACAAAAATATAACCGCTGCCGGAAAGATTTTCATAAGTGATATAAGGAAATTGATAAAAGCCTGTCATCAGGGATTGAATTGTCAGGTTGCTGTGCAGACCGGGTTCAAGTTCGTTCTGAGTCAGCAGAGAGGTAAAACTTCTTGCCGAAATTCTGACAAAAGAAGCCTGCTGTTTCCGATACTGCCGGATGCTGTCGGCCAGTCCCAGAAAAATGCAGGAAGAATCAAGATAAATGCCGATTCTGTCAATAGAGGAATCCGGCAGAGTATCGGATAAAAATTCTGCGGTAACGGATTCAAAGGGAGTATAGGCCTCGCGTTCGAGCGAAAAGGCAAGACAGCGCACTTTTTTGACAAAATGGTCCCCCTGGAAGAGATAAAGATGCAGATTCTGTGTCATGATGCAGTTTCCTCCTGAGGAAGGACAGGATTCGAGGGACAGTAGAATAACAGGGAAAGTTCCGGTATATCCTGCTGTTCGGCGAGGGTATAGCCGCACAGCATGGCATTCTGAAACGTGAGAGTTCCCAGAGCAATATTTTGTTTGACAAGCAGATTTTCAGCCAGTGCAGAAATGATCTGTTCGGCAGAATAATCAGGTGAAATTCTGCCTTTTAGTTTCAGGCGCATTCCCTGCCCCCAGCATCCGGCAAGGACAAGTGCGCCGTCAGCAGCACCTGTTTCTTTCAGGGTACTGCTTCCGGAAAGCTGATAGCCGGATAGATAGATTGTGAGTGTTCCCAGTGTAACGGGAAAGCGTTTTGATTTCTGGATGATATAGCTCATGCAGTTTCCTCCTGTTCGGGGAGATACAGGCCTTTCATGCGGAATACGCCGGAGCAGACAAGTTTCTGCAATTTGCTGTCTGTTCTGGGAGCCTCGCATTGCAGTTCGGTCAGGAAGCCGTCACAAAGTGCCGGAATGATGACAGAATCAAAAAAAGCAGTAAGTCTGTCAGCGGATGCCGAAGCCGGACAAAGGGCAGAAATCCGGAAACTTGCAGAAAAAGGAGAAATTCCGGAAGTTTCGCCGGGAAAACTCTGCTGAATTTGAAAATTTTCCGGCGAAACGACAACAAACAGGGTTCTGGATTTGGCATTGACCGGAACAGCGTCAAAAGAGGGATAAATTTCGGAATAATAGGATTTGAGTGTGGTAATCAGGAGCATCAGCAGTTCGTTCATGCATATCATCCTTTCACGCCTGCAAAGAAGAAAGTCTGAGAATTCAGCAGATCATGGCAAAGAGCTTTATAGGAATTCACAAGCTGTTCCGCAAAGCGGATTTGCTGTTCGGCATTGGATTCTCTGGCAATCGTGCCTGCATAGGTAGCCAGAGCCTTTTCCCGTGCGCCGAACATCTGGGTATAGCGCAGATTAGCGACAGCGGCGGCAAGATAGCACAGCCGGATTTCTGTTTCATCTTCCGGGTGTTTCAGGCTTGCCTTGACTTCCTGCACAGCAGCAGTCAGCAGCGGAAGATAGGTCTGTGAGGCTTCTTCTCCGGAAAACAGCCGGAAAAGAGAATAAATCATTTGCATATTCATAGAAGAGCGTTCCTTTCAGAATAGATTAATTCTGCCGGAAATCGGCAAGCTGAACGCAGGCATCTGCAAGGGAATTTTCCTGTTCGAGGAGTGATTTTTTAAACTGCACCAGTTCGTGCAGATTCATTTTTTCGGCAGCCGTGCACAAAGCTTTGGAAACCGGCATCTGAGACTGATTTCTGCACAGAGCCAGGACTTCGGAACGGGTCTGCTGTTCGAGTTCTTCCAGCAGAGCACGGAGTGCAGAATCCGGAGCGGCAGCCGGGGCATGATGAAAATATTTTGTCACTCCTGCGGCAGGCTGTGCAGGAACGGCAACGAAGCTCCATTCATAGGCATCCTGAATATCATCCAGGATAGTATAGCAGAGAGCCGCGCCGTAAAATTTGCCGGGGATATGGGCACAGGAAGCATGTGCTTTATCCGCGCCGCAGACGGAGCAGACATGACGTGCCGCGGCACAGGAAACACTGACTTCTTTTTTGATGCCGGCATCGATTTCTTTAATAAAATCAGCATTGGAATCGGTACGGATCATATAGGCATGTGCTTTGAGAGAAACAAGAGGTCTGCCGTCTTTTGTTTTTTTGTCGCCGGATTTCACCAGTTCAGTATCATAAATTCTGGCAGTCTGTCCGGCCGCTTCGGGGTTATGATCAAAAATGCCTGTTTTGCCGATGAATAATTTCTGCATCTGTTCCAGAGCTTCTTCAGAGAAGCATTCGGCATCACGGTCAATGTCATTATCGCACAGAATGACATCAAACAGATAGAGTTCTTCTTCTGTGAGTTCCCGGCGTGTAAACTGATTGATTTTTTGCAGGTTTGTCATAATTAAGCAGTCATCCTTTCATGAACGGGATAGGCAGAGAGAAAAATCTCTCTGCGAAAATCAAGCCAGATCGAGCATCTTGACAGCATCAGTCATCAGAGTGCGGAAGGAAATATTCACAGAAACGGTCATAGAATCCAGCTGTCTGTCAATCAGCTTATCAGTTTCCAGGACGATTTCACTGCTCTGAATCTGTTCGAGTGCAAAATCGGTATCAAGTCCGAGGATAGTCGTATCATCCAGCTGAGGGCAGTTAATCAGTTTTGTACCGAAGGGCAGGCGGATTTCGCCGACTTCCTGAGAAGAAGTTTCGAGCATCTGGTTCATCACGAGAATCTGAGCCATAACAGCCGGAGAAGCCAGCATAGCCTTCATGCGGAAGCTGTGGAACGTGCCGTACAGAACGCCCAGGTCGGAATAAGCAATGGTACTGCCGCTTTTGGAAATTTTAGAAGGCACGGCAGAAGTTTTA
Source organism: Ruminococcus sp. UBA3665 (assembly GCA_002373165.1). GTDB lineage: Bacteria > Bacillota > Clostridia > Oscillospirales > Ruminococcaceae > UBA3855. Next base: position 40,206 of record DFJS01000009.1, read on the forward strand.
AGGACAGTAACAGCCTTGGTGACGATGCTGTCAGCGAGGCGTTTGCCGACTCTGCGGAGCATCAGAGCGAAGACATCCAGTCTCTGCTGACGGACAGCTTCATAGGAAGCATGGATAGTTCTGCCGTATTTTTCCAGCGTCACAGTCTGTGCACTTTCCATAATGGAAGAGACCGGCAGATCTGCCCCGGCATTGGTGGTAGTATAGTTAGCGGAATCGTTCAGTTCACAGCCCTGATAGCGGTTGGAATCGCAGGCAGAAACAACAGCAGTAATTTCAGGCAGAATAGATTCTTCCATGCCCTGAATGATAGCACGGCGGACAAATTCCGGGAACAGAACAGCCGTTTCGGTAGTAGTGAAGAATTTCTCCACTCTGTCGCAGTGTGCGCCGGAAATGCGGATATCAAAGCGTTTCAGCTGACGTTCATAAGCATCCAGGCCTTTCATAGGGGAATTGGCATACTGTGCAGAAGGGTCGGCATCTTCCAGAACCTGCAAAAAGCTTTTATTGGTCAGATGGTACATGCCTTTTTCGAGTTTGATATTTTTATACTGATACATAAGAAATATACCTCCGTAAAGAATAGATTAATCAAGGTTTTGTTCAATTTCCTGTGCCTGTGCTCTGTAGAGAGCGGCCTGGGCGAGTTCTGTTTCATCCTGTAGATTGATATGATCCCACAGGATGGAAATTTCTGAAAAAGAGCCGTTAAACTGAAGAAATGTTTTGGCAATTTTACAGATTACAGGCTCCAGCAGTCTGCGGTAATATTCCAGTTCAGAAGTGAGAATATCGGCCTGCTGGGCAGACATGCGTTCGGTAGAAGACCAGCTGAGGCCGAGCAGGAACGGCGGAACAGAAAGTTTCGAGAGTATTTGTTCCAGAAGCTGACGGACGGGAATTTCCGTAGCAGGCATTTCGCCTTCTGCGCCGATGACTTTGATATCAATATCGCCGACAGAGACAAAATCGCGGATTTCGCCGCATTTAGCAGCCTGCATACCGGCAGTCCATTCTTTGGCGATCAGCTGGGCGCGTTCCTGGGCATAAGCCATATCGGCAGCATCGCCGGAAGGCTTATACGTGACGGCATAGCGGATATTTCCGGCTCTGTCGAAATTATTTTCGATACAGTGATAAATCTGCATCAGGATTTTCTGGAACGCCGGCAGGCCTTGCAGGAGAGAAATCCCGTAGATGCCGCCGCTGGGAGGTTTAAGGGCAGAAAACAGGATTCTGTCAGGATACGGCAGAAGTCTGTCGCCGTCCCGGGTATGCAGATAATATCTGCGTTCCATGGGAGAAGCCCCGGGAGTGACAGAAATATCCTGAATATTGCCGTTCCACAGTCCGGCGACACGGGAATTTTTCTGGTCCAGAACAATTTCTCCCACAGCGTTTCCGTAAACCAGCAGGCTGTCAAGATAGCTGTCCAGAAAAGAATAGATAGACTGTCCTGTCAGGCCGACCGGAACATTCCGGAGAAAATCATCCAGTGCAGTTTGCTGTTTGGAATCGGCACACTGAATCTGGAAAGAACCGATCAGCCGGATGATTTTAGAGATAGCGGCATCGATAATAGGAACAGTTCTGCGTACTTCGTCGAACATTTCATAAGTGCAGAACGAAGCAGAAAAATCCTGCACGCATCTTGCGCCGGCAGTCTGGACAGCAGGAAGAGCAGGGGGTGTTTTTTTTCTGAAAGTCATAAAGATTTCACCTCTTTCTGAGTAGGATTATCTTGGGAGCGAGGCAGCAAAGAAAGCATCTTTTCTGCCGAAAAGAACGGTACTGACAAAATAGCGCATATCGTCCATTGCATGGTCGAATTCTTTTTTCGGAGCATCTTTGACAGAACCGGAATCCCAGCAATATTGAGAGAATTCCCGGATGAGGTCACGGCAGGAGCAGTGGAAGAAAATCCGGTTTTGTGCAAGCGCATCACTGACATGCCGGATACCGGAAATGACATCGTTCTGTGCTTTCAGGACTTTGAATTTTTTATGAGAGCGGATACAGGCAATAAAGCTGGCCGCAGAAGGGTCAACAATGACAGATTCGACAGGCAGGCTTCCGGCGAGCAGTTCCAGAGCAGTATAATGTTCTTCATCGGTTTTCTGGATGCCTTCACGGCGCGAATCGTAATAATATTCGCGGATTCTGTACCATTTGCCGCCGGACTCGCCCCACAGTCCCATAGAGGTAGGATTGACAGTGCCATAGTCGCAGGAGATGACATAGCGCGAAAAGTTTTCGGGGATTTGTGCGACAACATGGCGTGATGTCTGGAACATGGGATAGACAATGCCTTCTGAGACGGTCCATTTTCCCAGGACGAACCTGTCATAGAAAACGCCGGCATACATGCGGCGGTAACGTGCTTTGACAGTTTCGGAAAGAGAGGGATTGTCATCCATTGTAAAATGAAGATAGAACGCATTTTTCTGTTCTTTTTTGAGAATCCATTCCTGATAGAACCAGTGGTACGGATTTTCGGGGTTGCAGTTAAACCATAGTTTAGCGTTCTGGACGGAGCATCTTGCAATTGCCTGTTCCACGAAAGAACGCGGCATCAGAACGACTTCATCGAACAGAACGCCGCCCAGGGTCATTCCCTGAATCATAGCGGCCGAGCCTTCATCTTTTCCGCCGAACAGATAAAAGCGGTTTGTCTGTCCGGCAGTAGAAATTTCAAGATAATGTTTGCTCTGGTATTGTCTGACACAAAAACCGGCATCCTGAAGGACGAGTATCAAAGGCCGAAGCAGGTTTCTTTCTGCCGAAGTGATGGTTTTGCCGCAGATGGCAAATGCAGTATTGCGGAAAGAAGCCATAGCCCAGCAGACGAAGCTGAGGGACATGGAGAGTGTTTTTCCGCTCCGGACTGCGCCGTCACAGATAATAGCATCATACTGCCGGTATTCCGGCAAAGCCCACCATTGGAGGGCGAGTCGTTGTTTTCTGGAAAAAGAATTAAACAGCATGGTCATCATCATTTCCGGGGTGCGCCAGAGCCTGGAGCAGACTTTCAGAGAGCTTGCCGTTTTGATTGGCGAGAGCATAGTCATAAAGTTTTTCTAACGCTTTTTGTCTGTCGAAGAACTGCACTTCCACGCCGCCGCCCTTGACGCGCTTCACGGAGGAGACGTTGAACAGCTGCATTTTTGCGAGTATTTCAGGCGGCGGCATATCGTCTGAAAAGACGAGTGTGACAGCATCATTGACTTTTCCGAAAGCGAGTTTTTTAAGGCCATCAATGACAAGCTGTGTTTCTGATTTTTTTCTCATAATGGAAAAACCTCCTTTCACTAATAGCGAAAAAAAAGAAAAAATTGTACAGGAACGTGCAATTTTAAAAAAAAAGAAGATGGAAATAAAAAAAATCAGCATTCTGAACAAAACAGAAAGCTGATTTTTATAGAATATGCTTAGATAGCATTTATGAGATATAATTTCTGACATGCAGAGGAATGCCGAGAGTATCAGCGACTTCCTGTGCGAGTTTAATTTCATCCGGCGAGATGACATCCACAACGGTGAAGCAGGTATCAAGGCCGTTTTGTTTGCAGGACTGTGCAAAGCGGAGCATAGTAGCATAAGCATTTTCGGGACAATGCTTAGGGTTGGTAACACGAAGATACGTTTCAGCATCGCCGCCGTTGAGGCTGACGGAAACTTTATCGAACACAGCAGAAACGAGATTTGCAGCAGAGCCTTTTTGAGAGGGGGAATAGATATCAGCCAGGCCGTTGGTATTAAGGCGCAGACAGACTCCGGGATAAGTGGATTTAATCCATTCAGCGAGTTCGCAGGCGAAATCAAGGCGCATAGTTGGTTCGCCGTAACCGCAGAAAACAAGTTCCTGATACCGGGATAAATCCCGCTGTTTGAGATTTTCCTGCATTTCGGCCATAGAAGGTTCATGTTCGAGCCACAGAGGGTCAGAACCGTATGCGCCGTCATCGTTCTTGCGGATGCAGAACGTGCAGTTGCAGGAGCATTGATTTGTAATATTGATATAGAGGTTTTCACCGACTTCATAGGAGAGGGTCATGGATTTTTTCATAAAAAACACATCCTTTAGATAGAAGATAGGCTATTTATGATAGCCCGTATGTTTGGCAATCTGGAAAGCCCGATAGATTTGTTCCATCAGCATGACAGAAGCGAGGGCATGAGGGAAAGTCATTTCGGACATGGATAATTTAAGAAAAGCAGAATTTTTAAGTTCCTGGTCCAGTCCGAAAGAACTGCCGATGACAAAGGAAACAGCAGAATTCTGCATAGGAATTTTCTGTGTCAGTAGGAGTGCGAATGCTTCGCTGTCGAGCTGTTTTCCTTCGATGCACAAAGGGATAAAAACGCCTTTGATAGATTTCCGGATTTGATCGGCTTCCTGCGCGAGAGCTTTTTGAATTTCTTTTTGTGAAGGATGATCAGAAAGTTTCACAGCAGGAAGCTGAATGAAATCGAATTTGCAGAACGGGGTCAGACGGCTGGAATAGAGTTCCTGTGCCTTGACGAGGTGAGGTTCTTTCTGTTTGCCGACTGTGATAAGATTGATAAGCATCAGAAGATCACAGCACCTCCTGTAGATTCTGTAGGGGCAATGCCGAGCAGGTAATCCTGATTTTGCTGAAAGCGGCGCAGACCCTGTACGACAGTACTGGCGGCAAGCACAGGGGTATTATTATGAGGGCTGAGATGGCCGAGCAGGAGTCTTGTTGTGCCTGTCCGGATGAGATAATCTGCAAATTCAGCAGAATCCTGATTGGACAGATGGCCGTATTCGGAAGTAATTCTTCGTTTGAGTTCGATAGGATACATACCGTTCCAGAGCATAGAGGGGTCATAATTGGCTTCCAGCAGGATCATATCGCAACCTGTGACGGCAGACCTGACCTGAGGGGTGACAACGCCCAGATCCGTGCAGACAGCACAGTGTTTATCGTCAGCAGTATGGATATGAAAGCCGACACTGCCGGGCGCGTCATGCATAGTAGGGAAAGCAGTAATTTCGCAGCCGCCGCAGTCGATTGCGCCTGTATCGATGGGAACAGCCGGAAGATCGGCGGGAATATGGTCGTTATGCTGAAGGACTTCCAGAGTAGTCCGGGAAGCGAATACGGGAACTTTAAGTTTTCCGGAAAGAACGCGCAGGCCGCGGATATGGTCACTGTGGGTATGAGTAATGAAGATACCTCGGACGGCGTTGTGGGGGATTTCATTGCCGGACAGAGCCGCCAGGATTTTTTTGCAGCTTGCGCCGGCATCGACAAGGATTCCCTCTTTGCGTGTGCCGACATAAGAGGCATTGCCTTTGCTGGAGCTGAACAGGGGGTAGAAACTGGCCATAGAAGAAAAATCACCTCATGTAGAAAAAAATAACTTTTTTCAGAAAAATGTTCCTGTGGTAAATCAGAATTTATACAGGTACATTATTTCCGTTCCATTTTATTTCTTTTGCTTTTTCACTTCGAGTTGCCCAAGATATGATATTTGAAACAAACTTTGGACTGATGATTTCCGGAACATGAAAAGGCAATAAGTATCTGTTCCAGATTCCATTTGTTTTTTTATTTTGAAACACATTTCCTTTGCTGATAATATATGGAGTTTTAGTTTTCAGAGGGCAGGCAATAATCAACGCTTTATCGAATGAGACAATATTCAATACATAGTATGGTGTATCGTGGTCTGGCTCAACATACCATATATAATTTTTATCAGATACAGTTATTTTCCGTCTGCCTTTTTTGGCTACTCCCATGTTTGAACTCCTCTAAAATCTGATTTCTAAAAGGGATAAAAATCACGGCAGCACAGAAACGTGCTGCCCTGAAAATTATTGAATTTTTTGGATATCTGCGCCGATTCCGCGCAATTTTCCGGCGATATCAGCATAACCGCGTTCGATATGTTTGATATCATAGATAGAAGTCCGACCTTCGGCAGCAAGTCCGGCAATGATCATAGCAGCACCGGCGCGGAGGTCACATGCCTGGACTTCTGCGCCTTTCAGGCGGGCAAAGCCCTGCACAAGCGCACCTTTTTCTGTGATATCGATATCCGCGCCCATTTTGGCAAGTTCGTTGACATAGCGGAATCTGTCTTCCCAGACATTTTCAGTAATAGTGCTCTGGCCGCTGACAACAGTCAGGAGCACAGCCATCTGCGGCTGCATATCGGTCGGAAAGCCGGGATAAGGTTCGGTTTTGATATTGGTAGGCTGAAACTGTACGCCCGGTTTGACAAATACATGCACAGCATCTTCATCGTCAAGTTCTTCGACAGTAGCACCGGCATCACGGAGCTTTTCGGTAATTGCTTCCAGATGTTTGGAGATCACGCCGCGGATGATGACATCACCTCTGGTAATTGCCGCGGCAATCATGAAAGTGCCGGCTTCAATCTGGTCAGGAACAACAGAATAGCGATATTCAGCCTGAGAGCCTTCACCGGCATTGCCTGTCAGTTTGTCCGTGCCCTGAATCTTGATGGTATCGGTTCCTGCGCCTTTGATATGCGCGCCCATATAATTGAGGAAATTAGCCAGATCGACAATATGAGGTTCTTTGGCAGCGTTTTCAATTACGGTCACGCCCTTGGCCTTGACAGCGGCCAGGATGGCATTCATCGTTGCGCCGACAGAAACGACATCCATGCTGATGACATCGCCCTGAAGCTGTTCTGCATGTAATTCAACAATATCAGAATTGGGGTCAGAAATAATCTGTTTAGCACCCAGAATTTCAAAAGCTTTAAGGTGCTGGTCAATCGGTCTTGCACCGAGGGGACAGCCGCCGGGCATAGCGGCCCAGGCATGATGGCACCTGCCCAGCAGTGCGCCGAGAAAGTAATAAGAAGCACGCATTTTTTTAGCTTCTCTGTACGGGACGTAATAATCCGTTACTTTCTGGCAAGAGATCCAGTAAGTACCATTTTTAGAGTCAAGCTGGCGGACTTCTGCGCCCAGCTTCTGCAAAATGTCAAGACAGATCCTGACATCACTGATATCGGGTACATTTTCAATAATACACGGGGCATCCAGCAGCAGCATTGCCGGAAGAATTGCAACTGCCGAATTTTTGGCACCGCTGACCCAGATATCTCCTTTCAGCGGCTTGCCGCCGTTAATCACAAATTTCTCCATCTCCACGTTCTTCTCTCCTCTGATGACGAGTGTTCTGTTTTTATTGCACTCCTGATTCGGATTCATAATCTGCTGGATACCAGCGAATCTGACTGTTGTCATATGGTTCTGTTCTCACGCTTTCTAGATATACGGCCTGCTTGGGCTTATCATTGGCATCTGTTTCAGTCTGGGAAATCCGGAAGATGATATCAAGTCCGTCAATCACCTGACCGAATACGGTATAAGAGCCGTCAAGATAAGGCGCACCGCCGTACTGTGTATAATATTCAGCTGCTTGTTTGGAAAAGTACATTTCGTTATTTTCTGTCAGATCATCCAGCAGTTCCTGTGTCACCTGCTGACCTGTAACAAGATAGAACTGACTGCCGTCAGTGGCAGTCATGCCGCTGTTGGCATAGGCCAGCGCACCGGGAACATGGATCAGCTGATTGGAAACGCCGCCGTCGAAGTAACCGCCCCAGCAGCTTTCGCCGCCCGTGCCGTTGCCCTTTGGGTCACCGCCCTGAATCATGAAGTCTTGAATCACACGATGAAAAATCAGCTCGTCATAATAGCCGCTGTCGGCAAGTGTGACAAAATTTTCGCAGGCTTTCGGAAGAAGGTCAGGAAAAAGCTTGATTTTGACTTCGCCGTAATCTTTGATTTTCATAATAATAATTTCCTCGCCTTCTTTAGGCGCAGTGTAATTAAGGACGGGAAATTCCTGAAGCTGAATGTGTTTTCTGCCGCAGCCGGAACATGTCCCACACAGCATCAGCAGACTGATGCCGGCCGCAAGAATTCTGAATTTCATGATAATCATGCTTCTTTCTGGATAATCATTCGGGCAGCTGTACCAGATCTGCCCGGATAAGAATATTATACAACATTCCTGAAAGTTTGTAAAGTGAAAATACAAATTTCCTGTAAGTATTTAGGATTTTTAATAATAATCCCAAGGGATAAAATGAAATAGTTGTGAAAAAATACCGGGAATTATGCGGATGTATCGTCTGTCAGTTCGTTCAGAGCCCTGTCTTCCTGAGAATAGGAAGAGATTGTAACAGAAATAATTTTAATTTCTTCCGCAGGCGGAGTAAAACCCTGAGGATTTTCTTCTGAAAGCGGAACAGCCGTAATTTGACGGATGACATCCAGCCCGGCATAAGCCTGGCCGAAGATTGTCATCTGCTGGGAAAAGTTTGGCACGCCGCCAAGCCGCAGGAACGTATCGGCAAGCATTTCACTGCCGGAAGCTTCCCGGAACTGGGAAACAAATTCCTGGTCAGAAAAATCAACGGAATTCAGGAATAAAAAGCGACTGCCTGTATAGCTTGTTTCGGATTTGAACAGCCGTTTGGAAAAGCTGGTATCTTTGGAAGTAGTCATGGCACACAGTGCGCCGCAGAACGGCCACAGGTTCTGGTGCAGTTCCATAGGAACTCTTTCCTGATTTTCAAAAACCGGCGGCGTTTTGACAGTTCCGGAAGTATCCGCGCTTCCGGCGGCAAAATAAACATCCTGTTTCGCTTCAAAGACACAGGTATTATCATACCAGCCCTTTTCGGCAAGGGAGATAAACTGCGAAACAGTATTCGGCGCATACTCCGGATAAAGAACTGCCCGTATTTCGCCCAGAGAAGTCTGAATTACAGCAACAGGAGCATCGTCAGGAATTTCCTCAGTTTGGACAAGTTCCAGCGTTTCGGGGTCAATATAATGATATCCCTGCTGTGAAATCATGACGATGATATAAAATGCAATAAAGCTGAGTACCGCAGCGGCAAGCAGAAAAATGCCGAGTGTAGAAAGAGCTTTGCTTTTTTTAGGTTGAGTCATGCGATTTGCCATAGCGATTTATAATTTGGAAATTTCCACGCCCTGGCGTGTTTCCTTGACGGCATAGCCGAGTTTTTTAATTTCGTCGCGGATTCTGTCAGCTTCGGTAAAGTTTTTGATTTTTCTGGCCTCTGCTCTCTGTGCGGCCAGGTCAAGCACTTCCTGAGGAATGCTTTCTTCCTTGCGTTCATAAAGCAGGCCGAGTACAGAAATTAATTCTTCAAAGAGATCTGCGCCTTTCTGGAGCTGTTCTCTGGAAGTATTGGCATCTGCGGCCATGATATTCAGTTCTCTTACAAGTTCAAAGACGGCAGTCAGCGCATCGGCAGTATTGAGGTCATCAGAGAGGGACTGAATAAAATCCTGTTTTGCCTTAGCAAAAGCAGTTTCAGCCTGTTCGGAGACTGTCCCGGAAGGAGCCTGTTGCAGAGCATGTTTGAGTGTTTCTCTGCACTGGTACAGTCTGTCGAGCGAAGCCTTGCAGGCGTTGAGGAGCTCGAGCGTATAATTCATAGGTGCGCGGTACTGTGCCTGAATCATGAGATAACGGATGACTTCATAGCCGTAAGTTTCGGCAACGTCTTTTGTGAGGAAGAAATTGCCCTCAGATTTGGACATTTTTCTGTGATCGACATTGATATGGCCGTTATGCATCCAGTAATTGGCGAAGGGAACGCCGTTGGCAGCTTCGGACTGTGCAATTTCGTTTTCATGATGCGGAAAGATCAGGTCATGACCGCCGGCATGGAGATCGATTGTATCGCCAAGGCAGTATTTCGCCATGCAGGAGCATTCGATATGCCAGCCGGGACGGCCGGGGCCCCAGGGGGAATCCCAATGCTGTTCGGAAGTGTCACAGCCTTTCCAGAGGGCAAAATCGAGAGGATCCTGCTTGATTTCATTAATTTCGACTCTTGCGCCTGCGTTGAGGTCATCCAGTGACTGGTTAGAGAGTTTGCCGTAAGAGATAAATTTTCTGGTTTTATAATAGACATCATTTCCGGCCTGATAAGCAAAGCCTTTCTGGATTAAAGTCTGAATAAAATCGATAATCTTGGGGATAAATTCAGAAACTTTGGGGTGTACTGTAGCAGGGCGGACATTGAGGCCTTCTGCATCTTTGCAGTAAGCGGCAATATATTTTTCAGCGCAGGCTTCCGGAGAGATGCCTTCTGTGCCGGCCTGACGGATAATTTTGTCATTCACATCGGTATAATTCTGCACAAAAGTGACTTCATAGCCCACATATTCAAGAAATCTGCGGAAGACATCGAACACACAGACGGGTCTTGCATTGCCGATGTGGATGTAATTATACACAGTAGGTCCGCAGACGTACATGCGGACTTTATTTGGTTCAATGGTTTTGAACTCTTCTTTTTTGTTGGTGAGGGTATTAAAAATCTGAATCATAAAAACCTGCCTCCTGAGTCAAGAAAATAAATCTCCCCTGCACACAGAGGGGAGATGCATTAATAATATTATATCTAAAAAGCAGAAAAATGTCAAGAGGGGAATTTCATGTTTCTTGCCCGTCGTCAACAAATTTCAGAATATCGCGGGGCTGACATAATTTTAACAATAAAAATGAATTTCAGATAAATCAGGCCGGAAACAGCAGCCGGATACAGGTGCCTTTTCCCTCTTCGCTTTCCAGATAAATCTGTGCATGATGCAGAGCCATTCCGTGTTTGACAATAGAAAGTCCCAGCCCTGTACCGCCGACTTCTTTGGAATGACTTTTATTGACACGATAGAAGCGTTCAAAAATGCGTTCCTGATCAGCGGCCGGAATGCCGATGCCGTTATCCTGAACCTGAATCACAGCATGATATTCCTGCCGGAAGACTGTAATTCTGACATAGCCGCCGGGATGATTATATTTAATTGCATTATCGCAGAGATTATAGACAATTTCCTCCAGAACTTTTTGAATGCCGATAATGCTGACGGCTTCGCCTTCACAGGAGAGAGAAATCTGCTGCTGTGCAGCATTGAGGGCAAGGCGTTCTGTGATACTGCTGCAAAGGTCGGCAAGGTTGACAGCAGTACGGACTTCCTGCATTTCAGCAATACCGGATTCCAGCCGGGAAAGTTTTAAGATATCATTGACAAGTGACATCAGTCTTTGTGCTTCTTTGTAGATATTATCAGCAAAATGCGAAATATCTTTTTGCTGGACATAGCCTTCCCGGATAATTTCGGCAAAACCGGAAATAGAAGTCAGCGGCGTTTTGAGTTCATGGGAAACATTGGCCGTAAATTCGCGGCGCATATCGTCCTGTTTTTTATGTTCCTCCTGCAATTGCTGAATCTGGTGCTGAATCTGCTGATTCTGGGCAATCAGCCGGCGGATGAAGGGCTTCATTTCGTCGTAGATATTTCTGTCGTCAGGATTTTCGGGGTCGAGCAGATTAATTGGCCGCATAATTTTCCGGGAACTTTCAGCGGCGAGCACGACAGAAAGCAGAAGCATCAGCAGAAAGATGAACACTACAGCAGAGAGCATAGAAATCACCAGCCGGAACACAGTATCCTGATTCATAGAAACCCGGATAATCTGGGAATTTTCAAGTTTCACGGCATAATTGACAGTTTTTTTCAGGATGGAATCAGAATAGCGTTCGCTGTCGCCCTCGCCGTTGGCAAGAGCTTCCTGAAATTCCTCTCTGCCGGAATGGTTTTCCATTTTTTTAGGATCAAGCTTGCTGTCAAACAGAACAGTTCCGTCGGAGTGAATCAGAGTAATACGGGCAGTTCCTATCTGGACAGTGTTCAGAAAATCAGAGCCGTATATATTGGCCGCCGAAGCAAGCAGAACAGCTCTGTCTCTTAATTCGGCAATATTTCTCTGCACAAGGTAAGAATTGACAACATAGAGAATCAGGCTGAACGTCAGCAGAAAGACAGTCATGCAGGCAGCGAAAATTCGTTTGGTGAGTTCATTCTTCATGGGAAGCTTCTCCGGAAGATTCTTCAATTTTATAGCCGATACCGCGGATTGTTTTGATATAATTGCCGGCCGCGCCTAATTTCTGGCGCAGAGTACGGATATGCACATCCACGGTACGGTTTTCGCCGTCGAAGCTGTAGCCCCACACGCTGTTGAGGAACTGTTCTCTTGTCAGGACGATATCTTTATTTTTGAGAAGCAGACAGAGCATTTCAAATTCTTTGAAAGTCAGGATAATATCATTTCCGCCGACCTGCACCACATGTTTTTCCGGGCTGACATAGAGCGAGCCGAGCTGATAAGCCTGTGCTTCGCTGGAAGAAGATTTTTGAGTTCTTCGCAGGAGTGCACGGACACGGGCAATCAGTTCCATCATGCCGAAAGGTTTAGGAAGATAATCATCTGCCCCGGCATCCAGGCCGATGACTTTTTCATATTCGCTGGCTTTGGCGGTCAGCATCATGACGGGGATTTCAGCAGTTTCAGGTTTGGCGCGGAGTTTTCGCAGAATGGAGAGGCCGTCTTCTTCGGGGAGCATAATATCCAGCAGAATCAGGTCAGGCATTTGTTTTTCAACAGCAGTCCAGAAGAGGGAAGGTTTTTCAAAGCCTTCCGCAGGCATACCGGCACTGCTCAGAGTATAAGTAACAAGTTCACGGATGCTGTTATCATCTTCGACGAAATAAATCATAGTAAAAACTCCTCTGCGAGTGACAAAAGCTTATCTTTCTGGTTAGGTGTTCCGGAAATGACCAATTCGAGCAAATGATTCAGGACAATGCCGATTTGTTTTCCCTGAATGCCGAGGGCAAGCAGATCATTGCCGTTCACGGCTAAGTCTTTGACACGGCAGCAGAGATTCTGTTCTTTGCAGGTATGGAAGAGTTCTTCTGCCCTGTCGATTTTGGCGCGGTTTTCGGGATCGCCTTTCATTTTGGAAAGTCTGTCGGCATCGAGGACTTGCAGGAACAGTTCAAATTCAGGATAATCCAGATCTTTCAGGATTCTGCGGACAGCAGGGAGAGTACGTGGAATTTCCCTGTGATAGAAAATAAGCTTGCAGACTAATTTTCTGGTATAATGATCGGATTTCAGGCGGAGCAGAATCTGATTTGCCATTTCGGAGCTTTTGACAGCATGGCCTTTGAAGTGACCGCCTTTGTAATCCCAAGTAAAGCAGGAAGGTTTTGCCATATCATGGAAGAGCATAGTTAAGCGGAGGAATAAATTTTTGGGAGCATTGCCGACGGAACGGGCAATATGTTCCCAGACTGTGAAGTCATGCCAGTGGGTATGCTGTTCAAAAACGATGCAAGGGAGAATTTCAGGAATTCTGATAGCCAGAATTTCGGGATAGCGAATCAGGATATCAGTGATATAGTCACCCATAAGCATAGCACGCAGTTCAGAGAAGATTCTTTCCGCGGAGATATATTTCAGCTGAAAAGCGGCAGCTCTCATAGCGGCATCAGTTAATAAATCGGGCTGGAAGCCGAATCTTGCACAGAATCGCATACCGCGGAGGATTCTCAGGGCATCTTCGCGGAAACGTGCAGAAGGCACGCCGACACAGCGGAGGATTTTATTTTGCAGATCCTGTTCACCGCCGAAAGGGTCAACGAGTGTATGAGTTCTGGCATCCCAGGCCATACCATTGCAGGTAAAGTCACGTCTTGCGAGGTCATCAAGAATGGAATCGGCGAACAGGACAGTAGCAGGATGGCGGTAGTCAGTATAATCCGTTTCAGTCCGGAAAGTAGTAATTTCGGCGAAACCGCCGGAATGCTTCACGCCGACAGTACCGAAGGCACGACCGTATTCAGAGCAGTTTTCTTTTCCGAAGATTTGCATAATTTGTTCAGGCCTGGCATTGGTAGCAATATCATAATCATGAGGAGTCAGGCCGAGAAAGGCATCCCGGATACATCCGCCGACGATGAATGCATCGAAATGGTTATCATAGAGCAGATTGCACATATTCTGAATCGAATCAGGGAGATGAAAAGTCATAGGAACAAAAATCCTCCTTTCTGAATTTTCCACAGCTGTGGAAAGAAATGTTTAAAATTTAATTTTTCGGCGGCAGAATATCCAGGCAGACGATTTCCGCCGGGTTATGAAGCCGGAATTTTCCGATTCCGGCAGAAACATTCATGCAGCAGCGGTCATGCCTGTAGATGCCTTTGGTATAGGGGGGAAAGAATTTCCGTTCCGGCGAGAGAAGGCCGCCCGCGCCGGGAATTCTGATAATGCCGCCGTGAACGTGGCCGGAAAGAACCAGGTCAGCCCCCCATTGAGAATAGGCTTTCAGTCCCATAGGAGAATGCACCAGCAGAACACACGGATGTGCAGAAGCTGTTCCGATGCAGGAAGCAATCATGGATTCTGTAATCGGAGCAAGATTTCTGTAGCCGCCGCCGGGATTTTTATAGATTTTCTTGGGAAGGGTCAGACCTGCAAACAGAATATCCTGTATCATGACAGAAGAATTATCCAGCACAAGAACTCCGGCATCCCGGCATTGGTTCAGAAATGCCGGAAGAACAGACCTGCGGAGATCTTCCTCATGATTGCCGAGTGAATATAGCACAGGTGCTGTCTGCCGGAGTCCGGCAAGCAGGGCAAGTGCATCGGGAATACTGGAATCATTGCATTTTCTGGAGACAAGATCCCCTGTCACAGCAATCAGCATGTCAGCTTGAGAGCACTGACTGACAAGCTGCAAAATCTGTTCAGAAATCCGGATATTTTTTTCATGGGAAGTCAGTTCGCTGAAATGGATATCTGAAATATGCAGAATTCTGAACGGCGCATTCACACCGTTCAGAATCAGGCATTCTTTTCTGAGTGTCATATTGTAATTTCCTCACTGCCGTCGGAATTGAATTCTTCCGGCAGAGGCGAGCTTTCAACAGATTCTGATTCCTGTTCAGGTTCATCGGGGGCTTCATGTTCAGCGCGGGTAAAAGCGACAACAGTATTTCCGTCAGAAACTTTCATGACTCTTACGCCCTTGGAGATTCTGCCCAGAATTCTGATTTCGCTTGCCTGAATTCTGATAATAATGCCTTCGGTAGAAATCAGGATAATATCATCTTCTTCGTCAACGACTTTGATGCCGCAGACATTGCCGCGGATTTTATCCACGGGATAATTTTTCAGGCCATAGCCGCCTCTGCCCTGGATTCTGTATTCTTCCAGAGCGGTGCGTTTGCCGTAGCCGAATTCGGTTACTGTCAGGAGGCTTGCACCTTCGCGGACTCTTGCCATCGAGACGACTTCATCACCATCCCGCAGGGCAATCGCCTTCACGCCGTGAGCGGAGCGGCCTTGCGGACGGATTTTATCTTCTTCCAGCCGCAGAGCCATGCCTTTTTTAGTAGCGATAATCAGCTGATTAGAACCGTCTGTCATGCGTACGCCGGCAATTTCGTCCCCTTCATCGAGGATAGTAGCAATCAGGCCTTTTTTGCGGATATTTTTGAATGCGCTGAGTGCGGTTCTCTTGATGCGGCCGAATTTGGTAATCATAATAACGAATTTATCGTCATCGAAATCCTGTGTACGAAGCATAGCCGAAATTCGCTCGCCGTCCTGAAGCTGGAGGAGGTTGGCAAAATGGAAACCTCTGGAAGCTTTGGAGCCGTCAGGAATTTCATAGCATTTCAGCTTATGCATATAGCCTTTGTTGGTAATAAACAGGATGTTATCATGAGAAGAACAGATAAACATTTCGGAGACGAAGTCTTCTTCTCTCTGTTTCATGCCCTGAACGCCGCGGCCGCCGCGTTTCTGAGTTTTATAAGCATCCAGAGCCATGCGTTTGATATAGCCGTTATTGGTATATGTGACAACGCAGTCTTCTACCTGAATGAGAGATTCAATATCGACTTCTCCGCTGACGGAAGTAATTTCGGTTCTTCTGTCATCGCTGAATTTTCTGCGGATTTCTTCCAGTTCGGAAGAAATAATCTGGCAGACTTTCTGTTTATCGGCAAGAGTATCTTCATAGTCAGAGATTTTTTCACACAGCGCGAATAATTCGTCAGTAATTTTCTGACGTTCCAGACCGGTCAGAGCACCAAGGCGCATCTGGACAATAGCATCTGCCTGTTCTTCGGAAAGTCCGACTGTATGGGGCAGATGCAGTCCGGAAAGGTCATACTGTGCTTTGGAGAGCAGTTCAAGCATATCGACATCCTGAAAACGGCCGATTAATTTTTCCTTGCCTTCGGCGATGCTGGCAGAACCGCGCAGAATAGAAATAACTTCGTCGATATAGTCAGCCGCGAGCATAAAGCCCTGCAAAAGATGGGCGCGTTTGAGAGCTTTGTCAAGATCAAACTGCACGCGTCTTGTGATGACTTCAACCTGGAATTCAAGATACTGTTCCAGAATTTCTTTCAGGGAGAGGACTTTCGGAACGCCTTTGGAAAGAACAAGCATATTCACGCCGCAGGTATCCTGAAGCTGGGTATAAGAGAATAATTTATTCAGCACAACATCAGCGACAGCATCTTTGCGCAGTCCGATGACAATTCTCATGCCGTCCCTGCCGGATTCATCACGGACAAAAGAAGCCCCTTCGATGCGCTTGTCTTTGATCAGTTCGGCAATATGTTCAACAAGCCGTGCTTTATTGACCATATAGGGAATTTCATGAACAATGATATGCTGTCTGCCTTTGATTTCTTCGTAAGAAGTTTTTGCTCTGACGATGATTTTGCCTTTTCCTGTAGCATAAGCGGCGCGGATGCCGGCTTTTCCCATGATAATGCCGCCTGTAGGGAAATCAGGGCCTTTGATGCATTCCATCAGGTCATCCAGTGTGCAGTCAGGGTCTTTGATCAGGAGATTCAGACCGTCGATGACTTCACCCAGATTATGGGTCGGAATATTGGTTGCCATGCCGACTGCAATGCCGACAGAGCCGTTGACAAGAACGTTTGGGAACCGGGATGGCAGAACAGTAGGTTCTTTCAGTCTGTCGTCATAGTTAGTGCCGAAATCGACAGTATTCTTGTTGATATCCGTAACCATTTCGACAGAAAGCTTTGACATTTTGGCTTCTGTATAACGATAAGCGGCAGGCGGATCGCCGTCCACAGAGCCGAAGTTGCCGTGACCGTCTACAAGAGGATATCTCAGGGAAAAATCCTGTGCCAGCCGGACAAGGGCATCATAGACAGAAGCATCGCCGTGCGGATGGTAGCGGCCGAGCACAGCCCCGACAGTATCGGCGCATTTTCGGTACGGCTGGTCAGGGGTCAGGCCGTTTTCGTGAAGCGTATAGATAATTCTTCTGTGAACGGGTTTCAGGCCGTCGCGGACATCAGGAAGTGCACGGGAGATAATAACTGACATAGCATATGCCAGGAACGAATCATGCATTTCGTCAGCAACATCTACGGGGATGACTTTCTGCTGCGGCTGCAATTCCTGATTTTGATTTTGTTCTGTATTCAAAATGCAATCACCTCAAATCAAGATTTTCTGTTGTTCTGCGAGAAAGTATTGTCCAGTCTCTGGGAAAAATGGACGCGCATAATTTCCAGTTCTTCTTCAGAGAAGACCGTTTTCGGCAGAACATAGAACATAGTTTTTGTCTGATATATCATGAAAAAATCGTCATATTCAGTTACATGAAGATTTTTATTGTAATAGATTCTGGTGCCGGAAAAATTTTCTTCGGGCGTATCGTCAAACAGGTCATCCGCAGGCGATTCCTGCGCATCTTCCGGGGGCAGGATAGTGCCGATTTCCAGATATTCCGGATAAATGCGGATTCTGTACTGATCCTGTTCAATTTCCCTGACGGCAAGCAGAAGATTCCGGTGGATTTTACGGGGATTATACCATTGAAGGCCGATCAGCACTGCACAGACAAGAATGATAATGCAGTAAAGCGAACGCTGTGATTCGTCGCCGTTGATGACAAAATAGGCATAAATGCCGATGATAACCGCCAGCAGACCCATAGTGAGATAAGTTCTGGGATAGACAAATTTTTTCTGGAAAGCCGTAAAGGATTTTTTGAAAAGCTGAAAAGGAATCTGATAAGTTTTTTCAAGCAAAAGGCCGGGATCGTTCACAAATCCACCTCCTGACCAGTTTTCAACAATTGTGGAATGAAAAGTTGAAAACTAAAATAATTAGTTTCGGATAAGGCTGATATTAAGAAATCAAAAATTCTCACGGATATTTTCGGCGCATCAATTGTTTTTGACTGGAATTATTTGAATAATACTGATGGAATTCTCCCAGCACAAATGCTTCAAGCGGCGGCGGAGTGATACCATTTTTTTCAGCTTCTCTGCGCATTTCCAGTATTTCGCTGATTTCTTTCTCCGTCCAGTTCAGCTCCTCCATTTTTTCTGTAAATTCCTGTTCGGTCAGCATAAGTCAATCAAATATCAAGATTGTGGACAGTCCGTGCATATTTTTCGATATAGTCTTTTCTGGGCAGGACTTTGTCACCCATCAGGATAGTGATAATTTCGTCAGCCTTGACAGCATCTTCCATGCTGACTTTCAGAATAGTTCTGGTTTCGGGGTTCATAGTAGTTTCCCACAGCTGTTCGCTGTCCATTTCGCCAAGGCCTTTGTAACGCTGAACAGCAACTTTGGAAGAATTTCCGTTTGCATCAGAAAGTTCAGCAATATACTTGTCACGTTCGGCATCGCTGAACGCATAATATACTTTTTTGCCGCGTGCAACACGGTAAAGCGGCGGCTGTGCGATATAGATATTGCCGTTTTCGATCAGAGGGCGCATATATCTGAAAAAGAAAGTCAGAAGAAGTGTCCGGATATGACAACCGTCCACATCGGCATCCGCCATGATGATGACTTTGTCGTATCTTAATTTTTCGATATTGAAGTCTTCGCCGATGCCTGTGCCAAGTGCAGTGACAACCGGCATCAGCTTGTCATTGCCGTAAACTCTGTCGATTCTGGCTTTTTCAACATTGAGCATTTTTCCCCACAGAGGAAGAATGGCCTGATATTTGCGGTCTCTGCCGCCTTTTGCGGAACCGCCGGCGGAGTCGCCCTCGACGATATAGATTTCAGTATTTGCTACGCCGTGTTCGGAGCAGTCAGCGAGTTTTCCGGGAAGGGATGCGCTTTCCATCGCAGTTTTGCGCCGGGCAGTTTCACGGGCAGCTTTAGCGGCTTCGCGGGCTCGTCTGGCGGCAAGGCATTTATCCAGAATTTCCTTGGCAACGGCCGGATTCATCTCGAAATAACTCATGAGTTTTTCCTGCACCAGTTTTTCGATAAACGGCTTGACTTCGGGAGTATTCAGGCGGCCTTTGGTCTGGCCTTCAAATTCGCGGTCAGTAAGCTTGACAGAAACGATAGCCGTCAGGCCTTCTCTGGTATCATCGCCGGAGAGCTTTTCATTTTCTTTCAGGAAATTGAACTGCTTTCCGTAATCGTTGAGGACTTTTGCAACAGCGTTTTTAAATCCTGTTTCATGCGTACCGCCGTCCTTGGTATGAATATTATTGGCAAACGAGAGAATTAATTCGTTATAGCTGTCGTTATACTGCATAGCAATTTCGGCATAGGAAGAATCCTGTTCGCCGGAAAAATAAATCACATCGCCGATGGTTTCATAGCCCTTGGTATTGTGGATATGTTCGACAAACTGCCGGATGCCGCCTTCATAGTGCAGAATTTTTTCCTGAATTTCGTCAGGATTTCTGGTATCAGAAATCCGGATTTTCAGGCCGGCATTGAGGAAGGCCTGTTCTCTCATGCGTTTCAGCAGAGTTTCATAGTCATAATTGAGAGTTTCAAAAATTTCGGCATCAGCTTTGAACATGACACTTGTGCCTGTTCTGGAAGTTTTTCCGGTAATGTTAAGCGGCTCGCTGTACTTGCCGCGTTCAAACCGCTGGAAGTGGATATTCTGGCCGTCATAGACAGTTAATTCCAGCCATTCGGAAAGGGCATTGACAACGGAAGCACCCACGCCGTGCAGGCCGCCGGAGACTTTATAGCCGCCGCCGCCGAACTTGCCGCCGGCATGGAGTACAGTATAGACAATTGTGGCAGCAGAAATGCCTTCTGTGGGATGAATGCCTGTCGGGATGCCGCGGCCGTTATCTGTAACACGGATGACATTGTCAGGCAGAATTTCAACAGTAATTTCCGTACAGTATCCGGCAAGAGCTTCATCAATAGCATTATCGACAATTTCATAAACCAGATGATGAAGGCCGTCCGCACTGGTCGAGCCGATATACATAGCCGGAACCTGTCTGACTGGTTCAAGGCCTTCCAGCACCTGAATCTGTTCCGCGCCGTATTCCTGGCTCTGAGGTTGTTCCTGTAATTTTTCGTTACTCATGATAAATAATTCACACTCCGTTTCTGCCGGAAGTAATACCGGCGAAGTGGGATTTGCAATGCTTTCCACAAAGTTTTCAACTTTTCCACACTGCAAAATAATTCCCATATATCAATAAAAATATGATATTTCAAAAATGATTCAACAGGTTTTCAACATAGTTTTCAACAATCAGTGGAAAACCGGAGAATAAAATTAATTTATAGATTAATCAGATTTCCGTTCTGCATACGGAATATTTTTCCTGTCTGTTCCAGCCTGAGAGAAGAGGCATGACAGAGCGTGATAAATACCTGCATGTCAGAAACAGTATCGTAGAGAAATTTCTGGCGGCGTTCGTCAAGTTCGCCCATGACATCATCAAGAAGCACAACCGGAGAACGCTGTAGTTTCTGGTTATACAGGTGCGCCTGTGCCAGCTTGAGTACAAGAGCCGCGCTTTTTTTCTGCCCCTGCGAGCCGAACTGCTGGACAGACCGGCCGTCAATCGTCAGCAAAAGATCATCACGCTGTACTCCCTTCTGAGTATAGCCCAGCCGGAGGTCTTCTTCCAGATGCCCGGCAAGCATTTTTCTGTATTGTTCTGCCAGCATCGCCATAGAGGGGTCTGGCAGGCCTTCTGAGAGGCCGAGCGCGTTTTTGTATGAAACATGCAGTCTTTCTTTTCCGCCCGTAATAACGCCGTACAGACGGCCGCACAGAGGTGCAAGGCTCCGGCTATAGTTTAGCCGCATCAGAGTCAGATAAGCAGCTTCCTGAGAAAGCTGTTCATCCCAGAGCAGAACGTCCTGTTTTGTGATTTTATGTTTTAAAGCATCCTGAATGCCGGCATTTCTCTGCGCAAGCAGAAGATTCACACGGCTGACATGCTGTACCCGCCCCGGATGCAGCTGACAGGCACACAAATCCATGAAAGAACGCCGTTTATCCGGATTGCCGGTAATAATATCCAGATCCGCAGGCGAAAATGCAACACAGTGAAATGTTTCAAACAGGGTATTCGCTTTCTGATTTTCCACGCCGTTGACAGAGATTTTTTTCTTTTTCTGCTGGCCGCGTTCCAGCGAGCAGATAATTTCCTGCTGCCTCCTGCCGTCGAAGAACTGCATCTGACAGCGGAAGAAATCTGCATCAAAGCCAAGATAATGCCGTTCTTTTACGCCGTGGAAGTTTTTGCATCCTGTCATCATCCAGAGAGCATCCAGCAGATTGGTTTTTCCCTGTGCATTATCGCCGATAATGAGATTTAATTTTTCGTCCGGCTGAAAATGCACCTGCCTGAGATTGCGGAACCCGTCAGCAGAAAAATCAGTAATATGCATACAGGTCAGTTCTCGGCTTCTACGCGGACAGTAAACCGGTCAACCGAGACAGTATCGCCGGGACGGATTTTTTTCCCTCTCATAGTGCATACTTCGCCGTTGACCTTGACAGCACCCTGCTGAACAAGTTCTTTTGCAAAGCCGCCGGTATCGCAAAGCCCGGCAAATTTCAGCAGAGAATCCAGCTTGATGAATTCTGTCCGGATTCTGACAGTAGAAGTTTCGGGTTTCTGTGCCATGCAATCAGATCCTTTCTTGAAAAATAGTTTTCCACAAAGTTTTTCACACTGGTGGAAACTTGCAGTTCTGCCCTGCGCAGTTTTCCACAGAGTTTTTCACATTGGTGGAATTTCAGGCTTTCAGCTGAATCGGCATAATCAGGTAAATAAAGCTTTCATCCTCGACCGGCGTGATTTTAATCACTTTGTTGCTGCCGCTCATCTGGAAGCGCAGCTTGTCGCACTGACAGGAGCGCAGAGCCTCCAGCAGATATTTATTGCTGAACCCGATTGTCAGGCTTTCCCCGACAATCTCTGCCGGAATGCGGTCATGAATGCCGCCGATTGCCGTCTTGCAGGAAATTTCCAGGCCGCCTTCTGCAAATACACAGCGCATAGGAGCCTTGTTTTTATCATTGATCAGCAGCGAGCAGCGTTCTGCACTAGCAATAATATCTTTCTTGTACAATACAACAGAAGTTTTGCCATCTGCCGGAATGCTCGTCCGGAAATTATGAAACTGCCCCTCCAGAAGTCTGGCAAATAATTCAAACCCGTTGACAGAAAATACAATATGCTTGCCGTTGGTGAAAAACTCACACGGCTGTTCAGCATCATCACGCATCATGCCAATCAGTTCGCTGAGTGCTTTTTTAGGCACAACAAACTGGAACTCTTCCAGATTCTGCATTTTTTCCTGGCGCAGTGCCAGACGGTAGCGGTCCATTGCCACGATATAGAATACCCCTTCGCTGAATTCAAACAACTCTCCTGTCAGAATCGGCTTGTCTTCCTTGACAGAAGCCGCAAAGCTGGATTCCTGAATCATAGAACGCATTACCTGCTGGGGAACAGCAGTTTTTGCTGCGCTTTCCACTACCGGCAGTTCCGGAAATTCTTCTGCACTCATAGCAGAAAGCTGATATCTGGTATTCTCACTGGAGAGTGTAGCATTCAGTGCATCATCCAGTTCGCAGGTAATCTCTGTGCCGGACATGCGTCTTGCCATTTCGCTGAACAGTCTTGCATTCAGAACAAAAGCAGAAGCACAATCACATTCTGCCGGAACAGAAGTCCGGATTCCAATTTCCAGATTATATCCTGTCAGAATAATTCTGCCTTCCTGCATCTGAATACAAATGCCTTCCATAACCGGAACAGGAGATTTAGCAGAGACTGCTTTCAGTACATGTGCGATAGCATTGCACAGATCGTTTTTGCTGCAAATAAATTTCATAATAAAAATTACCCCTTTGAATTTTTTAATTTTGATTTCTTGAAAACAGAAAAAATCAGAAAACTGAAAAAGTTACAGTTTGTTACTTTTTTGAGAAAATCTGAAAAAATTTTTTTTTCGAAAAAAAGTCTAATTAAGATAGTAGTAGTAGTAGGGGGTGTTGAAACTGTTGAAAAAAATTTTTTCGTCCATGTATGGACAAAAACAAGGCAAAGTTTTCAACATTCAACATGTTGAAAAAATGTTGAAAAGTTGAAAACTCATTTTCGCTCTGAAAATTTGCTCCAACCTGTTGAAAAGTTGAAAAAATGTGGAAACATTGTGGAAACTTTGTTGAAAGAATTTAACCTCTCTGTAACTTTTAAAAAGTTTTCAACAAACTGTTGAAAGTTGAAAAGTTGAAACTGTTGAAAACTCGGCTGTTTTTTGAATTTTTGCCGATATTTCTTGAAAAAAAGCTGTTGAAAATTATGTTGAAACTGTTGAAAACCTGTTGAAAGTGTGTTGAAAACTTTTTTCTCAACAAACTTTCAACAGAGTTTTCAACAATGTGTTGAAAGAAAAACTGCTTTCGCAGAGTAAAGCGAAGGCACTTTCGCAGGTAAAAGTGCCGGGCTCAAAACATGTGAAAAACGGCTGTTGAAAAATTTGTACAAATGTGACAAAAAGCAAAATTACAGCACGTTGGAAGGGTCGGGATTCTTCTCCCGGATATCCTTGATAATATCATCTACCAGGTCACGAAGATTGGAATCTTTCTTCAGAGCCTCGTTGACAGTATTGATGGCGTATACAATCGTAGAATGATCTCTGCCGCCAAATTCCATGCCGATGGCGGCAAGGGGCATTCCGGTCACTTCCCGGACAACATAGGCGGCTACTTTGCGGGCAGTGGAGATTTGCGAGGTGCGCTTGCTGGAGCGGATATCTTCCGGCGTAATGCCGTAAACATTCGCAACTTCGGCAATAATTTTTTCTACTGTAATCGGGATAGGCTGGTCATCTGTCAGAATATCGCGGATGACGCTCTGTGCCATTGAGATGGTAGGAGAACTGTTGGCCAGGGTTTTCAATGCTTTCAGCTTTTTTACAGCTCCTTCCAGCTGGCGGATGTTGGTTTTCAGGCGGGTGGCAATAAATTCTGTCACTTCGTCCGGGATTTTCAGATCCAGAAGCTCGGCTTTTCGGCGGATTATGGCATATCTTGTCTCGAAATCCGGGGCACTGATATCTGCAATCAGGCCGCATTCAAAACGGCTGCGGATGCGTTCTTCCAGTGTTTTCAGTTCTCTGGGGGGTTTGTCGGATGTGATTACAATCTGTTTTCCCTCAGAGTGGAGCTTATTGAATGTATGAAAGAATTCTTCCTGCATACGTTCTTTTCCGGAGAAAAACTGGATATCATCTACGATTAAGACATCGGCTTTTCGGTATTTATCATGAAAGACCGAAGTATCGCGCTGGTCGATGGATTTGATCAGTTCGTTTCCGAAGGCTTCGCCGGTAACATAGATAGCGTTTTTATCGGGATTATGGCTCATCATTTCGTGCTTGATTGCTGTTACCAGGTGGGTTTTGCCAAGCCCTGAAGCTCCATAGATGAACAGCGGGTTATAAGAAGCCGCTGTATCGGAAGCGACAGCTTTACAGGCGGCAAAGGCGAATTCGTTGGAACGTCCTACAATGAATGTGTCAAAAGTATAGTCATATTTTGCAATTTCGTAGCTTTTTTGGAGTTCTTCGTGTTTTTCGTCGATCTGATCCAGGCTGGCAGCCGTAACCGGAGCAGTGGGTTCTTTGACAGGGACGTTGACGATTACCTCGACTTTGAAACCCAGAATATGCTCCAGTGCAGTTTCAAGAAATTTTTTATAATTCGTCAGAATGATGCCCTGCTGAAATTCTGTATCCACCTGAAAGACGGCTTTTTTCCCATCCAAGGAAACTGGCATCATTGTGTTGATCCAGGTATTCATGGCAACAGTGGCGATGAGTTCCTGCTCGGTGCAGTAAGTTTTTACCTGTTCAAACACATCATCAAAGGAATTCATGTCTGCAACCTCCATTTCATAATTTTTGCTTTCTTTTATTCTAACATATTTAAAGTAAAAAAGCAAGCTTTTTTTGAATTTTTTCAACTGCTGAACCGGAAAAAAACAGACTTTTTGACACGGTATACAACATGTATACTTTTTTCAAAAATTGTTTAAACAGTTGTAGCTTTTATACAAAAACAGAAATAAAATATAAAAATCAGGATAAAAATATAATTCCATTTTTTGGGAATTGTTTAATTAATATAATATTATCCACTATCTTTCAACAATCAGAAGCGTTATGCACTGTTGAAAAGTTGATAAATAGAAAATAAAGGCAAAAATCAGAAAAAACTATGAATTAGTTACAAAAACTGCATAAAAATGCGATAAAACTATCTATAAGTAAGCAAACATTTGTTCTATTTTTGTTAATATCTTACTAAAACCAGAATAAATTTCAGAAAAGTTTGTTAATCCCTACAGTCTTTGTGCAAAAAGCGCATAGTTCTCCCCAAGTGTGAAGAAAAGTGTACCGCAAAAACAATCGTACATATTTCGTTCATAAAGTGTTGCAATTTTATCACTCTTTTTATTGCAAAACCGATTATTCTATTGCAAAACCACTCCTTTTGTACCCGGATTTGTAGACTCTCACAAAAATGTTGAAAAAGGATGTAGAAAAATATAGTCTATCAACAATCGTACATATTTCGTTCATAAAGTGTTGCAATTTTATCACTCTTTTTATTGCAAAACCGATTATTCTATTGCAAAATCACTCCTTTTGTACCCGGATTTGTAGACTCTCACAAAAATGTTGAAAAAGGATGTAGAAAAATATAGTCTATCAACAACCGTACATATTTCATTCATAAAGTGTTGCAATTTTATCACTCTTTTTATTGCAAAACCGATTATTCTATTGCAAAATCACTCCTTTTGTATCCGAATTTGTAGACTCTCACAAAAATGTTGAAAAAGGATGTAGAAAAATATAACGCATCAACAATCAAAATGACATTTTATAGCATTTTTCCATATTTTAGCAAATTTTATGTGCAAATTCGATATTTTTCTTTCTTTTTTGTTGATAATAAAATACGGATTATCTATATTTTACAAATTATCCATATTTTTTGTGTAAACAGTATTTTTTTTTCAACTTTTCTTGTTTTCAATATACATCATGTCTACCATGCCGAAAGCATCTTTTTTTCCGGGGCCTTGCATTTGTGGAAAAATAAATTGCATTTTTTCAAGATATATCGCCAAAAAATCGAAAAGCAAAAACTGTTTTTGTGCATTTTGACATGTTGAAAACTCGCTTTTTCCAATTTCTGGCATCTGCTTAAAAAAATTTTCAAAAAGCTCTTGACAGAATGCCCCGAATAAGCTATAATAAAAGGGTATGAAAGTACAAAAAACAGCCGCGGCGTACTGACTGGCTGTCAGGGTGTCCGGCAAACCAGAAAGGAGGATTTGCAATGAAAAGAACTTATCAGCCTAAGAAACTGCACAGAAAGAAAGAACACGGTTTCATGAAGAGAATGTCCGACAGAAACGGCAGAAAGGTTTTAGCTCGCAGGAGAGCAAAGGGCAGAAAGAGACTTTCCCATTGACGAGTCAGACCACAAATCTTAATTTGTGGTCTTTTTGTTTTATCGACTGTGATTTTTTATTTTTCCCCAATTTCAGAGGTAAATCTATGCTGTATACAGAAATGATCAACCAGAATAAAGACTTTCAGCTCTGTTACCGGAAGGGCAAATCTGTAATTTCTCAGAATGTGATTCTCTATGCCAGAAAAAATCAGCTGCCGATAAATCGTCTGGGGATTACCACAAGCAAAAAAGTAGGGAATGCTGTCTGCCGGAGCAGGGCAAGAAGGCTGATCCGGCAGGCATGGCGCGAAAACGAGCTTTCTGCGCCGGTAGGGCTGGATATTGTAATTGTCGCAAGGGCACATATTACGGAGATCAAAGCGGATGTTCTAAGCCGCTGGTTCCGGAAATATGGCATGGAAGCTCTGCAACAGATTTATCAGGGCGGTACGCCGCAGGCAAAAGGAGAGAAAAAGTCATGAAACTGCTTCTTTTGCTGTGCATCCGGTTTTATCGGAAATTTCTTTCGCCGCTGTTTCCCAGGTGCTGCCGGTATTATCCTTCCTGCTCCTGCTATGCCGGGACTGCCATTGAACGTTTTGGTGCCGTGAAGGGTTCGCTGCTGGCGGCAAGGCGCATTCTGCGCTGCAATCCCTGGGCAAGGGGCGGAGTTGACCCGGTTCCGGCGGTTTTTTCCTGGGATTTGCTTGTGCAGAAAAAACAATCATCCTAATTTCTTATTTTTGAGAATCCAGATAAAAAAGAGTGAACAAACAGATTTCAGAACATCAGGAATGAGGTAGCAATCTTGAATTTTTTAATTAATCTTATCGCAATTCCGCTTGGTTTTCTGATGAAGATTATCTATAATCTGGTCGGAAATTACGGTATTTCTATTATTCTGTTTACATTTGTAACCAGAATGATTCTGTTTCCTGTCTCTTACAAGCAGCAGAAAAACACTGCAAGAATGCAGCTGCTGAATCCAAAACTAAAGAAACTACAGGAAAAATACAAGAATGACCCCAACAAAATGCAGATGGAGCAGTTTCAGCTGTATCAGGACGAGAATATTAATCCCTATTCTTCGTGCCTGACATCGTTTATTCCCCTGATTCTTCTTTGGGGTGTGCTGGCGGTTGTTTATAAGCCGATGACGTATATTCTTAACTACGATTCCAATATCATTGAAGAAGCAAAATCCATTGTAATTTCTTTAGATGCAGATTCTGAAAAAACACTGACCAAAAACAGTATGCGTCAGGAATTAATCATCATGGAGAAAATGCTTCAGAATCCGGAAGGATTTTCGGCGGCCGTTCAGGACGGGGAAATCACCCTGATTCAGAACGAAACAGAAACGGCACAGAAGCTGAATTATATCAACCAGAATTTTGTGACGGAAGTAACCGAGTTTGCAAAAACTTTCACTCTGGGAAGCGTGAAACTCAGCGAAACACCCAGCACAAAGCCTTCTGAAAATTCCAGCTTTTTCCTGTTTTTAATTCCGATTTTTTCCGGGCTGATGCAGCTGGTATTCACAATTTATACTCAGCAGATGCAGAAAAAACGCAACCCCGATATGCCCAGCATGGGCAGCATGAACGCTATGCTGTACATGATGCCGCTGTTCTCTGTCTGGCTGGCATTTACCGTTCCCGCCGGCGTGGGCTTTTACTGGCTGTGTTCTTCTGTGTTCTCTTTCCTGCAAAGCATGTTCCTGTATGCCTGGTTCAATGACGAACGTGTGGAAAAAATAGGACAGGCTGAACGCGAAAAGGCTAAAAATGCTAAAAAACGTCCTTCTATGATGCAGAAACTTATGGAACAGCAGGAAGAACTGATGCGCCAGCAGGAACAGCAGGGCGTTTCCGGCAACAGAATCCGCTATTCTGACAGTAACGGCAATACAAAAATCTCCCGTGCTGAAATGGAAGAATATAATACTGCTGTCATCCGCGAGGCCAGACAACGCATCGCGCAAAAATATGGCGATCTTGACGAAGATTCTGCTGACAGTAAAAATGAAAAGAAAAAAAAATAATATGAACAGGAGGTTTTTCTATGACTCAGATTTTTAACGCGAAAACTGTTGAAGATGCTAAAGAACTCGCTGCACGTACTTTCGGCGTTGCCGAAAGTCAAATTCAGTTTGAAGTTCTTGAAGAACCTAAAAAAGGGTTTCTTGGGCTTGTGACAAAAGGCGAAGCTAAAATAAAGGCTACTTACATTCCCGAAAAGAGTGAATCTGCAACATCTGCTCCGGAAACAGAATCCGTTCCGGAGAACATGAGTGAATCTGCAACATCTGCTCCGGAAACAGAATCCGCTCCGGAAAGCAGGAGTGAATCTGCAACATCTGCTTCCGAAACAGAATCCGCTCCGGAAGGCAGGAGTGAATCTGCAACATCCGCTCCTGAAACAGAATCCGCTCCGGAAGGCAGGAGTGAATCTGCAACATCCGCTCCCGAAACAGAATCCGCTCCGGAAAGCA
>DFJS01000012.1:0-6876 GCA_002373165.1 Ruminococcus sp. UBA3665
CGTCCTTGATGCCCTTGTCAGCAGCGGCCTTGGCAACCAGTTCGCCGACTTTCTTGGCACCTTCGATGTTGCCGCCGTTGGCATCAAAACCCTTTGCCATGCTGGAAGCACTGGCCAGTGTTACGCCGTTGACATCATCGATTACCTGTGCATAGATATGCTTTGCGCTGCGGAATACGCACAGGCGCGGAACTTCAGGAGTTCCGGAAATCTTGTTGCGGACACGTGCGTGTCTTTTCAGACGAGCTTTATTGCTGTCGAATTTTTTAATCATAACCGTTTACTCCTTTCTGCTTACTTTTTGCCCTTGCCGGCCTTACCTTCCTTGCGGATGATATGCTCGCCAAGATAATGAATACCCTTGCCCTTGTACGGTTCAGGCAGTCTCTTTTCGCGTACTTCGGCAGCAAACTGGCCAACCTTCTGCTTGTCAATTCCCTTGATGATAATCTGGTTCGGCTGCGGAACTTCGATAGAAATTTCGTCAGTTTCCGAAACAATTACCTGATGGGAAAAGCCCAGGTTCATGACCAGGTTCTTGCCCTGCTTTGCAGCACGGTAGCCGACACCGTCAATTTCGAGAGTTTTGCTGTAGCCGTTGACAACGCCTTCAATCATGTTATGAATCAGGGTTCTTGTCAGGCCGTGCAGGCTTCTGTGCTTCTTATCATCAGACGGTCTTGTGACCTGAATCTCGCCGTCTTTCAGTTCAATGCCCAGTTCTTTGGAAAACTGCTGGCTGAGTGTGCCTTTTGCGCCTTTTACTGTTACAAAATTATCTTCCACCTTGACTTCTACACCGGCAGGAACAGTAATCGGCATTCTGCCAATTCTTGACATGATATTTTCCTCCTTACCAGATGTATGCCAGGACTTCGCCGCCGACATTCAGTGCTCTTGCCTTCTTGTCAGTCATAATGCCCTTGGATGTGGATACGATTGCAATGCCCAGTCCTTTGCGAACTTTCGGCATATCTTCACAGCTTGAATAAATACGCAAGCCCGGCTTGGAAACCCTGCGCAGACCGGAAATTACCGGAGTTCTGTCCTCTGTATATTTCAGAGTTACTCTGATAACGCCCTGTTTGCCGTCGTCCACGATCTGGAAGCCCTTGATATAACCCTCGTCTGCGAGAATCTGTGTGATGGCCTTCTTCACGTTGGATGCAGGAATGTCAACCGTGGCGTGCTTTGCAGTGCTTGCATTGCGGATTCTTGTCAGCAGATCCGCGATAGTATCTGAAATTTGCATGCCTATGAGACCTCCTTCTTAAAATTACCAGCTTGCCTTCTTAACACCCGGAATCTGACCATCGTTTGCCAGTTCTCTGAAGCAAATGCGGCAAATGCCGTATTTTCTCAGATAGGCGTGCGGTCTGCCGCAGATCTTGCATCTGGTGTAAGCTCTGGTAGAATACTTCGGTGTTCTCTGCTGCTTGTTGATCATTGCTTTTTTAGCCATTTGGTTTTCCCTCCTCAGTCAGCGAACGGTGCGCCCAGAAGCTTCAGCAGCTCTTTGGCCTCTTCGTCGGTCTGTGCGGTTGTAATAAAATTGATGTCCATGCCGCGCACTTTGTCAATTTTATCATACTCAATTTCAGGGAAAATCAGCTGTTCCTTGATGCCGGTGGAGTAATTGCCTCTGCCGTCAAAGGAATTGCCGTTAATGCCGCGGAAGTCACGTACACGGGGGAAAGCAACGTTGAACAGCTTGTCAACGAAATCGTACATTCTTTCGCCTCTCAGGGTTACTTTCACGCCAATGGGCATACCCTCACGCAGCTTGAAGTTTGCGACAGATTTTTTGGCACGGCAGACAACCGGCTTCTGACCTGTGATTGCTGCAAGGTCGTTCATAATAGCATCAATAACTTTGGAATTTTCCTTTGCCTCGCCTGCGCCGACGTTGATAACAACTTTATCCAGCTTCGGAATCTGCATGGTGCTCTTGTAGCCGAATTTCTGCATCAGAGCGGGCGCAATGGTATTGGTATACTGTTCTTTTAATCTGGCCATTTGCGATTCTCCTTTACTCGAAAGACTTGCCGCACTTTTTGCACTGGCGGAGCTTCTTGCCGTCTTCCACAACATGGCCTACTCTGGTAGGCTGGCCGCATTTAGGGCAAACAAGCTGAACTTTAGAAGCATAAACCGGAGCTTCTGCTCTTACAATATTGCCGGACTGTCCCATAGCAGTAGGCTTAAGATGCTTGGTAACCATGTTGATGTTCTCTACAATTACCTTACCTTCCTTGGGGCTTACTTCTACAATCTTGGAAGTCAGGCGGCCTTCTTCCTTCTTGTCGGGATTCTTGTATTTATATTCATCTTTGCCGGTGCGCAGAATAACGGTATCACCTTTTTTTACATGAAGCTTTGCACTCATTTTCTGCACCTCCTTACAGTACTTCCGGTGCCAGAGAAAGAATCTTCATATAGTCTTTTTCACGAAGTTCTCTTGCAACCGGTCCAAAGATACGGGTACCTCTGGGGTTTTTGTCTTCTCTGATGATAACAGCAGCATTTTCGTCAAAGCGGATATATGTGCCGTCTTCTCTTCTCAGACCCTTAGCGGAGCGGACAATTACAGCTTTCACAACATCGCCCTTTTTTACCACACCGCCGGGTGTTGCTTTCTTAACGGATGCTACGACAACATCACCGATATTGGCATATCTTCTGCGTGTACCGCCTAATACTCTGATACACATCAGCTCTTTTGCGCCGGTGTTGTCTGCAACCTTCAGATAAGTCTGCATCTGAATCATGGGATGCTTCCTCCTCTCAGTATTGCTTGATTACTTAGCCTTTTCGATGATGTTGACAACGCGCCATCTCTTGTCTTTCGAGAGCGGACGTGTTTCCATAACAGATACGCGGTCGCCTACTTTGCATTCGTTGTTTTCATCATGTGCCTTCAGTCTTACGGTTCTCTTGATGATTTTTTTATACAGCGGATGCTTTACGTTGTCGATAATTGCAACAACAACAGTTTTGTCCATTTTGTCGCTGACAACCAGGCCGGTTCTTGTCTTTCTCAGATTTCTTTCTGCCACAGCGTTATCCTCCTATCTTACTTTGCGCTCTGTGCGAGCTCTGCTTCACGCAGACAGGTTTTCACACGTGCAATGTCCTTCTTAACAGCCTTCACTTTTGC
Organism: Ruminococcus sp. UBA3665; assembly: GCA_002373165.1. GTDB lineage: Bacteria > Bacillota > Clostridia > Oscillospirales > Ruminococcaceae > UBA3855. The sequence continues at coordinate 3,158 of DFJS01000012.1, forward strand.
TGTGTTTTCCAGCTGATTGACAGCAAGCTGGAAGCGGAGTGCAAAAAGCTCTTCCTTGAGGCTGACAAGCTTCTGGTTCATTTCTTCGACAGTCATCTCTTTGATTTCTGTTGCTTTCATGCGTAACTCCCCTCCTTATTCTGCGTCAGCGGTTTCGGTTTCTTTTACAACAAACTTGCATTTGATGGGCAGCTTATGCATTGCAAGACGCATAGCCTCTCTTGCAGTTTCTTCCGGAACGCCTTTAATTTCAAACAAAACTCTGCCGGGCTTCACAACAGCCACCCAGTATTCCGGAGAACCTTTACCGGAACCCATTCGGGTTTCAGCAGGCTTTTCTGTAATAGGCTTGTCGGGGAAGATTTTAATCCATACCTGACCGCCTCTCTTGATATATCTGGTCATAGCGATACGGGCAGATTCGATCTGGTTGGAAGTAATCCATGCAGGTTCAAGAGCCTGGAGACCATAATCGCCGTAAGTCACAGTATTGCCTCTGTAAGCCTTGCCTGTCAGGCGGCCTCTGTGAACTCTTCTGTACTTAACTCTCTTGGGAAGCAGCATTACTTGTTACCTCCTTCTCTTTTTGCGTTGCGTGCATTATTATAAGCGCGTCTGTTCTCGCCGCGGAAACCGCCGCTGCTGTGGTCGCGCTGTTTCTTTTCGCCGTTTCTGAAATCCTTGCGCGGAGGCTTCTTGTCGCTCTTCTCTCTTGCAGCGGCAGCCTTGGCAACATCACCTTTCAGCACTTCGCCCTTGTAGATCCATACTTTTACGCCAAGCTTGCCGTAAGTGGTATCGGCTTCTGCAAAACCGTAATCAATATCAGCTCTGATTGTCTGGAGCGGAATTGTGCCTTCGTGATAGCTTTCAGAACGTGCAATTTCGGCACCGGCCAGTCTGCCGGAAACCATGACTTTAATGCCCTTGGCATTAAGTCTCATTGCTCTGCTGATGGACTGCTTCATAGCGCGTCTGAAAGAAACACGGTTTTCAAGATCAAGCGCAATTTTTTCAGCCACAAGCTGTGCGTCCATATCAGGCTGCTTGATTTCCAGGATATTAATAGCAACCTGCTTTTTCATCATTTTTTCCAGCTGAAGTCTCAGCTTTTCAATTTCTGTGCCGCCCTTGCCGATTACCAGACCGGGTTTTGCACAGTGAATATGGATTCTTACCTTGTCTTCTGCGAAGCGTTCGATTTCTACGCGCGGAACACCCATAGGCTTGAGTGTTTTCAGAATAAAGTTTCTGATATTGTAGTCTTCTACCAGCATATCGCCGAAGTCAGCCTTTTTGGCATACCAGCGGGAATCCCAGTCTTTAATTACACCAACACGGAGACCGTGCGGATTAACCTTCTGGCCCATTACTTAACCTCCTTGGGATTAGTCTTCTTTTTCTGCAACCACAATTGTGATGTGGGATGTTCTTTTCAGAATCCGGTAAGCTCTGCCCTGAGCACGCGGCATAATGCGCTTCATGATCGGGCCGGGCGTCACATAGCATTCAGAAACATAAAGATTGTTCTTGTTCATGCTGTGGTTATTGTCTGCATTTGCAATAGCGGACTTCAAAAGCTTTTCCAGAATCGGACTTGCTGCCTTGGGTGTGAGGCGAAGTGTTGCCAGTGCTTTTTCTGTAGACTGATTTCTGATTAAGTCCAGTACAATCTGTACTTTTCTCGGGGAGATGCGGACATTGTTCAGAGTTGCTCTAGCTTCCATTCTTAGTTCCTCCTTCCGCTATTACTTCTTGCCGTTGTTGGATGTCTTAGAACCTGCATGACCCTTAAATGTTCTGGTAGGTGCAAATTCGCCGAGCTTGTGGCCAACCATATCTTCTGTCACATAAACCGGCACATGTTTTCTGCCGTCATGCACAGCAAAGGTATGTCCGACAAAATCCGGAAAGATAGTAGAAGAACGGCTCCATGTCTTGAGCACTTTCTTCTCGCCGGCCTCGTTCATGGCAACGACTCTCTTCAGGAGAACTTCCTGCACATAAGGACCTTTTTTGATACTTCTGCTCATGATTTAGTTCCTCCTTTCCGATTATTTGCCGTTGCGGCGTTTTACGATATATTTATCAGTGCGGTTGTGCTTCTTTCTGGTTTTATAACCCAGAGCAGGCTTGCCCCACGGGGTAACAGGGCCAGGACGGCCAACAGGGGATTTGCCTTCGCCGCCGCCGTGCGGATGGTCGCAGGGGTTCATAACAGAACCGCGGACAGTCGGTCTCCAGCCCATGTGACGTTTTCTGCCGGCCTTGCCGTAGTTGACGTTTTCATGATCGATATTGGAAACCTGGCCGATGGAAGCCTTGCAGCCTACAGCGACTCTTCTCATTTCGCCGCTGGGCAGACGGATCAGTGCATAGCCGCCTTCTTTGCCCATCAGCTGTGCCATGTTGCCTGCGCTTCTTACAAGCTGTGCGCCCTTGCCGGGATACAGTTCAATTGCATGGATGAATGTACCAACGGGGATATCAGCAAGTTTCAGAGCATTGCCGGGCTTGATATCAGCATCTTCGCCGGCGCGTACTTTGTCACCGACTTTCAGGCCGTGCGGAGCGAGAATATAACGCTTTTCGCCGTCCTCATATTCTACCAGAGCGATAAATGCGCTTCTGTTGGGGTCATATTCCAGGGTCAGGACTTTAGCGTCCATTGCTTCTTTATCGCGCTTGAAGTCGATTACACGGTATTTTCTTCTGTTGCCGCCGCCTCTGTGACGAATCGTAATGCGGCCATAGCTGTTTCTGCCGCTTTTTTTCTTAAGCGGTTCAAGCAGACTCTTTTCCGGGCCGTCTTTGCTGAGAACAGAATAGTCTGTTACAGTCATCTGACGGCGGGAAGGAGAAGTCGGCTTATAGCTTTTAATTGCCATTTGATTTCTCTCCTTAATTCATACTTTTGCGGGAGTATATCCCATACTGAAAAACGAAAAATTAATACATGCCGTCGAAGAATTCGATTGTACCCTTCTTCTGTTCGGACTTCTTGGTGCCTTTTTCGTTTGTGGGGTTCGGATTGACAGTAACAATTGCCTTTTTGTAAGAAGCAGTTGTTCCGACATATCTGCCCATTCTCTTTTCTCTGCCGCGGCAGTTTACCGTGTTGACTTTGGTAACTTCCACGTTGAACAGTTCTTCCACAGCCTGCTTGATTTCAATCTTGTTGGCATCTTTTGCTACTTTGAAAGTATATTTGCCTGTGGGGAGCAGATCCATGGACTGTTCTGTAATAATCGGCTTGATGATAATATCCTGCGGTGCTTTCATTATGCGAACACCTCCTCGATTTTTGCGATGGCATTCTTTGCAACGATAAATTTGCCGCCGTTAAGAATATCATATACATTCAGTGTGCCTACATGTGCAGTTTTCACACCGGGGATGTTAGCTGCGCTCTTGTAGACTTTCTGGTCAGCTTCTGCCGTTACAATCAGGGCTTTCTTTTCTGCATTGAGAGCCTTCAGCATTGCAGCGATAGTCTTTGTCTTGTACTCATCCATTACAAGGGTATCCAGAACAATCAGATTGCCCTCCAGAACTTTCTGGGAAAGTGCAGATTTCATAGCCAGTCTGCGTACTTTCTTGTTCAGAGTATATCTGTAGCTTCTGGGCTTGGGGCCGATTGCCACGCCGCCGTGTCTCCACTGAGGAGCGCGGATGGAACCCTGTCTTGCATTGCCTGTGCCCTTCTGTCTCCAGGGCTT
>DFJS01000012.1:6925-64537 GCA_002373165.1 Ruminococcus sp. UBA3665
TCCAGGGCTTTCTGCCGCCGCCGCTGACTTCTGTTCTTGTCAGAGTGGACTGTGTGCCCTGACGCTGGTTTGCAAGATAATTGACAACGACAGCATGCATCACGGAAACATTGGGTTCAATGCCGAATACTGCATCGGAAAGTTCTGTCTGAGAAACTTCACTGCCATTCATATCAAATACTTTTACAGTTGCCATTTTCAGTTTCCTCCTTCCTTATGCCTTTACGCTGTCAACGATAGTCACAATACCGCCCTTAGGACCCGGAATTGCGCCCTTGATAGCAATCAGATTATTTTCAGCATCAACTTTAACAATTTCGAGATTCTGAACAGTAACTCTTTCAGCACCCATGTGACCTGCCATGCCCTTGCCCTTGTAAATTCTGGACGGAGAGGAGCACGCACCCATAGAACCTGCCTGACGATGTACCGGGCCGGTACCGTGAGTTTCTTTCAGTCTGTGCTGATTGTGACGCTTGATTGCACCCTGATAGCCTTTGCCCTTGCTGGTGCCGCATACATCTACGATATCACCAACAGCGAAAACATCAGCCTTGATGAGACTGCCTGCTTCCAGATTGCATTCATCCAGCTTGAATTCTTTCAGGGTTTTCTTATAGCCGGCATTGGCTTTGTCAAAATGGCCTTTTTCAGGCTTGTTTACTCTGGTGGCCTTTTTGTCGCCAAAACCGAGCTGAACGGCATTGTAGCCGTCATTTTCTGTTGTCTTGACCTGAACGACCTGACACGGACCTGCTTCTACAACAGTAACCGGAATCATCTTGCCGTTTTCGTCAAAAATCTGAGTCATACCGACTTTTCTGCCGATAATGCCTTTCTGCATGAAAAATTCCTCCTTATGGTTATTGGTCGGAAGTTCTCCGACATGACCTGACTGTTTTGCAACAGCCGGGAGCGTGGTTTATTTTACTTCCATTACGATATCCACGCCTGCGGGAAGTTCGAGTTTCTGAAGAGCGTCAGTTGTTTTTGCGGTAGGACGGATCACATCGATCAGTCTCTTGTGAGTGCGCTGTTCAAACTGTTCGCGGCTGTCCTTGTACTTGTGTACGGCCCGAAGAATGGTAACAATTTCCTTCTCAGTGGGCAGCGGAATAGGACCGGAAACGCTTGCACCGCTTCTTTTTGCAGCTTCTACGATTTTAGCAGCGGCTGCATCAACTGTAGCATGTTCATAACCTTTGATTTTGATTCTGATTTTTTCGCTTACTGCCATTTCTCAAATTCGCCTCCTTAATTTAAAAAAATCAAAATATTGGGGGCGCAGTGTTTCAGAGATGATGTTTTTTCCCGTCCCCGTGTGTATCATGGGTTAAGTGATACAAAAACCGGATATCTTTGGCAGATTCCGGCAGACGGGCACACAAAAGCACATGCAAGAAGCGGCATGTCAGAAAGACAGAACGCATTCTTGTCAGCACATACTGTGTCATCATTTCTTGCCGACCGGTTCAAAGACCGGACATACTCCACGGAAATTCCCTGACAAACCGCCAGCAACCTTCCGCTTCTGCGCATATATCAAATCCAACTGTATTGGACTTTTTATATTTTAGCATAAAATCCAGAGAATGTCAAGTATTATTCTGAATTTTATGAAAATATTTTCTTAATTTTTTATGAATAAAATTAAATAATTTAATTTATTTTGCAAGGGAGATGCTTTCCGGTATACGGGAGCTGATAATATGCCTCGGCCTGCCGGCTGTTGTCGTCATGCATGGAATGCAGTCCGAAGGTATAACATTCCAGTCTGAAACCGCCGACCGGTGAAACGGGCAGAAACATAACTGCAATATCTCCGGTCAGAGCCGCGCCCTCGCGGGGACTTTCATAATCCAGATATTTGATACCGTCTTCCGTGATTCTGGCGTGAATCAGAAGGAAATCCTCACCCCCGGCATCCGCCCACAACCGGCCGCCATGCACCTTGTAGGTATCTTCATGCAGATAGACGGAAAGCAGAACTTCATCCGGACGGGTGATTTTCCTCGAAACATTGACAATATCGGCCGTATAGAACCATTTTTCGCTGTGGGAATGCGTTGCAAGATACTCCTGCATGATGTCATCTTTCTGCGATTTCGTCAGAAAATACGGCACATAGCCGAATCCATAGCATAAACAATAAATTATCATCAGGATGACGGCAATCACCGGAAGCAGAATTTTTTTCTTGATTTTCATGTGTACGCCTCTTTTCTGAAATATGTTATCTTTATCATAGCATATTTCAGCCGAGGAATGCAAGCAGATTCAGGAAAATTAAACAAATCTTAAAAAACTATCCGCCCGAGAATGACAACAGCCGGGGTTTTCAGCAGCGTTCTCCCGTTGAACTACAAGGCCGGAATTGAACCGGCTGCCTCTGCCGTGGACATAGAGAAGTATCCGATTGTTCTGCATCAGGCGGATTGATTTTTCTGCTTATCTGCCTGAGAATATCAACATCAGAAAAAGCCCGAAGGCTTGCTGCTCTACCCACTGAGCTACTGCGCCGGAGCACAGACTGGAATCGAACCAGTGACACGCACGATTAACAGTCGAAGTATCTGATTGTTCTGCATCAGGCAGAATAATATTCCATGACCCGTCTGAGAATTTCAGCACCGGTATTTTTCATAACAGGTGTTCTATCCAAACTGAACTACTGCCTTTCGGCAGACCGGACTCGAACCGATGCCCCCCTGTCCCCACAGAAGTAACCGAATACCCTGCATCAGACGGATAATTTTTTTCAGGAACCTTGTCTGAGAATGTCTGCGCCGGAGAAAAACGGCTGGATTCGAACCAACGATAAAACATAAACCAACTATGCGAAGTATCCGACAGCACTGCTTCAGTCAGGTTAAGAATATTATAACATAAAATCAGGAAAAAGTCAACTCTGAATTTTTTCTTGCAATCAGCTGATAGAGAGTCTGCGGCGTAAAATCATTCAGATCAACTCCGGCGTTGAAAGCGTTCCGGAATTCCTCACGTTTCAGGAGCTGGTTGGCAAAATTGCCGTCATTGTTATGAATATGTCCGTATACATGATACCAGCCCCTGAAATAGCCGTCCCATTCCAGAATGGGATAATGAAACAGCACAACTTTCCTGCCTTCGTCCTCAATCATCAGATAAGTATCGATAGAATCAAACAAATCCCGGAATTTCTGAATTTCCAGATATTTTCTGTCATGATTGCCGATAATCAGATGCTTTCTGCCGGGCAGATTCCGGATATAGCCTGCAATTTCCCCGTTGAATCCAAAGCAGACATCCCCGACAAGATAGACATCATCCTCCGGCGAGACGGCAGCATTCCAGTTTTGCCTGATAGTCCTGTGCATTTCGTCCAGATCGGCGAACGGCCGGCGGCTCATATGCAGAATATTCTTGTGATGCAGATGCAAATCAGCAATATAATAAATCATACAGCACCTCTCTTAGTATTGATTATCCCGAAAGTATTCCCTTATGCGTATTTGCAGGAACAGAATCAGCATAGCGGCAGTTTTTGGCAGAAACAGTCCCGTCAGCAGAATCAGGAATAATTTTCTGTATTGATGATGCAGAATATTTCCGGAAAGCTTCACAGCCCGGAAAGCAGATATTTTCGGATTTTCCAGAAACAGAAAGGGCACAGCGCACAGTCCGGCACAAAAGCGCAGATAGAAATATCCCATCCAGAAGGCGGCGGCCAGGCACTGTATCATGAGAAAGACCCACAGCCCGGAATCCGGAGAAACAGAAGCTTTCCTGAAAGCTCCGGCTGTCAGGAAACAGGAAAGCAGAAACGGCGCAAGCATCACAAACCGGAAAAATTCCACTTTGCCGAAAAACCACAGCGATTTCCAATAATATTTTCCATGGCCGAAAAAATATTTTTTTCTTCCAAAGCCCAGCTGTTCAGAGAACCATGCACAGACCGTGCACAGCATCGGAATCAGAATGCAGAAACTCAGAATATTCCAGAGCAGAAGAAAAACACTCCAGAACACATCCCGGCTGAAAAAGACAGCCGCCGGAGCAGTTTGTTTCCGGAAGATGAGGGCAGCGGCCATCAGATCGGGAACAGCCTTGAAAATCACCCACACAGCCGGAAAGCTGAATGCCATAAAACGGGCAGTTCCTGCTTTTTCCCGGAAGGCAGTTCCGGCAAAGCTTCTGAGTTCATGCAGTTTCATCAGAAAAAAATCCCCCTTGATTACAGAAATATGTAATCAGCCTCTGGAATAAGGGGTTACGCCTAAAATCTCGAACGTCTGGGAATTCTGCCACATCTGGGCATTGAACATAATCTCGAAGCCCTCACCGGGTTCACAGCGGATTTCTTTCGGCGACATTTTAGGCAGTCCGAAGCAGGTCAGCATATTGCTGATGACTCCGGCATGTGTGACCGCGGCACAGTGAGAAAGATCATGTTCCATCATATCCATCAGAATCCGATAAAGAACACGATAGCTTCTCACGCACAGTTCCCCGACACTTTCGCCGTTAGGCGGCCGGAGATCCGGCGAACCGCCTTTCAGCCATGTTCTGTAGTCTTCCCGGCCGATGAGATCGACAGCATATTTTCCTTCAAAATCGCCGAAATTAAGTTCTCTCAGTTCTTCTGCAACAAACAAAGGCACATCCGGGAACAGGATTTCTGCCGTTTCCGTGCAGCGTGTCAGCGGACTGCTGTAGACTCTCTGCACTCTGGGGTATTCATACAGATCCATTTTGCCTGTTAATTCGACAGCCCCTCTGTCAGAGAGCGGAAAATCCGTATTCCCGATATAAATTCCCTCTTCGTTGGCTTTTGTCTGGCCGTGCCGGAACAGACTAAGATGATAACCTTTCATAAAAAACCTCCTGCCGACAGAGTCTGCCAAAAATAAGGGCAGAATCCGTCTGTTTTTGTAGTTATTGTGTTTCTGCACAATTTTTCGATAAAAAACGGGTATATTTTCCACACCGGAATATCTTTACAAATAGTATAATTTGTAATATAATATTAATAGTGTGATTAAGCTAACAAACACGTTACGAAAGGAGCAATCAAAATATATGAATTCCGATTTCCCCAGAATCATTGCTTTACAGCGCAAAGAAAGACACATCAGTCAGAAACAGGCCGCCGCTGATTTAGGTATTTCCCAGGCACTGCTTTCGCACTATGAAAAGGGCATCCGGGAATGCGGTCTGGATTTTCTGGTTAAAATTGCAGATTACTACAACGTTTCCTGTGACTATCTGCTTGGCAGAACGCCCGAACCGGAAGGAAAAACCATCTCGATTGAAGATATCCCGGATGATGACGGCAATAACAGTATGCCCAGCCCGGAAGTAGTGGCATTCAACAGAAAGATTGTCAACAATTCCATCAGCCTGTTATTTTCTCTGGCGCAGAAAGCAAACAGCATTACTCTGATTAAAGAAATTTCCTCTTACCTGATGCTGAACGTGTACAAGCTGTTCCGGATTGTATACAATGCCAATCCGCACAATGACCAGAAGCTGTTCTCTGTACCCAAAGTAGTAGCAAACGATGATGCAAGTGCCATTGTCAGCATGAACGAAGCGAACATCAAAGCCGCCTCCAGCGGCATCCGCATCGGAGAAAACGACTGTGTTCAGGATTCCGAGGTATTATATCTGACTACTGCTATTTTGTCCCAGACTTACCCGGAATATTCTTCCTCTTTGCTGAATCTGATCAAAATCAGCGAAGACAGCATTCACAAAAAGCGGAACGCATAACTGATTATAGCATATTTCAAGAAAAAAAGCAAGCAGTCCGGCAGATTCTTTCTGCCGGACTTTGATTTTTATGCCTGCAATTCATGAAGCAGAATTCGTTTCATAGCGAGAAGATCGTAAATATTGACGATTTCATCTTTTGTGACATCTGCCTGAAGATATTCTTCCTGCGTGAGAGCAGCTGAACCCAGAAGGTATTTCTGAACGATGATGACATCCTGAACAGAAATCTGATAGTCTCCGTCGAGGTCTCCGGATACAGCAGCAGGTTCTGTAGCAGTTTCAGCGGGAGCAGGTGTTGTGGAAGTGGTTGTGGTGGTAGTCGTTTGAGGAGTCGTGGAAGTTGTTGTAGTAGTTGTTGTCTGAGGAGTGGTGGAAGTCGTTGTGGTAGTCGTTGTCTGAGGAGTAGTAGAAGTCGTTGTAGTCGTCGTTGTCTGAGGAGTGGTGGAAGTCGTTGTAGTCGTCGTCGTCTGAGGAGTGGTGGAAGTGGTTGTAGTCGTGGTCGTCTGAGTAGTAGTAGAAGTTGTTGTTGTGGTAGTCGTTGTTGTTGTTTCAGGCTCTGTCTGAACAGTTCCGGCAACTAATTCTACATAATCCTGATAGCCGGACAGATCGATTGTATATTCTGTCGGAGTATCTTCATTATTAGGCGAAACAGAAACGTAATAATGCAGTGTCATTCCATCCGCATACATGCCGTAAAGATAGCCGAGCTGTTTTTGTTCTTCATCCAGATTAAACAGCCAGATTACCTGACCGTTCTGCCATGCAAAAACGGCATCGGGTGTTGTATAATAGAGTATACCGTTCACAACCGCAGGTGTAATATAAGTACCCGGCCAGTAATAGCCCTCCTGATCGAATACATACCATCTGGCCCATTTGGCATCAAGGGAATTCAGATGAGTGATATCTGCCGTTCCGGATTCGGGATGGAAATCGCACAGGTCAAACCAGGCCGTCGTATTCTGATTAGCCGGATCGCAGTGAACTGCAAACCATTCTCCCTGATACTGCTGAATTGCCGAATTGCACTGATTCCAGAACGCATCTGTATAAAAATCAGAAGTCGGCAGGTCAAGAACGATTTGTCCGGAGGAGAGTTTCCATTCTGTCTGGCTTGTATAGCTGTGATTTGTTTCCAGCATTTCGTCACTGGTTTTCAGGAAATTAACATGTCTGACGAGTCCTCCGTGAAGCTGATAGCTGTCATCCCAGGTCACATCCACATGATACCAGCAGTCATCCAGGCAGACAAGATTCCACGCATGACCCATAGAAGTACATTCCACCATAGAAGATTCCACGCCGACGCGGTGCATCAGGATATTATACAGTCTTGCATACGCTTCACAAACGCCCTGACCTGTGGAGAGCAGTCCGTACGGAGTATACTTGAGTTCGGAATCGTCAGAAGAATAATCATAATTATAGGCAACTGCCATATATTCATGAAGATAGAGTGCTTTTTCGGCATCTGACCAATCCGGGCTGACATTGGCAGTAATCGAATTGATTTTTTCGGTCATATCGGCATAGACGGCATCATATTCAGAATCTTCAACAAGATATGCGGGAACAATCTGGATATAATTTCTTCTGCTGACATCGAATCCTCCGGAAACGCGCGAAGTCAGTACGCCGACATCCCATCCGGCCAGAACAGCGCGGTAAATATCAGAGATACTCTGCCAGTCGAACATAGAGTTCCATTTCACGCTGAGGGTAATAACAGATTCATGATTTGCGAGTCCGTCATAGATTTCCTGCGCGAGTGTCTGCGTTTGTGCGGCGGTATAATTTCCGACAGCACCCATATAAGAAAAATCGGGCACTGAATTCTGTTCTGCATTTGCCGGGAACAGAGCACACTGTGCAGCAAGCAGTCCGGCAGCGGCAAAAGCAGCAGCTGATTTTTTCCATAATTTTTTCATATCAGAATTCCCCCTTCTGAATTTGTTCTGACTGTTAATTTTATTTTAACATTAGTATGAAAAAAAGTCAATCGTTTTCAATAAATTTGTCACTTATGATAAATATCGTGTCTGGTATTTGGTTATGTACTTCACGGCGATTTTACTCTGATATTACTATACTGAAAAAAGCTGAAAATAGTCTTAAAAAATGAATAAAAAATGAACTGCCGCGCGGAATCATCCGAACGGCAGAAAAGTCTTATTTTTTATTTTGTGCAGCGAGCAGATCGCGGATTTCGGTAAGCAGCACTTCTTCTTTGGAAGGTTCCGGAGGAGCAGCAGCGGCTTCTTCTTCTTTTTTCTTGCCGAGTTCCATAATAGATTTCACGCCCTTCATCATCAGGAACAGCACGAACGCCATAATCAGGAAAAAGTCTTATTTTTTATTTTGTGCAGCGAGCAGATCGCGGATTTCGGTAAGCAGCACTTCTTCTTTGGAAGGTTCCGGAGGAGCAGCAGCGGCTTCTTCTTCTTTTTTCTTGCCGAGTTCCATAATAGATTTCACGCCCTTCATCATCAGGAACAGCACGAACGCCATAATCAGGAAGTTGATGACTGCCGTAATAAATGCGCCGTAATTGATATACTGATCGCCGATCAGATGGATTTTTCCCTGTACCTCGGTACCGCCGATACAGCCGATAATAGGGTTAATGAAGTTTTCCGTCAGTGCGGTAACAATATCCTGGAACGCGCCGCCGATGATAACACCGATTGCCATATCCATTACATTGCCTTTCAGTGCAAATTCTTTGAATTCCTTAAGGAATCCTCCTGCTTTTTCGGCACCTGCCGCTGCAAGTTCTTTTGCTTTGTTTTCGTCTGCCATAAGTAATGATCTCCTTTTTTTGAAATTGAAAAATAAAATTTTTATATTCATGAACAGCAGTATGCTGTTTCAGAATCGTAAATTATTTTGTGCTTTTCGGGAAAATACCCTGATTAAGCTGTTCCAGTGCCTTAGCAATTTCGGCCGATTCTACAGAATCATATGCCTGCTGCACGACTTCATCTGTGAGGGCACGTCTTGCCGCATCTCCGGCGAGCGGGTCATCCACCATAGATTCAATGCTGACATCTGCGGCAATCATAGAACGGACAGATTTTTTTCCGCCCAGTTTCATTTCCTGAATTTTGGCATCTACCGCCTTATCATCGCCGTCGATGGAAATTCCCAGCATTTCGACTTTATGTTTTTTGCTGTCGCCGAAAATTTCGTCAGGGTCGACAATAATTGTTTTATGCTTAGGTTTTTCTTTATTTTTCTTACTGCGGAAAAAGCCTTTTAATTCAGATTTAGATTCTTTTTCTTTTTCTTTTGGTTCTGGTTCGGGCGGGTCAGGCTCCGGCTTTCTGGCGGATTTCTGAACTTTTTTTTCCGGAGCTTTATAAACATTTTTTTCAGAAACGCTTGTAATTTCATCAGCCGGCACATTGACAGAAAAAGTAGAATTGCCTCTGCCTGTATTCATCTGGTATTCATTGGATCTGCTTTCAAAAATGCGGTTGAGCACAGCATTTTCATCCGGCGGCGGGTCGGGACTGCGTGAAAAGGCACTCTGTGTCTCTTCCCGGAGCAATTCCTGTGCACTGACGGGGGCCTCGTAAACAGAATTCTGTTTCTGCTGCTGCATTCTGGCAAAGAAAGAACCTGTGCCGGAAGGTTCGGGCGACTGTGCATACATAGCAGAAGCAATTGCCGAAGCTTTTACGGCAGGTCTGTCAGGAACAGAAACGGCAGGCTGCGGCGGCTGTTCGCCGGGGCGCGGCATGACCGGAACCGGCGGCGGCTTGACATTATTTTTCGGAATAAACTGTGCATTTTCTCTGGAAGAAGTCTGAGAGACAGTATCCAGAAACGAAGGATTTGTTTTTTGCTGCTGTGGATAAGCCGGCTGTGTCTGGGGTCTTTGCGGCGGCTGAGGAACCGGCTGTGACTGCGGCACAATCACCTGTGCAGTCGGAATCATAGTATAAATCGGATTTCCGGCAGCATCCTGACCGGTAATCTTGGGAATCATCTGTACATAAACGGGTTTTCCTGTCCTGTCGTACATCATCTGAACATAAACCGGATTTCCGTTTGCATCATACATGATCTGGATATTGCCCGTATTTGGCGGAGCCGCTGTAGGCTGACGCATCTGCTGCGGCTGAGGCTGGGGGGGTGCAGCAGGGTACGGCACCTGCTGGGGATAACCCGGCTGACCTCTTCTGGCCGCGGAATAGGCATCGGCTCTGGAATAGCCTGTCTGGCTGGATTTGGTAAAAAAGCCCTGTGGTCTGGATTGCAGCGGATAATTACACCTGACACAATAGGCAAGATTATTCTGTGGCTGCTGCATCTGACAATTCGGACAAATCATACAGAATCACCAACTTTCTGTCTGCGTATTTTTATGCTTGTTTTTATTATAGCACAGTATTGGAAAAATGGCAAGTTATTTTTCAGATTTATTTACTATCGTCACAAAAAGCATATTATCTTTGTACAGTTTTATGACAAATTTTCATCTTCGGGAGCAGTTTCTTCTTCCTGGGATTCTTCCGCAGTTTCCTGTGCAGGCTCTGCCGTTTCGCCTGTTGCAAATGCAACGATAAAGCCGTCCCTGTTATTGCCGGATACGGTATAGTCATAGCCGGACGGCACGGGGAGCATAGTTGTTTCTGCGGAAGCATCTGCCGGATAATAATAAATTTCATAGATTTTATTTTCACTGTCCGTAATTTGAAGATGTTCCCGTTCGTAATCATAGCCGTACAGCAGGGCAATATATTCTTCCAGGCAGATGCCGTTCTGCATGATATAGCCTGCATGAGGAATTCCGACATAGCGGTAATGCCACGGCTCGAAAGAAATTTTAGTTACTTCTGTTTTATTTTCCGGATAGCGCAGGATAATGCCGTAATCGGCGCAGTGTTCATCCACCCAGCTGTAAATGCCGGAGCCGTCATAATCGGCTTCAAACAGAGTCAGATCCACACACCAGCCTGTCTGGTGTTCGCTGTAGCCGGGCACAGCGACTTTTTCGGAATAATCCAGTCCTGTTTTCTGCAAATCTTCATCATAGAGTTCCTGCTGCCGTTCGGATGAACGGTAGCCGCTTTGTACAATGACATTATTATCAAACGTTTCGTTATAGAAAGCATCGAACATAGCAATCAGCTGTTCTGCATATTCGCGCTGTACTTTGACTTCTGCATCCCGTGCGCCGAAGCTGTGGCAGTCTTTCTCCAGCATGACTTGATACAGGCTGACCAGACTTTCTTCATCGTCCTGAAAGGGTGTTTCATGGTTGACAAGAATCAGACTGCCGTGGTGCACATCCTGGTTAGAAACTTCTGTTGTTTCATAGACTATGCCGGGTTCTGTAGGAGGTTCTGTAGGTTCTTCCACAAGATGGTCATCATAATTGGTTTTCTGATCGATTACAGTTCCGTGACTGATGATATAATAACCGCCGTAGCCGATTCCGGCAAGCAGTGCCAGTGCCAGAAGCACATCAAAGAATTTTGCGGCACCGTTTCCTTTTTTCTTTTTGTCTCCCAATGTTCTCTCTTCCTTCCTGATCTGTATTTTGCTTACACAGTATTATTATAACATAAATAAGAGAAAAAATAAAGTGTTTTTTTAGATTTTCTGCAAATTTTTTTGCATGATAAAAAAATTTTCTGCATAGACTGTTTTTAACAGAAGGAGGGATGTCCCATGCCTGTCAGGAAACTGCTGTTTTTTATGCTGCTGCTGTCTTTTTTGCTGACCGGATGCAGTGTTCCGGCACAGCAGGAAGAAAATTATTATCTTCAGGAGATTGCACATCTGCATCTGGAAGATACTTTGCAGAATCTTCCGGAAGATGCCGGAATGCGTGCAGTCTGGATTCCTGTGATGATTTATGAACAATGGATGCAGAACAAAACCGAAGACCAGTTCCGGGAAAACGTCCGGAGAGCGTTCCGGAACTGCACAGAATTCGGCCTGAATACGATTTTTCTGCATGTACGGGCTTATTGTGATGCCTATTATGATTCTGCACTGTTTCCGCCGGGGGCATATCTGGACGGAACGTATGACCCTCTGGAAATCATGCTGGAAGAAGCCCATGCTTTGAACCTGTCAGTTCATGCGTGGGTGAATCCGCTCCGGGCGCAGACTGTGCAGACTGTTTCTGCTCTGGAGGAAAATTATCAGCTCCGGCAGTGGCATGATGACAGAAACGGCACTTATCTGGTTGACTGTGACGGCAGATATTATCTGAACCCGGCATATCCGGAAGTCCGTCAGCTTGTCGCGGACGGCATTACAGAAATCATGCAGAATTATTCTGTTGACGGCATTCATATTGATGATTATTTCTATCCGACGACAGACCCGGACTTTGACCGGCAGGCTTTTTCTGAAAGTTCTGCTTCGGATTTAGCGGACTGGCGCAGAAACAACTGCAATGAACTGATAAAATTACTCTATCAGACCGTGAAAGAAAACAATCCGGAAATTCCGTTCAGCATCAGTCCGCAGGGGAACTTCAATATTAATTATAACGAACTCTATGCTGATGTCACACTCTGGGCAACAGAACCGGGATATTGTGATATTATTATTCCGCAGGTTTACTATGGTTTCCGGAACGAAACTTGTCCTTTTGAAGAAACAGCACAGCACTGGGCAGAAGTTGTCACAGTTCCGGAGCTGGTAATAGGTTTAGGCGCGTACAAAATCGGCTTTTCTGATCAATGGGCAGGAGCCGGGAAATCCGAATTTCTGACAGACAGCACAGTCATTTCACGGGAAGCGGAATTTGCCTGTCAGCTGGAGAACGTTTCCGGAATTGCCTTATACAGTTACACTTCCCTCTTCGAGCCGGAACAGGCAGTATCCGCACAGGTAAATGCCGAAAGAGAGCAGATTTCCGAACTGTTTCATGAAAAATAATCTTGCTTTTTCTGACAGGGTATGCTATAATATACTCTGAGAAAGCAGGTGACAGCATGAATGATTTTTGGATGGGAATTCTTGTATATTTCTTTTTTGGCATGGCTCTGATTCTGGGATTCCGGCGCATCCGGAAAGCAAAATCCTACCGGGATTATACCAAAGTCAAAGCGCAGATTCTCAGCTATCGAGAAGAAACACGTTATACTTTCCAGGGAAAACCCTATATTCTGGGCGTACTGACAGTTTCTTATTTTGATATTCAAAAAGAATGCGAAATCGTGGAATATGTTCCTGTAGGAGAAATTTCTACAGGTACCTCACAGTATCAGCGTTTTTTATATCAGAAAAAGAAAGACTGTTATCTTGCTGTCAGTTACAATCTGGAAGAAACCAGCCAGTTCATACCCGTAAATGAAATTTTTTCAGACAATTCTTTTAATAAAGAATTATACTGCAAACAACTGAAACAGAAAAATTTCATGCCTCGTATCACGCTCTGGGAAGAAAAAAGAAAATTCCCGTTTCAGACGATAATCTATATTTTTCTTGTCATGCTTCCTTCTGCCTTTTTTCTTATCGTCATAACCTGTTCTCTGATTGCACAGCTTATCGAAAGCCTGTCATAAAAAATGCCCCTCGAAAAGGGCATTTTTTCTATATTAAATTCCGGAAATTTCTCTTCTTGCGATATGCGTTTCCAGATCGGCCAATCTGGTCGGCGCAGGAATGTGACTGTCTTTTGTGACGAAATGCCGGATAATTCTGGCAGCAGTATCCAGCGAAACGCCTGTTCCGACTGACAGGAATACTGGTTTGACATTTGCATGAGTCCGGAGTACTCTGCCGTAGACTTCCCCGTTGATGACAATATCAGAATAACTTCCGGCTTCCTGTCCGGGTTCGAAATACTCCGCATCGAAAACGCGGTAATATGTTTTTGCGACTCCGATTGACGGTTTTTTCAGGAGCAGTCCGGCATGAGAAGCGATTCCCATATGTCTGGGGTGAAGATAGCCGTTTCCGTCGAAAACATACAAATCAGGAGAATTCTGCAATAACTTCACTGTTTCGAGAATCAGAGGCAGTTCCCGGAATGCCAGAAAACCGGGCATATAAGGGACTTGGATTTCGTCATGAAAGTGCTTTGTTTCGATGATATTTCCTGTCTGATAATCCAGAATGACGATACAGCACACAGCGAATTCTTTGTCATTCTGTTTCCAGTAAGCGAGATCGACTCCGGCGACAGTATTCAGATTCTGTAGCTGAAAGCAGTCAGTACAGGTAATCTGGGATTTTAATTCATTCTGAATTTTCAGGAATTCTGTTTCCATGACTTCACGCTTCTTTCTTGAGAGCTTTACGGAGCAGACTGACAGATAATGAAACTTCTTTTCCGTCGCAGTTCACGATTAATGCATCAGCATCCCAGCGGACAAAATCGATATCATCAATTTTTTCCCATTCTGGGTCGAGCAGTTCATGAATGCGTATTAAATGCGGATTATAATGCAAAGGATTCCGGAAATCGCCGACGAATATTTCTGACGGGGCGGCCCAGTAACAGCCGCCGTATGCAATCAGATCAGAATTTTTGTCGTAATAGATTTCTGTGATAATAAATGATTCTCCGTGCGAAGAACGGACATCATGAGTATATCCTTCAGGAACGTAGTGATAGACCTGACCGCTGTCGGGGTCGAGATAGCTGATGCCGTACAATCCCACATGAAACGCGAGATATCGCCGGCCATTGCTGTGCAGTACCAGCGGATTCCGCAAGCTGACCTGATCGTCATCATTCAGAAAAGAATAGATTTCCCTGCCGTTTTTCAGAACCTGATATTTTCCAAAATTGTTTGCTGCAATCAGTCTGCCCTTGTCGTCATACTTCTGATAACAATATTCTTTGTGCAGGATAATTAAATCATCGGCGACAGAAATCTGTTCTTCGTCCTGATAGAATTCATCCGTGAGGTAGCACAGCATATCAGAAAAATCGATTTCATCATAGATATTTCTGTAAGACATTCCCATGTAGCGATACAGTTCACAATGCAGATTTGTGCACTGAAATATAATAGCATGAAATTCTTCTGCCAGAATACACAGTTTTACATCATAGCCCTGCTGACATGGCATAACCTCGAACGACAAAATAGCAGCATCCGTCACATCAGGAAGATGATTGAAAATATCAGGCACTTTCTCGAACTGAAAATAAATACAGAATGCGGCAAGGCCGGTAGCATCTGACTCCTCTTCGGGGAATACTCCCTGGAAGCAGTATGCATTCAGCCTTGTCACAATGCCGTCATGATAGCAGTGCTGCGTAATATCGCACATATCAAACTGATTCATATTTATAATATTTATAATTTATTTCACAGCATCCAGCAGAGCCTGAATCTTATCTGTTTTCTCCCATGCAACGTTGAGGTTTTCTCTGCCGAAATGGCCGTAAGCAGCTACTTTTCTGTACTGCGGCTTTCTGAGGTCGAGCATTTTGATAATACCATCCGGAGTGAGATCAAAAATCTGAGAAACGGCCTGTTCCAGTTTATCTTCTTCCACTTTGGCTGTACCGAAAGTATCAACACGGATAGAAACGGGTTTTGCCACGCCGATGGCATAAGCAAGCTGAATTTCGCACTTGTCAGCGAGTCCGGCAGCAACGATGTTTTTCGCGATATATCTTGCCGCATAGGCCGCGCTTCTGTCGACTTTTGTCGGGTCTTTGCCGGAGAATGCGCCGCCGCCGTGACGGGCATAGCCGCCGTAAGTATCGACAATAATTTTCCGTCCGGTCAGACCGCTGTCACCCTGAGGGCCTCCGACAACAAAGCGGCCTGTCGGATTAATAAAGATTTTAGTATTTTCGTCAATGAGTTCTGCCGGAATGACAGCATCAATCACCAGTTCTTTAATATCCTCACGAATCTGCTGTGTAGTCACATCGGGAGCGTGCTGAGTAGAAACGACAACAGCATCCACGCGGACGGGCTTTTGATTTTCATCATATTCCACAGTGACCTGTGTTTTTCCGTCGGGTCTGAGATAGCGGAGCGTGCCGTTTTTGCGGATTTCAGTCAGTTTAATTGCGAGCTTATGGGCAAGAGAAATCGGCATCGGCATCAGTTCGGGGGTTTCATTGCAGGCAAAACCGAACATCAGGCCCTGATCTCCGGCACCTGTTTCCTGAGTATCATAAGATTCATTCACACCCATAGCAATATCGGGGGATTGTTCGTCCATTGCAATCATGACATTGCAGGTATGTCCGTCAAAGCCGAATTTTGCTCTGTCATAGCCGATATCCACAACAACCTGACGGGCGATTTTAGCAATATCGATTTTAGCCTTAGTTGAAATTTCGCCCATGCACATGACAAGGCCTGTTGTGGTAACAGTTTCGCAGGCAACGCGTCCGAAGGGGTCCCGTGCGAGAATCGCATCCAGAACAGCATCAGAAATCTGGTCGCAGATTTTATCCGGATGACCTTCTGTTACGGATTCGGAAGTAAAAACTCTTTTCATAATAAACAGCCTCCTGATTTAGATAAAAAATTTCAAAAAGCGACACAAAAGAGGCAGAACAAAAAAACAGCATTCAGTTTTTTAACCGAATGCTGTGGATTGTACTTAATAATTCCTCATCTCTCGGTAAAACCGCAGGATTTAGCACCATCGGCAAAAATGCCAGGTTGCCGGGCTTCGCAGGACCTGTTTCCTCAGCCGCTCTTGATAAGGTTCAGTTGCATAAGAGATTTATGCCGCTGTTTTTATTATACTATAAAATAAATCATTTGTCAAGTACTTGTAATACAAGATAACAAAAAAAATTAATTTTTGCCTGATTCAGTATCTGGTACAACACATCTGCACAGGTTTTTATTCGCCTTACATGGACAGCTTCTCAATGTATTCGGTCACCGGGAAAATAAGTCTGAACAGACGGGAGCGACCCGCTGCTTCTTACCCTGTGCAAGCACCGAACCCGGACGGGACTTATACCCGCAGCACCGCCACGGCATTCAGAAAATAAAATCATAAATTCGTAGGTTATCAGCCCATAGTTTAGATTGTACCTTATGGCAGTACACTTCCTTCAACTGCTGTGCGAATTTCTCCGCACAGTATCGGCACCCCCTCTTGGCTGGACGTCCTTGCGGACTACCTGTGGCGGCTCATGTTTCCACACATGGTCTTACAGGCTTCTTCCTCCCCGCGGAGGCGGTCTATTGCGAGGGGCAGTCGGTCAGAATACCTTACATCTGCATACACCTCATGCGCTGCGCCTTCTCTGTTGACAGGCAATGATAGCTCTGTCTCCTGAAAAATCGTGTTGCCACATTATTTCAATCTCAAAGCCGCCTTGCGAACGTATCCGTAGGCCTGACGACTCAGCGGTTCCGGCGCACCCGTGCAGAGCAGCCGGCTCTCATTTTAACACACGGTTGTGCAGACATGCTGTACCAGATACTGAATATTTATTTTTCAAGCTTAGGTAATTATTATAGCATACTCTCAAAGATTTGTCAATAGTTTTTTAGAATAAAAATTAATCTTCCAGAATTTTCATAGGAATATTACGGTAAAGGAACTTTCCTGTAAACGACTGTATCAGGTCATGGTATTCTTGGGGAGAAACATCGCCGCCTGTGCTGAGAAGTTCATAAATCACAGAACCTTCCTGTACACGTTTATGAAGATCCCGGAACTGATTTTTAAGATAGAAATATTTTCTGTCAATTCGTTCCTGATAATGATTTTCATCAGGGGCGGGCTGTTCAATAGCAAGGAATAATTTTCTGCCATAGCAGAATTTTTGCAGTCTCTGCAAAGCCCGGCTGCCGATGCCTTTATTTCTCAGATCCGGCCGGATGGCGAAATAAAAAATATAGGACAAATGCTCAAAATTCACAAGATAGAAAAATCCGGCGAACTGTTTTCCGGCATAAATTGTCAGAAAATCCACATCGGCAAAATATTGTTTTGCAAACAGCAGCGGAAACGGAGCTTTTTCATTATCCGGAAAAGAGAGTTCATAAAGAGCTTTGATTTCAGCAATCTCAGAAATTTTTGTCCTGACAAGCCGGACAGGAATTTCTTTCCGGAAATGGTACAGCGGCGCAAGCTGAATTTTTGTTCCCTGAATTTGTTTCAGAATTTCGCGTTCGTCATCCAGATGCATCAGAAAAACATGAATTCCCTGTTCGGTAAGCTGCTGCAAAACGGGAAGATAATCCGGCAGATACAAATGCACAGTTTTATCCAAAACAGAAGCTTCTGTATAAAGAAAATCGCCTGGCCGGAGATACGGCAGAAACGGCTCCAGAATTTTAGTATCCCCTGTATAGACAATTGTTCTGCCGTTGAGGTACAGACAGTAGCCGAAACATTTTCCTTTCAGCAGATCGGCATGATCTGTCGGCACAGCCTGCCGGAACCAGGATTCGCCGATCTGATCTGCCGTAATCAGAGAATAAGCAGTTTTGTCACAGCCTTCAATTCTCAGCAGCATTGTCAGGTCTTTTTTGACTCTGTCCGAGGGCGCGGCGACGGTCAAAGAAATATTTCTGTTTTTATTCAGCACAAACTGCGTAAAATGAATCATCGACCCGATTCCCCCTGCATGATCGCCGTGGGTATGGGTAACAAGAATAAAAATCCGTTGAATCTGATTAAAATCCAGATATCTGTATTTCTGAAAAGCCGACATGGGGCAGTCCAGCAGAATCAATGTATTTTTGTCTATAAAAAAAGCAGAATTATGCGATTCCGCAAAAGCGGAACCTCTTCCGGCGAATAAAAGCATAGTATCACCTTAATTTCTTTTTGCTAGTTTGGTAAAAAGTTCTTCCATAGCTTCTTCCGTGCCCCAGGCGCGGAGGGTGTCGTCTGCATCCACAATTCTGACAACGCCTGTTGTCATATGCTGTTGAATTTTCCAGCCGTCGCCTCCGCCGATTGTATTCCAGAATTTTTTATCCAGCGGCGATACTTTTACCGGAAAAGCGGGGAATCTGATTGTTTTTTTGCATTCTTTTGCGACTTTTTCAAGTTCTCCGGCATGACCAAGTGCGGCCCCCAGCACAGCAGCAGCAGCTTTTATAATAATACCGACCATACTATCACAAACTCCTTTTTAAACTTTCAGCCTGATATTCTCACACATGCAAATCTGTTTCATCATAGATCACAAGCCAGTAATCTGACATAGTACCTGTTTCGTAAGAGAGTCTTTTCCTGCCTGTTCCGGCTTGCTCCGGAAATTTTTCAGATTTCTGATATGTTTCTATCCTGTGATTTCCGGAAAGCTGAATTTTCAGGGCATGTTCCTGCAAGCTGATCTCCTGAATTTCCAGTCCGGATAAGAAATTTTTCAAATTCCGGCTGGTTTTCTCATATTCTTCATGCATACCATTGCCCCAGACAATCCACGGATGATAGATTTCTATAAATTGGGGATGACATTCTATAATTTTATCATCAAGAAGAATATGTTCTCCGGACGACCAGATACAATAAACCAGCCGTCTGATGCCGAAACTGCCTTTTAATTTCAGGCCGAAGAAACCGGCTCCGCCCATGCCGTAAGACCCAAGATACAGCGTATAATCCAGAATTTCACTATGAATTAAATTTTCCGCACTGAATTCTGAAATTGTCATAGGCCTGCCCAGCATGATGACTTCCGCAGGATTGGGTTTATATCGAAAAATCGGATATTTCCGGATTTTCTGAAATCCGCGCTCTTCCCATAATTTCTGATCTGTTTTTTTGATAATTATAAAATTTTCCTTGACAAGCCCCATATTCAGATTCAGGTACGGATGTTTCCGGAATAACTGCATTATTTTGTACCGAAAATTCTGTCTCCGGCATCGCCCAGACCGGGAATGATATATTTATCATCATTCAGGCCTTCATCCATCACGCCGCAGTAGATATCCACATCAGGATGTTTCTGAATCATAGCGGCCGCGCCTTCCGGAGAGCAGAGAATGCACATAAACTTGATATTCTTGACTCCTGCTTTTTTCAGTTCGGTAATAGCCGCGCAGGCAGTTGAACCTGTTGCGAGCATCGGGTCAACGATAATAACATCCCGTTCGGCAATATCATCCGGAAGCTTGCAGTAATACTTGACAGATTCATGAGTTTCGGGGTCACGGAACATGCCGATATGGCCGATTTTAGCGGCCGGCACAAGAGAAGTCACACCGTCGATCATGCCAAGGCCTGCACGGAGAATCGGCACAACAGCGAGTTTTCTGCCGGAAACGATTTTAGTTCTTGCCATACAGAGGGGAGTTTCCATTTCAATTTCTTTCAGCGGAAGATCTCTGGTAGCTTCGTAGCAGATCAGCATAGCAGTTTCGTTGACCAGTTCGCGGAATTCTTTAGTACCTGTATTTTTATCGCGCATAAGGGAAATCTTATGCTGAATCAGCGGATGATCAATAATGTGTAAATTAGCCATAATAAAAGCCCTCCTGTAATTAAGATTCTAAATTGGAAATTTTATCCACACGTCTCTGATGTCTGCCGCCCTCGAATTCTGTTTCGAGGAAGATATCCACAAGTTCCAGCGCGAGTCCTGTTCCGATAACACGTTCACCCATACACAGAACATTGGCATCATTATGTTTTCTGGTATATCTTGTAGAGAAGCAGTCATTGCAGACGGCGGCGCGGATGCCTTTGATTTTATTCGCGGCAATACTCATGCCGACCCCTGTACCGCAGACGAGAATACCTTTTTCGGCATTGCCGGAAGTTATCTGATTGCAGACTTTTTCGGCAATATCGGGATAATCGCAGGGTTCGCCGCTGGTTCCCAGGTCCAGATAGGGGATATTTTTTTCGTCAAGATATGTTTTAATTGCATTTTTAAGATTGACCGCGGCATGGTCACAGCCGATAGCTATCATCAATCATCACTTATCCTTTCTGTTATAATTTTAATTTTTTGCCGATTTGCTTTGCATCAGCGGGAAAATTCTGATATTTATAATCTGTCAGCATCACTTGAAATTCCGGATTTCCGCCGTTCTGAGTCTTATCGATAGCATACTGAATCAGTTCGTCAATATGCTTTTTGATAATCAGTTTTCTTTCCAGAATGCCTTTCAGGACTTCCGGCTGATTTTCATCGATGGCAAGCCGGACAGCATCCCGGATATTTCGTTTCAGATACGCGCTGATTTTTTCATCAATATCAAAATAGCTGTATGCAGCCGGAAGTTTATACTCTGCTTTCAGAGCAGAAAATGTTTCACCGGAGGGATGTTCAAAGAAGGCCATCAGTCTTTTTTCGGGAGCATTATTTTCCCAGATGCTGTACTGCTTTATTTTTGTAATTCTCTGATTTTTATGAAAATGCATCTGAACAGTATAACGCCCGCCAAATGCAAAAGAACCTATCATTCTGACACTTTCCGGAATATCAATTTTTTTCAGCTCGGACAGAAAAAAGGCTTCATCTCCGATAGTTTCCAGACCTTCCGGAAGAGTTACTTTTTCCAATTTCCAACATTCGTGAAACAAGCGTTCTGGAAGATGTTTCAGAAACTTCGGCAGAATGACTTCTTTCAAGGCAGTGCCGTAAAAACTTTCTTCTCCGATTTCGGTAACAGAATCCGGAATATCAATTTCTTCCAGAGTATCACAGCAGCAGGCAGCATCTCCTATTTTTGTCACGGAATCCGGCAGAATAATTTTTCTGATGCGGATGCTCCTGGAAAAAGCAAGTTTGCCGATTTCGGTCACGCCGTCCGGAACAGTGACTTCCGTCACGCCGGGTTCGTCGATATATCTGATCAGCACATGATTCTGAATTTCAAATCCCATGATATCCCCCTATAGTTTTAATTTTCTGGTAATCTGGCTGGTATCTGACGGAAAATGCTGATATTTATAATCCGTCAGCATCAGCTGACATTCCGGGCTGCCGCCTTTCTGGGTATGCTGAATGGCATACTGAATCATGAAATCAATATTTTTTCTGGTAACAAATCCGGTATCAAGCAGATCGCGGAGCAGAGTTTTATCATTCCATTGTACCGCAAGGGTGACGGCTTTCCGGATAGAGCGTTTCAGGTAAACAGAAAAATAGCCTTCCGCCTGTAAATTCAGGTCATAATAACCGACAGCGAGGGGAATTTTATACTCCGGTTTCAGCAGAATAAATTTTTCACGGCTTGGCTGCTGAATAAAATCGGCAAGATGAGATTCCATTGTATGGCCGCGGATAGGAACATTGATATGCAGGTGCACATCTTTGTATGTTCTGCGGATTGTCAGCAGTATATCGTTCCACCATCCGAAGCCGAGAAAAGCGATTGTTTCGACAGAATCGGGCATACTGATTTCGGCCAGTTCGGAACAGCGGTAGAATGCAGATTCACGGATTATTTTCACAGAATCCGGAAGATAGAGCGAATGCAGACCGCTGTTTTGGCAGATTCCTTTTTCCAGAACAGTCAGCCCCTCAGGGATATGCAGTTCTGTCAGCTGATGGCATTCAGCAAACGCAGATTCTCCGATAAAAGTAACAGAATCGGGAATATTAATAATTTTCAGATTTGCACAGCGGTAAAAAGCATGACTGCCGATTTCTTTCAGTCCATCAGGGAGTATAATTTTTTCAAGAGTTTCGCAGCCGCTGAAAGCAGAATCTTTAATTTTAGTAATGTGATTAGGAACAGTAAATTCCGTTTCATCGCCTGATCCGATATACTGCCTCAGGATATTTTTATTCTGAAATAAAGTCATAGCATCTCCTGTTAATTAATTTGAATCAGTTTTTTTCTTCTGGATTTGCACTGCCTGAAGATAGCTTGCAGTCAGGTCGGCAGCCGTAGGCAGTTCTTTATGACAAGTACAATAATATGCTGCACTGTGGCAGACTCCGGCGGCAGATTGCAGCCGCAGAAACGGGGGTGCAATTCTCAGGAAAGTTTCGTCCATATCTTGATGAACGGCCTGATATTGCCGGATAAATTCTTCCGCGCCCTCGCCGGTGACGATAATCTGTTCGGAATCATTGATAACATGTTCCGTAACTTTTGCGATTTCGTCAAGTGTCTGCAATTCGTCGGGGATTTCTCTGTCGATATACATAGGGTCATAGTACATATAAATCTGATACGAGAACCATGCGGCATAGAATAACTCGCCTCTTGCATGGATGACAGATAAAATATGTTTCGCGCCGAAGATTCTGTTTGCCATTGCTTCCAGAGTGGAAACGCCAATACAGGGAGTATGATTTACCATTGCCATTCCCTGAACTGCCGCGATGCCGATTCTCAGACCTGTATAAGAGCCGGGGCCCACTGAAACTGCGAAGCAGTCCACATCACTGACAGTCATATTGCATTCTGATAACAAATTTTTGCACATCGGCATAATTACCTGTGACTGTGTCCGGCTGGTATAAACAGAATGTTCTCCGAGCAGAATATTTTTCTCTGTATCGAGAATTGCTACAGATGCTGTTTTTCCGGAAGTATCAAGTCCCAAAATCCGCAAAGCGATCATCCTCCTGAGATTCTAAAATAATTTTGCGTTCGTCGTCGCTGATGCGTTCGAGAGTCAGCCGGATCGTATTGTCCGGAAGGGCATTCATGATATTTTCCGACCATTCCACAGCGAAAATGCTCTCGTTCCTGTCATAATCATAGAAGCCTGTCGTTTCCAGTTCATTTTCATCAGTAATGCGGTACATATCGAAATGGCAGAGCTGGAGCGGCGGCTGACCGTAGACATGAACAAGTGCAAATGTAGGAGAAGTCACCAGATCTTTCAGCCCCAGTCCGAGAGCAAGGCCTCTGGTAAACGTTGTTTTTCCTGCTCCCAGATCTCCCAGATAAGCAAGCACATCCCCGGGGCGGAGCAGTTTTCCGAACTGTTCCGCCAGCTGAATGGTTTCTTCCGGAGAACGGGTAAAAAATTCTTTTCTCATCATCAGAACAATCCGCTGATATTGCCCTGATTATCGCAGTCGATGCGCAGAGCAGCAGGAGCTTTCGGCAGACCGGGCATTGTCATGATATCGCCTGTCAGGACGACGACAAATCCTGCTCCGGCGGAAACTCTCATATCACTGACAGTAATTCTGAAATTTTCGGGTTTGCCGAGCATTGCCGGATTATCAGAGAGCGAATACTGTGTTTTTGCGATGCAGACGGGCAGATTGCCGAATCCCAGGCTTTCAATTTCTTTGAGAGATTTCAGGGCTTTATTCTGGAAATCAACGCCGTCAGCGCGGTAGATTTCTTTTGCAATTTTTTCAATTTTTTCGGCAAGGGATGCTTCTGTATCATAAAGCACCTGGAACTGAGATTCCTGTGTATCTGCAATCCGGCAGACTTTTTCGGCCAGATCAGTGCCGCCTTCGCCGCCTTTGGCGAAAATTTCGCACATAGAAGTCTCTACGCCGTACTGTTTGCAGTAATCGGCAATAAAATGCAGTTCTTCATCCGTATCTGTATAGAATCTGTTGATTGCCACGACAACGGGCATATGATATTTCTGCATATTTTCGATATGCACACCCAGATTGACAATGCCTTTTTTAAGGGCATCCAGATCAGGAGAAGAGAGTTCTGTTTTCGGAACGCCGCCGTTATATTTCAGAGCGCGGACAGTTGCCACCAGCACAACACAGGAGGGCTTTAATCCGGCATAACGGCACTTGATATCGAAAAATTTTTCTGCGCCCAGATCAGAACCGAATCCGGCTTCGGTAATGCAGTAATCGCCTAATTTAAGGGCTAATTTAGTAGCTCTTACGGAGTTGCATCCGTGGGCGATATTGGCAAAGGGGCCGCCGTGGATTAATACCGGAGTATGTTCCAGTGTCTGCACCAGGTTAGGTTTGAGGGCATCTTTCAGCAGAGCGGTCATAGCACCTTCGGCGTGAAGATCTCTGGCATAAACGGGCTGATTGTCAAGACTCCAGGCAATTAAGATATTTCCCAGCCTTTTCTTGAGATCATCCAGATCAGAAGCAAGGCAGAGAATCGCCATGACTTCAGAAGCCACAGTAATCTGGAAACTGTCTTCACGGGGAACGCCGTTGACTTTACCGCCCATACCGATGACGATATTTCTGAGAGCGCGGTCATTCATATCCATGCAGCGTTTAAACAGGATTCTTCTGGTATCGATTTTGAGTTCATTCCCCTGCTGAATGTGATTATCCAGCAGTGCGCACAGCAGATTATTAGCCGCCGTGATCGCATGAATATCGCCTGTAAAGTGCAGGTTGATATCTTCCATAGGAACAACCTGAGAATAACCGCCGCCGGCCGCGCCGCCCTTGATGCCGAATACAGGGCCGAGAGAGGGTTCACGCAGCGCAAGAACAGCTTTTTTTCCGATTTTGGCCATTGCCTGTCCCAGTCCGACACTGACGGTTGTCTTGCCTTCTCCGGCAGGGGTAGGATTGATTGCCGTCACGAGGATTAATTTCCCGTCGGGCTGACAGACTGTATCTGCGAAAAGTTCCTCGCTTAACTTTGCCTTATAGCGGCCGTAGGGTTCCAGTTTTTCCTGAGGGATGCCGAGCTGTCCGGCAATTTCGGTAATGGGCAGCATTTCAGCAGCCTGCGCAATTTCAATATCAGATAGCATGATAAATTCCTCCTGTCGATAAGTTTAAAAAATAAAACAGCCGCATCCGCAATAGAGCAAAGCGGCTGGATTGGGATTATTCAGGCTGAACAGCCTGTTCAGCAGCAG
This sequence comes from Ruminococcus sp. UBA3665, assembly GCA_002373165.1. Classification (GTDB taxonomy): domain Bacteria; phylum Bacillota; class Clostridia; order Oscillospirales; family Ruminococcaceae; genus UBA3855. The sequence continues at coordinate 32,342 of DFJS01000012.1, forward strand.
TTTCCGGCGAAGCGTTTCCTTCCAGAAGATTCAGCACAGCTTCGGCAGTGTCCTGAATCAGCGTAACAGAATAGCCGATAATATCATCAATCTGGTTTTGTGTGGGAACAGTATCCGCACAGATTGTGCCAATGCGGAATGCAATTACATGCTGTTCCCTGTCCAGATACAGACAGCCGATATTAATCAGATTATTAATTTCATTGGCAAATGTCTGAATTTCGGGGAAAGCCTCTTCGGGAATTTCAAGATCAGGAGCTGTCAGCATGACAAGTGCGCGTTCTGCGACAATCAGCTGAATCATAGCACCTTGTGTGCGGCCTTCCAGCGAAACGCCTGTAAGAAAGACATTTTCCTGTTCGTCAAAATTCCATTGATGTTCCTGAAAATAAACCCGGATTTGCTGCATAATAGCTTCCTGCATAATAAAAATCCTCCTGATTAAAAAAATAATAGCTGTACCAGAAAAGGGCGCACCCTTTCCCTGGTCAGGAAAAGGGTGCATCCGGAGTTAATCTGACAATTTTTGAAAAGAAATACCCTCTGCACCCTCTGCGCCGGCGGCTTTGCCGGCAGCTTCGGCAGCAGCAATCTGTTCTTCAAGAGACAGTTCTTCCTCGCCGGTTCTCAGCTGACCCATCTCAGCCATCAGCCGCTGGAGTTCGTCATCAATTTTAGCATCTGTCTGGAGCTGTTCAAACGTTTCATAATCTTTAGAAGCAGAAGTCCCGGCAATTTCGGCAAAAGCATCTGCTTCGGCTTCTTTTCTGGTAATTTTTTCCTCCATGCGGTTTAATTTTTCATACGCGCTGGAAGTATCAATCCCGCTGACGGACTGTGCAAGAGCCTTTTTGGTATCGGCCATCTGCGAGCGGGCAATCAGCATAGCCTGACGGCTTTTTGCTTCAGAAAGCTTTGCTTTCAGGGTTTCCACCTGTGTGCGGATTGCCTCGGTCTGACTGCTGATTGTCTCGTACATTTCTTTATAAGTAGCAACTTCTTCATCGGCCTTGACTTTTTGTGCAAGAGCTTTTTTGGCAAGTTCGATATTATTGGCAGCCAGAGCCGCCTTAGCCTTTGCCTCCCAGTCGGCAGATTTTTTCTGTGCCTCGGCATACTGTTTTTGTGCAAGGCGTTCGCTGGCGACAGCCTTTCCGAGGGCCTGGGTAGATTTATTCAATTCCTGCTGCATATCGGCAATAATTTGCTTGACCATTTTTTCGGGGTCTTCCGCGCGGTCAATCAGATCGTTGACATTGGACTTGAAAATATCAATCATTCTGGAAAAAAATCCCATCAGCATTTCCTCCGTTCGTGTCTGCACAGCATAAAAAGCCGCAGCAGAGATACTCTTGTAGCATAATTTTATCATACCACAAATTGATAGAATTGTCAAGCATCTGTGATTATTTTTTATCAGCACTTGCTTTTTTTCTGCAATTATGTTATAATAAAAAAAGAACAGAAATATTGCATGAAGAATGGGGGATGCTGCATGATTTTTATTACCGGGGATATTCACGGAGATTTTGATATTCATAAATTTTCCGCGCGGCGGTTTACCATGCAAAAACAGCTGACACGGGATGACTATATGATTATATGCGGCGATTTCGGGCTGATCTGGGACGGTTCCAAAGCAGAAAAATGGTGGCTGAACTGGCTGGAAGGAAAGCCCTGGACAACGCTGTGGATTGACGGCAATCACGAAAATTTCGATATGCTGGAAAAATATCCTGTCACAGAATGGAACGGCATCCGGGTGCATAAAATTGCAGATCATATTATGCATATTCTGCGCGGACAGTGCTTCGAGCTGGAAGGAAAGAAATTTTTTGCCTTTGGCGGTGCCGAAAGTCATGACAAGGCATTCCGGAAATGGGGTGTATCAATCTGGAAACAGGAGATTCCCAGCTTTGCAGAGATGAAACGCGGCCGCAAAGCTCTGGAAGCCGCCGGCTGGAAAACAGATATCGTCATCACGCACTCTCTTCCCACGCATATCCAGCTGGAAATGTTCGGCTGGGAAGCCTATAACCGGAACGAACTGACCGATTATTTTGACGAAATTGATTCCAGGCTGGATTTTAAGCTCTGGTTCAGCGGACATTATCATCTTTCCATGTCCTGCGACCAGAAGCATCACTTAGTTTATAACGATATTCTTCAGCTGACAGAGGAAGGCTTTACCTGTGTGTATTCGCCGTTTCTTTAATTTGAATGATATCATCGGCAAAATTTTGTTGAATTTTACAATTGATTTTTTGTTTTTTGTGTTATGACATGTATGTACACACAAAAAGAATTACATCCAGAAAGATAAGGAGATTTCTATGATTCAGAAAAAAGTAATTGCACGCTACGAACTGAAAATTTTTGAGGACGGTCAGATTGAACTGTTCCCCTTAAAGCTCTCTGATGCCACAGAACGTGAACTGAATGTTTCCCAAAGAACCAAGCAGATTCTTGCTGTACTGGAAAAAGTGAAGAACACCTGTTATTCCTACCCCACTTTTTCAGAGGCCGTAACCGATGCCATTAATACAATCAGTGCAGAGCAGAATATTTCGCAGTCCAGTGTAAGAGACAAAATCACACGTCAGCAGGGGCTGTCCATGGCCGAATTTTTAAATTTGACTCAAAAATGGATTCGGAACGGCGACACTGCCCTGAAAGAAAAATTACAAAGCAACACCTCTCAGCACCATGCGGATGACCAGGAAGCTCTGGACAATTTTTTCGGCTGAAAAATTTTTTAAAAATTTTTTTCAAAAGTCTTGACTTTCTGGACCAAGTGTGGTATAATAAAAACAGAATTTGATTCGTACGTACGTATAAAAGAACATTCACAAGCCAGAAAGGAATTGATTTTATTATGCTGACAATTACATTACCTGATGGAACTGTAATCAGAACTGAAAACGCTGTAATCGAGAACGACACGCCTGACACAGCTGATTCTGAGAATTTCGCCACGCTTGAAGAAATTTTCGGCGATGAACCGGACTTCCCTGTCATTTACAGCCACGCCGAAACGCTGGTTCCTGTTATCAAGGAATGCCTGGATGAAAACCCGGATTTCGGCCTTGAAGAGGAGCACGAAGCAGTAGTTGTAGGTCTCTGCGTGATGAAGACAATGGAAAATTTTCTGACAGAACGCTTGATGATGCAGATTCTTGAGACCGAACTCGGCGAAGAAGCAGCAGGATTGGTCTTTGAGCTGTACAATGCACTGGAACCGGAATATACATCTTCAACCCCGGTATCTGAATATTCTGCGGAAATTCATCGTGCTATGGACATGATTCTGCAAGAAATGGAATGTCTGGATTAAAACGGCTGTCACATGTGTATGTACATCAGGAAGAGCAAACAATTGAGATCCTGATATTGCAGGCGGACAGCATAAAAACCGCCGTCCGCCTGATTTGCTTTATGATTATGGAGTATAAGATTCGCCTTTTGTCCAGGCCATATCCCAGAACTGATACTCATATTTGCTGCAATTGATAACAATATTTATCAGATTCTGGATTTGTTTTTCGGTCATGCCTTCGGAAAAGCGGTCACACATAGCAATCATATCATCATTACAGGAGCGATACCCGTCAGAAGTATAGGTATTCACCCAGTTGGCATAGAATTCGTCGTTTTTGCTTTGAGGGAAATTTTGTTCGATATAATCGCCTATCAGCTTATAGCTCCACGAGCAGGCCAGCACAGCAGCAGCGATTTCCGCAAGGCCGCCCTTGAATCCGATAGAAATCATATAATTCGTATAAGATTCGTTATTCAGAGCCATCGGCGTATGATCGAGCATTTCTCTTGTAATGCCGAATTTGGCAAGATAGCTCTGATGTACAGCATTTTCCGTATCGAGTGTTTCAGTAATCAGCTTGCTGAACAGTCTCATATCGCTTTCCTGCTCGGCGCAGATCAGGCCGAGAGCGAATAATTTTGCATACTGCATCAGATATAAATGATCCTGAATCATATAGAATGCGAACTTGTCATGATCCAGCGAACCGTCCGCGATTCCCTGCACAAAGGGATGTGTATAATAGCTTTCCCAGATAGGCAGAGCCGCCTGATATAATCTTTCTGAAACTTTCATAGAATTAAGCCTCCTCTGTAAACTGATTCCGGATTGCAAACGCATGATTCATAGGGCCGGAGCCTTTGCCAAGGTCGAGCATAGCTTCCAGTGCGCCGGAGATATATAGTTTTGCGCGTTCGATAGCTTCAGACAGAGAGAAGCCTTTGGCAAGATTAGATGCAATTGCACTGGAGAGCGTACAGCCTGTGCCGTGGGTATTAGGATTGTCGATGCGTTTTCCCTGAAATGTTCTGCAATAGCCCGCGCTGTACAGGTAGTCATTGGCATCATTGACAGAATGGCCGCCTTTCAGCAGAACCGCACAGCCGTAAAGTTCAGATATTTTTTTTGCGGCGAGTTCGATATCGGCAGCAGTTTGAATTTTCATACCGGAAAGAATTTCGGCTTCCGGAATATTAGGTGTAATGACTTCTGCGAGCGGAATCAGTTTTTCCGTGAGGACAGCAATGGCATCATCGCTGATGAGTTTTGCACCGCTGGTAGCCACCATGACAGGATCAAGTACAATATGGTTTGCCTGATACTGTGTTAGTTTTTCTGCGATGACGGCAATCAGAGCCGAAGAAGAAACCATGCCGATTTTGACTGCATCCGGAAAAATATCAGTAAAAATGCAGTCGAGCTGCTGTGCGAGGAATTCCGGGTCAGATTCCAGAATAGCGGTCACACCTGTTGTATTCTGTGCAGTAAGGGCAGTTACCGCGCTCATTGCGAACACGCCGTTTGCGGTCATGGTTTTGATATCGGCCTGAATGCCCGCGCCTCCGCTGGAATCGCTTCCGGCGATTGTTAATGCAGTTTTCATGATTAAAAAGCTCCTTTCTGGAAATGCATTAATTTTATAAAACGACAGAGAGTGGTGCTCCCGGTCTGCCGTTGTCAGGTTAAGAAGATAAGAGAATCTGTTCGGATAAAGCTTTGAGTTCCCGGCAAGCCTGCTGAATATCCTGTGCTGAAAAGATTGCCGAAACAAGAGCGAAGCCGTCCATTCCCAGCCCGGCAAGCTGTGAGATATTTTCTTTTGTGATGCCTCCGATTGCCGCAACCGGAATCTCTGTTGCCTGACAGATTGCCTTGAATATTTGATAATCAATCGGATACGTATCTGTTTTGGTAGAAGTCACAAACATTGCGCCGGAGCCGAGATAATCTGCGCCGTTTGCCTGAGCTTCGAGAGCCTGTTCAACTGTTTTTGCCGTCACGCCGATGATTTTATCTTTTCCCAGAATTGCTCTTACCTGCTGAACGGGCATATCTTTCTGGCCGACATGAACGCCGTCAGCCCCGGATTGCAGAGCAATTTGAATATTATCATTAATCAGCAGCGGCACATGATAGGCACTGCATAACTGTTTGAGTTCGACAGCTTCTTTCAGGAAAGAATCGAAATCCAGATTTTTTTCGCGGAGCTGTACGCAGGTCACGCCGCCTTTGAGAGCCTGTTCGACCTGTCCGGCGAGGGACTGACTGCCGAGCCAGTGCCTGTCCGTCACGGCATACAGCCGCAGGTAATCGGGAGTGAATTTCATAGTAAGATATTCCTTTCAGTCAGAGAATGATATAATCTGCCTGCTGATCGAGAGCAGATGCATCCAGATGATACACGGCATCAATGATTCTGTTCCGGAAACTGGCATTGCCTTCATAAGGCAGAAGATGTGCAAGAGCCGTCTGACCGCAGATGCCCATGGCACAGACAGCAGCAGCGGCAGAAAGCAGAATCTGTTCCGGATTTGCTGTCAGAAAGGCCGCTGTCAGTGCGGAAAGCTGACATCCGGAGCCTGTAACGGACTGCATCACAGAACAGCCGTTCCGGATGCAAAACGCCTGATTTCCGTCAGTGATAATATCAATTTGTCCCGTCACAGCGATGACAGTCCCGGCAATTCCGGCAATGGATTTGAGATATTCTGCCATTTCCGGAAGATTTTTTTCTGTGATGACATCCGAACTGACGGCATCCACGCCGTGAGAACTCGTCTCATGGCAGAACAGAGCTTTGATTTCAGAAAGATTAGCCCGGATGACATCAACCCGGATTTCTTTCAGCAGATTCCGGACAGAATCCGTTCTGAATCCGGAAGCTCCTGCGCCGACCGGGTCAAGTACAACGGGATGATGCAGTGTATTGGCAGTCATTCCGGATAATTTCATTGCTGAAAGCTTATCAGGATTGAGAGTTCCTGTATTCAGCAGAAGTCCGTCACAAAGAGCAGTAATTTCGGCTGATTCGAGAGGGCAGTCTGCCATGATGGGCGAACCGCCGCAGGCAAGCAGAATATTGGCGCAGTCATTTGCAGTGACATAATTAGTAATACAGTGGATATGCGGCCGCATTTCTCTGACATGATCTAAACAGATTCCAAACATAGCAAATCAGGATTCTTTCTGTAATTTCAGGACGTTTGCTTTTCGCAGGGCTTCGATGATAATTGCCGAAAGAACAGCCCCTCCGGCGGTAGAAATCAAAAACGGGATGATATAGGCATAGAAGGCAATTTCTCCGGCAGATTTGCCCATAAACAGAATCGCGATGGGATACGCGCACAGACCGCCGAGAATTGCAGTTCCGAATACTTCGGCAAGATAAGTCAGCCAGGTATTTCCTGTTTTATGGTACACGATGCCGCACAGCAGTGCGCCGAACATACTGCCGGGAAAGGCCATCAGGGAACCGAGTCCCAGCAGATTCCGGATCAGACTTGCGGCGAAGGCAACGCCCACGCCGTACCAGGGGCCGAGCAGCACAGCACACAGAATATTGACCATATGCTGTACGGGAGCGCATTTGCTGCCGAATACCGGGACGGAAAACATGCTCCCCACAACAGCGACAGCGCAGAGAATGCCTGCTAATACGATTTTTTTGGTTTTGTTCTGATTCATGATAAAAATCTCCTTTTTGAAAGTTTTAATAGAGAGAACAGCAGAGTCCGAACAGCGTGCTGTCTCTCAGAATGACAGAATAATTCTGCAAAGACAAAAGTCGGTCGAAGCTTACTGGCTTCCTCTCACGCCGGAACACGGCTTCCCTCGCTGTAGACTCAGGCAGAAGACGCTCCTCAGCTGCCCGCTGAATTTCTCCTTTCAAAGAGAAACGGAGACATTATGGATGATACAGAATGTCTCCGCTATGATTCAGATAAAAAATTCTGACTTCCTGCGTCGGCATTATCCGCATCAGGTTAAAAGGGTCGAAACTGTGCAGTTTCCTCTCAGCCTGAACGAACAAGCTCCCCTGTACAGATAAACAGGATAGCATATTTTTGTGAATATCATGTGAAAGTTCTGTGTTTGATATGTGATATCTCAGAATCCTAATACTTTTTTCCGCAGCGGCAAATTAGCACAGAGTGCGAAAAAGCGTTTGAGTTTTTTCTGATGCTGTACGGAGTCTGAAACGGGTGTTTCATACAGCATATCATGAAAAATATGCCATAGTGCCTGGAATTGAGTATCATAGAGAAAATCCGCAGTTTCAGAGAGAAAATCTTCAAACACCCATAAATGCGGATAATTTTTTTCAGCATAATCAAGCATCTGGATTATCTGCCGCAGGGAATAAGCTTCCGGCGGTTTTCGGGAATATCTGGAAACTTGTTTCCGGAGTTGTGAAAACCAGTCCTGCATTGTTTCAGAAAAAGAAAATGCATGATCTTCCGACCAGAGAATCAGCAGATCATCTGCCGGAAGATTCAGAAACTGCTGTGTGCTGACGGGTGTTTCAGGCTGAAACCAATTCCGGTATTTCCGGAAAGAAGGCTTGATTCTGTGCCAGATAGTCCAGAAATCCAGATGATATGCTTCTGCAATCACGGCAAGCGGAAACGCAGGCGATTCTATACAAAGCACATATCCGACAAGAAAAATAAAATCCTGAAAGCCGGTTATTTTTTCGGCTTCTGCCGCGCTGCTGATCTGGTGCGTATCATAGCATTCAGAAATGACCCGGAGCAGGAGTTCAGCCTGTTTTTCCTCCGGGAGCGGGCACTGTTCCCGAAATGCCTGAAAAGTCTCTGAAAAACAATAGAAAAAGCAGAAATCTCGGTCACTTTCACAGTCAGAAAGAGGTCTTTCCTGCAAGGCGGCATCCACGCCGCACAGTACGGCATAATTGGCAAAGAATCCGGGATTGCTGTGACTATGCGTCCGGAGGAAATCTTTCTGTTCGGCATCTAAGGAAACATCATGTGCATAGTCCAGCACATCCAGCATAGTGGGGCGCAGATACTGCTGATACTGCTCCTGAAAGAGATCATTCAGCCAGCCGAGATATTCCGGATTTTTTAAAACTTCCCCTTCATACAGCGGCACACTGGGAGTTTTCGAGCACATGCTTTCCAGAAGATAAGCGGCATAAACAACATGGGAAAAAAGGCCGCCGCCGACTTTATTGCTGTAAATAAACTGATCTTCCAGATCGAGTCCGGCATTTTCAAAGAGAGTATCTTCAAAATAGCTGTAGAAGAAATCGAGTCTTTTCATTTCCGGCTTCAGTCTGACAGGTCTGAGTGTATGGATTTTGATATTGAATATAAACACAAATCCTGTCTGCATCATACCGCCCTGCCGGAACAGAAGCTCCTGTTTCTGAGGATAATCCTGTGTCAGGCTGCCGGTATCCAGATAGCCGTAAGTACTGATATAAGCCCCCATGTCGAACACCTCCGTAAAAAAATCTATTTACTTTTACAAAAAATTATGCTATAATATAGCAGAAGAAACTTACAAGGAGAAAACTCACATGATTCTGGAAATTGATAATTTATCTGCAAAAGAATTGCAGCCTTTTTTATGTACAAACGAAAACCAGCTGTTCCACTGGAACGAACCCGAACAGGGAATTTTTATCGCAGAAAGCCCGAAGGTCATCCGCCGTGCTCTGGATGCAGGCTACAAACCGATTTCGCTGTTATGCGAGAGAAAATACATCACAGGACAGGCCGCGGATATCATTGCACGGATCGGCGGACTTCCTGTATATACGGCAGATTCTGATCTTCTGACGGAAATCACTGGATTCCGCCTGACACAGGGCGTTCTGTGTGCCATGCGCCGGCATGAACAGAAGCCGGCAGAAGAGCTTCTTTCCTCTGCGGAAAGAATTGCAGTTCTGGAAGATATCATGAATCAGACCAACGTCGGAGCAATTTTCCGGTCAGCGGCGGCATTGGGAATGGATGCAGTTTTACTGACACTGGGATGCAGTGACCCGTTATACCGGCGTTCGGTACGGGTCAGTATGGGGACAGTATTTCAGATTCCGTGGGCATATCTGGAGCAGAACAGTCCGGACTATATTGATTTTTTAAAACAGAACGGCTTTCACACAGCGGCAATGGCACTGCGGAACGATACATTAAGCATTGATGATGCCGTTCTGCGTTCTGTGCCGAAGCTTGCAGTAATTCTTGGCACGGAAGGCGAAGGCCTGAAGGAAGCAACCATTCAGGCCTGTGATGATACTGTCAAAATCCCGATGTTTCACGGCGTAGACTCTCTGAACGTGGCCGCGGCGAGTGCAGTAGCCTTCTGGGAACTGCGCAAAAGATGAAAATTAATCAAACTGATTCAGAATTTTAACAGCCTTTTCGGCATGGAATGGCTTAAGTCCGTACTGATACCGGAAAGAACCGGAGGCTTCAATGCCGACAGGCGCCTTTGTCTGCACCCAGAACGCCCGGAGCCACTGCCAGTTGAAGTCATCATCATCAAGAATGACAAAACTCCGGACATCTGCTCTGTCAAGAAGCCATCTTCTGATTTCGAGGGGTCTTCCGTTTTCGCCGAGAGTGCTGTAAGGCGTAAACCCGGCAATTTCGAGATGATAATCCGCCAGCATTTTCTGGAAGAAGGTCAGGCTTTTGCTTTCATGGCCGGAAAGATACTCTGTCAGATGATTTTCCTCCAAAAATTCCGGATAACCGAACCGCCAGGAAGAGGACAGAATAATTTCCGCGCCGGATGCATCTATAATTTGTTTCAGGCATTTCACGCATTCTTCCTGAATGATATTTTCCCCGCTGTAGTCATGCATCACGCCGTCGACATCCAGAAAAATAATTTTAGAATTTTTTTGTCTTGCATACTCTCTGGTGCTTTTGTCGAGCAAATCGGAATTGAGATAGTCTTTCATAGAAAAATCACACTGCTTTCTGTAAAATTAATCAAACTGATTCAAAATATGGATTGCCTGCCGGACATGATGATCTTCCAGTCCGTAAAGATACTGCGGACTTTCATCATCTGTCAGGATTGTTTTTCTTGTCTGCACGACAAAATTACTCATCCACCGCCAGTTGAAGTCGTCATCGTCCAGAATCACAAAACTGCGCACATCGATTTTATCCAGAAGCCATGCACGGATTTCCAGCGGACGGGAATCGGCTCCATAGCCGATGTAAGGCGTAAAACTGCGGATATGCAAATCATACTGGTTCAGATAATTCTGCAGCATGATCAGGCTGGGATTATCGCTCTGATACTGATGAAAGCAAAAATCCTGATAAGCATACCGCCATGACGATGACATTACAATTTCAGCTCCTGTAGCATCTACAATACTGCGGACGCGTCTGACACGTTCGGGGTCAATAATCTGTCCTGTCTGATATTCTATACCGTAATCATGAAGAACGCCGTCTACATCGAGAAAAATAATTTTTTCATACGTCTGCCCCTGATAATTGACAGTATTTTCCAGCTGCGGAATATCAAGATACTGCATAGTTCATACACCTGTTTCTGAAATAGATTTTATATATCTTATTTTATTATAGCATAAAAAGCCGGATTCTGCAAGCAGGAAATCCTGTAATTGACAATTTTTATGCAATATGGTATAATAAGAAAAATTATCCTGTTTTGCTCTGGAAAGGACGGAAATCTATGAAACATCATTATATTTTATCACTGGATCAGGGAACAACTTCCTCACGGGCGGTTTTATTTGACAGGCAGGGAAAGAAATTATTCTCTTCGCAGTATGAATTTCCGCAGATTTTCCCGAAATCCGGCTGGGTGGAACATAATCCGGAAGAAATTCTGCAAACACAGCTGCAAGCCGCCAGAGACTGTATTCAATGGCTGGAAGCAAACGGCGGAACTGCCGGCGAAATTGCTTCTGTCGGAATTGCCAATCAGCGGGAAACTACTATTCTGTGGAATCGATATACCGGAAAACCCGTTTATCCTGCCATTGTCTGGCAGTGCCGCCGGACAGCGGATTTCTGCGAATCTCTCAAAAAACAGAATCTGACGGCTTTGTTCCGCGAAAAAACCGGGCTGCTGATTGATGCTTATTTTTCGGCAACTAAAATCAAATGGATTCTGGACCATGTTCCGGATGCCCGGAAACAGGCCGAAAACGGAGAACTTTTATTCGGAACTGTAGACAGCTGGCTGATCTGGAATCTGACAGGAAGAAAAGTCCATGCAACGGATGTGACAAACGCCTCCCGGACAATGCTGTTTCATATTCATGATTTGAAATGGGATGCCGAAATTCTGGATTTGCTGAACATTCCGGAACAGATTCTGCCGGAAGTTCGGAACAGTTCGGACAATTTCGGCAGAACGGAAAAATCCCTGTTCGGCGCAGAAATTCCCATCTGCGGCTGTACCGGAGATCAGCAGGCGGCCTTGTTCGGACAGAGATGCTTTCAGAAAGGCGATGTCAAAAACACCTACGGAACCGGCGGTTTTCTCCTGATGAATACCGGAAGCAAAGGCATTTCCAGTCAGCACGGCCTGCTGACAACTATCGCATGGGGAATAGAAAATCAGATTTGCTATGCACTGGAAGGTTCTGTTTTTGTTTCCGGAGCAGTGATCAAATGGCTCCGGGATGAACTCGGAATCATTCAGACAGCCGGAGAAACGGCAGAAATTGCACAGAGCATTCCGGATAACGGTGGCGTATATTTTGTTCCGGCCTTTGTGGGACTGGGCACACCTTACTGGAACAGTCAGGCCAGAGGACTGCTCTGCGGCCTGACCAGAGGCACAGGAAAAGCCCATATCATCCGGGCCGCACTGGAGGCAGTCGCCTATCAGACAGCCGATGTGATCCGGGCAATGGAACAGGATACCGGTTCTCTGGGACGAATCAAAGCAGACGGCGGAGCTTCTCAGAATGATTTTCTGATGCAGTTTCAGGCCGATATTCTGGACAAGAACATCATCCGACCGGATAATGTAGAATCCACTGCTCTGGGAGCTGCATTTTTTGCCGGACTGCATTCCGGAATGTGGCAGAATCCGGCCGATCTGGAACAAATGCCGCAAGCTTTCACAGAATTTGTTCCGGCCATGCCGGCCGAACAGAGAACTCAGCTTCTTTCCGGCTGGAAAACGGCTGTAAACCGCACATTCTGAATCAATCAGCACAATCCTGAACGTCAGGATTGTGCTATTTTATGATTCCGATCAGAACTCCCCTGGCCTTTTCGTTCTCAAACGTACAGGTAGATAATAAAATCAGATGCTGTTGTATCAGATTCTGATCTATAAAATATTCCGATGTATTTTTTAAAAAATTAATATATTCTTTCTGTTCCTGTTCTGTGACGAATACGGTATGATACAGTGCCGAATCACCGGGAACTAATGCAAATGCGATAAAATCCAGTTCATGTACCGCATCCGGAAGAATCAGATAGCCGGACGGATGACTTTCCAGAAAAGATTTTTCCCGATAATTCGCAATTTCTGCAAACATTTCATAATTTTCTATATTATGGGCATAAATAATTGATGTAAAACCGGAAAAATCACTGCTGCACCGATAATCCAGAAACGGCGTACCCAGGCCGTTTTCCTTGCCGTCGATGCCCCTTGTCAGATAAAATTGATTATCATTTTCTTTCTGTACTACAGGATAATCAATTTTTGTTCCGGGGATGGAAAGCCAGCCAATGACATCCTCATTCAGCGAAACACTGACTTCCAGAAGATTTTCCGGCTCTGACGAGTTTTCCACAGTTTCAACAGTTTCCACAGATATCCCATCGGAACTTTCCACAGTTTCCACAGCATATTCCGTGACATCGGGCGAACTTTCCACAATTTCATCAGGCAATATGACAGAAGGTTTTATTTTCCGGAACACTTCTTTCTGAAGCTGCAAATTTTCTTCCAGCTGTTTTTCCGGGAGCACTTCTTCAAGATAATAACGGTACGCCGCATACACTCCAAACAGGAATACGGCGCACATGATAAAAATCAAAAATTTTTTCATTGTTTTTTCTTCTGTTTTTTCTTTTTCAGCATCAGGAAAAATGCCATGATGCATACCATCAGGAAAGCGATTAAAATACAAATCAGCCAAAAGCTGTTTTTTGCCGATAACAGGCCTGTATAAGGCGGTTCAAACTCTTCATCTACGGCAGCATAAAAAATCCATTTGAATTCAATTTCGCCTTCTACATACCAGTCGCCGTCCCGGTCCCGTACCATGACAATATCCTTTTGTGAAACGATTTTCCTGCCGTTATCAATAAAATAAGGATCTTCCTCAGAACCTTCCCAGGTAATGGAACAGGTGAGTTTATGACTGTCCCCCGGAAGATAATTTCCAAGATCATAAACTTCCTGTGTCAGATCGATATTGCCGATACCACTGACATTTCCGTGATAAAACTGTACATTGTCCAGCCAGAACCGGCAGGAGCATTCTTTTTCCAGGTCGATTTCTCCGTTTTTAAACAGCGGCTCTACATAAAAATAGATATGATAGGCTTTATCTTCGCGGAGATTCATCAGCTGAATTTCTTTCGTATAAGTAACGCCGTACTGCATATCCTCAACCTGAAAGAAATACTCGCCGCTTTCGCTGTTGACATGCTGCCCGTCGTTATCCATAGCAGTCAGATCAGAAGGGAGGCCTTTTACGGCACCGTCAGGAAGTTTTACATCGGCATAAGCAGGAAGCGGAGAAAACAAGAGAAAAAAACCGCTGCAAAGAGCAGCAAGCAATGCCTTGACTCTCATTAGTGGTTTCCTCCTTTGTACATTATTTTTATTTATACTTCATAAAGCTTCTTCTGTTGTAATTATATCATATTTAACAGAAACTGTCAAGAGCTTTCCTGAAAATTTACAGACAGCATTTACGAACGCGGCAACAGCAAAAAACAGCGGCAGAGGGGGTCTGAATTCCTCTGCTGCTTTATTTGTGTATCTTTCAGCTAAATTCTGGATAAGGATGATTAAGAGATATGGAGAAAAGATTTCCATGCATTCAAATAATCTGTATCCTGATAGACCGTGCCGCTGGTGTTAATTTCCACTGTCTGAACCGTCTCACTATATACAATAATTTCAAAATCTGAAATATCATTTACATTTTGAAAATTTGTTTTGATGGCATCAATCAGGGAAGCAGTTGTACTATTTGGATTCAATATCTGAGTATAGTAAAAATAACCGCCAAGCGTTGTGCCGTTTGTTTCGTCTGTTTCAGATATATATGTCCAGCTGTCCGGCAGATCATTCAAAAATTCAGTCCATTTTTTAGTTTGTTTTATATTGTCTTTAGTATAGATGATTTCTGCCTGATTTTGTACAGAAGAATCTGAAAAATCAAGATAAACACGCGCAAAGCACGGCACAGACCCGGTATTTTTGACATTCACAATTTTTTGCACTATATCTGTAGTATTTTGCACTGTTGGTTCATCAAATGTCTCTTGAATAGTTTCTGCCTGTTCACCAACTCTGATAGTGTTAATTTTTTCTTCCGGCTTTGAGCCAAGAAAGGCATAGGCTGTCATAGTAGCTGTTCCCGTCAGAAGCAGTGCAGAAACAATAAAAATACCTTTTTTAACTGATAATTTATTCATTATTCTGTGCCGCCTTTCTTTGTACGATTTCGTAGATTTTCTTCAATTGGTCAGGGGTAGGCTGTTCGGTATCATCCTCTAAACTATCAACGTGCAAATTTCTATCCTGAATGGCATAGCCCTGCACCTTGATTGTCGTATCTGTCAGCAGGTCGGTGCTGTCATGCAACTGGTGGTCGATGATGCTTTTCAGCTGTACCTTGTCAAATAAAGTTCTGGTTTTATCGTTGGGGTGGAGCTTCTGACTATAGGCGAACACATACACATCCTTGTCATTTCCTGAAAAATTACATTCATTTTCAAGAAGCACCCAGCCATTTTGGGGGTTGTTTTCAGATATGCTTTTGGCATGATAAGATATGATAACATCGTTATCTGCTGGTATTTTGACTGAATCAGTATTCTCTCCGTCTGCAATCAGCTTGAAAATCTGCTGATTTGATTTTTCCTTTTTGATTTCACCAGCCTTATGCTGTTTGTTATCGCTGTCTGTTATATCCTCTTCATACAACAAAGTCACATTTGCTTTCGGAACTTCGATTCTAAGAAATACATAAGCATTATTTTTTCCGGTATTGGTCAGTTTGGGGGCTTTAAAGACGATCTGTCCCGGCACAACTGTCTGTTCATCCTCATAAGTTCCTTCATCCAAAACGGTTTTAATGCTGCCAATGATGATTACATTTCTGCGTACATCCATATCTATCAGATATGCCGTGATTCTTCCGACGGTAAGCAGAATGACTGCTGCTGTTATTGCTGCAATATGCAGAGGCTTCCCGAAAAATTTCTTCTGATGATGATTTTCACTCACTGCATATCACCCCCTGTTTTTCAGCAATGTCCAGACATTTTCAGGAGTCGGGTCAGTAATTTCCAGATTATCACTTTGAATGCCCAATGCTTCTACTAAAATACTTTTTTCCGTTCCGTCATAAGTTTCATTGAAATTGCAGAGTTTTATTGCATCGAAAAGCGGATACTCCGTTGTTTCACCATTGTCAAGCGGACGGAGATTTCCTTTAACATCCGTATAAGCATAAGTATAAATATAATATCCGTCCTTGAGTGCAGGAAAATCATAGAGAAGCTTCCAGCAACTAGTATGCACCATCTGAAAATCATTGTATGCTGAAGCATGAATACCATTTGTCACAAATTTATACAATGGCATCAGAGGTTCCGCATTGGCAGCACGTTCAATTTTGCCTTGATTTGTGCCTGTCTCATACTCTGATGCCGGTGAAGCACAGGGAACGGATACACGCAGAAATACATATGCTGATATGCCGTTATTGACAATGCGAGGGTCTTTTTCGATAATATCCCCCGGAAGGACATAGATGCCGTCCTCAGGATTCCAGTGTTCTTCTGTCAGGACAATGTCAAAATGCCACCAGGCTGTCAATCTGTTTGTTGTTCTGTCTGAAGATGAGAAATAAGCCATTGTGGAGCCGATCAGCATCAGCACGGCTGCCGAGCAGATTACAGCAATATTTCGCATATTCATTTTTGTAAGCTGTACCAATGCAATCAGCTCCTTTCATTATGGCGTTGGAGTTGCTGTTTTTGCTTTCAGAACTGGTCTGACTGTAATTTCAGTATTATCAGGTGCATTCAGAATCGCTGTCAGCAAGTCTTGTGCGGATACTTCATCTTTTGTAGTTTTGTAGGAATATTCCCATTTGTCAAATGCTGCTTCTGCACTGAATGCAGGGTCAATCTTTGCTTCGGGGAATGCATCCTGATTAGTTTTTCCGGTTGAAGTGCCGTCATGCAGTATGGATTTGATGATGTGTGTCTGGGTACTTCCGTTATCAATTGTTTCAATCATGAAATCCAATGTATAAACAAGTGTATGAGTTGTTCCGTCCAGATAATAGCTCTTATTATCTTTATCACTGCGGAAAATTACAGTTTTTTCAGTCTTGCTGAATTGCAGTGTATCCTTGAAACGCAGTTCAAAATATGTTGTAAGGGATGGTGCAACGCCTCCATAAACTGCCTTTAACTTGTAAACACTGCCGGACACATCTTCTTTTCTTCCTGTAATTTTGATGGAATCCTTTTCAGCAGTCTTTTTGACTTCTTCGACAGTAATTTCACTTTCATCTATACTGATTGTAAGATTTTCATAATCCGTGATAGGTTCTGTTGTTCCGTCACTTCTTATCAGTATGGGAGTGAGTTCATTTTTCTCAATAGTCACTGTATACTTGTGGTCTATATCAGTTGTGGATGTAGAATCTGTGAGTTCCAAACCAGACTCATCATTGACCTGAATTGCCTTATAACCATTGAACGTATTGACAACGCTGTCTGCATGACTGAACTTGTCGTAATAGGTCAGCTTGTTGAAGAATTTGACTTCTGCTTTACCATCAAGACTGATTGTGAATGTTGCTGTGTATTCAGCATTAGATTTCTCTGTAATACTGCTGGAATTATCTGTAAATTCAGAAGCTTTTTCTGCGGTATATCTTGCTGACTGCATTTCTTTGATAGTATAGGTTCCGGGTTCGATGTCAAATTCATGTGTCTGCCCCTCAAATCCGTCTGTTACACTTTCTGTCGGGGTAATAATCTTTGTCAGTGTGACTGGATTTGTTGGAATTGTGCCGTCAGCAAGCTTTGTCTGCGTAATCTTGAAAATGAAGGAAGGCTTGCCCCATGCGGCTTCATCATAATCATCAATGTGCTTGATAATGTTCAGTGATGCTTTTTCAGGCTCGTTCTCCATGGTGAGTTCCTGTGCAGTTTCGCCGCAGTTACTCCTGCCGACTGTGAAATAAACCCGTCTGTCTTCTGTGTTGTCAGAAAGCCTGAATCCATTCGGTGCTTTGGTTTCCTCAAAATAGTAGTCGCCCCATTCCAGATTTTCCACATGGATTTTTCCGGCTTCATCAGTTGTCAGTGCAGTGTCATTGATGCATGCTGCTGCATTGCCGACTTTTTTGTACAGTTTGAATTCTGCATCTTTCAGCGGTGCGCCGGCTGCGATTGTGCTTGTGGCTTCGGATGCAATTTTTGTCAGAGTAACGTTGCCTTTCAGACGAGTGTCATTTGCACGGACAATATGAAGTGTTTCTTCTGCAATTTCCGGTGTCAGCCTGAACGTGATTTTTTTCGGCTGGCTGTCTTCCAGATTGGAATAGCCGTTCGGAGCTGTCGTTTCCAGGAAATAGAACTCTGTATCCCAGTTATACTGTGATGTGTCAATCTCGATGGTCTTATTATCCTCCAGCAGCTTGATACCCTTCTGTTCATCCAAAATAGTTACAGCATCATTCATGCCGTTATCACCAGTTTTGACTGTTGCTAATCTCTCATTACCCTGATACAAGTCAAACTCTGCATCTTTCAGCGGATTGCCGAAATCATCAGTTTTCAGAATTTTAATCTGCACGTCCTTGCGCGGTTCATAATGTGTCAGATTGTGTTCTTCACTTGTGTATCCAGTATGAAACTCCACAGGCCCTAAAACATTGTTATTGTCAGTGACTGTATTTGAATATGCTTTATTGATTTCATATCCCGCAGGGGCTTTTACTTCATAGAATACATAAATTCCGTGAGCATTACCCTCTGCCTGCAATACACCGTTAGCATTTGTACGGTAATATTCCTCGCCGACTTTTTCCCAGTACAAACCTACTGCTTTATTATAGTTTGTTTTTAATGCTTCAATTGCATTTTTCACATAAGCTGCCTTTTTCTCCTCAACTGTTCCGGTATTATAGCTTACAGTCGTATCTTTTCTGTACTCATAATCATAAAGCCTGAGCAGATAGTAATACGCATCTGCAATTGGTGTTTTTTCTTTTTCGTCTTTCTTTGTGAGTTTCAGGTGACTTCCGGTTTGTTCGTTCGGAATACCATGATCAGGCATATCCTTGCCAAGTCCCTTATTCAATGTATCCACATGTTCACCATAAGTTACTGAGGGTGAATTCTGCTGACTGACAGCGATTGTAAATCTGAACTTCTTGTCACTTCGCTGATATCCTGCCGGTGCGCCGCCGTTAGGGTCTTCTGCCGTTGCAGGTGTTTCAACAAGATAGTATTCATTTGGCTGGAGATTCGTCAGCTTAATAATTCCGTTATTACCTGTGGTGATTATTGCTGTTCCTGACGCATCCGGCGAATAACTGCCGTCTGTATTTTCTTTGACTGATACTACAGAACCCTGATTATTCAATACCCTGTGCAGTTCAAACGCTGCATTGGCAAGCGTTACCAGACTAAAACCTGTTTCGTCCTTGTTCCTATTGTAATCAGTCACATCATATTTGACGAATTCTGCATTGTACAGAATCGGGGTGTTGGTGATAGTAACAACTTGTTCAGTATCCTTCACAGCTTCAGCAGTCTGATTTGTATAAGCAGTTGTATAGCCCTGTACAGTCTGTTCGGTAATTGTGTAGGAATATGTCTTATTATTCTGGTCTTTGACGAGCAGTTTTTCAAATGTCACATAATCATTTTCATTGTCTGTGCCGTTGTAACCAATCTGCTTTGTATTGGCTGTTGTGTCATCATTGAATGTTGTATCTGCCGTATTATCGGAACTGCGTGTCAATGACACGTTCACTACAGCTGATATATTCGGGTACATTTCCAAATTACCAGCCCAGACCTTGACCGCCTTGACAGAAGTCAAAGGGAGTTCATTAGTAATGGTGTAAGTATCATAGTATCGACTTGCGTAACCAGAATGTGCAGCACCATTTTGTGTGGAGACAGTTGCTGATGGAGTATAGCCATATTTATTTGTATTTGTTTCACTGACTGTATATTTAATTGGTTTACCACTTTTATCATAAACAGGGAGCGAAACAATCTTAGACCATTGCATATCACCATTTGTTTTGACTGTACTGGTATCATTGATTTCGCCCAATGTCACAGATGTATTAAGAGCCATTTCGGTATCAGCGGGTTTCTGAACACTGTATGTCACAGGATAATGCAGATTTGTTGTGTATCCATTATCATTCCAACTCTTTATAAATGTAACATCTTCTCTAATAAGCGTATTCTTAATATTGAATGACATGGTGCTGTTTTCGGCAGAAGCACTATCCTGCTTAACTACTGTATTATAATCTGTTACATCATTATTACTTGCATTTTGATAATATGTGTCATAGGCATTCACCTTAGATTCGGATACTTTGTACTCATACTGAATATTATGTTCATCGAACTTCGGCAGTCCCGTGAAAGTACATCTCCATGTATTATCAGCATTTTTCGTTGTTGTAAATGCTGCATTGCATTGTACCCATCCTGGATTTTCAGTTGTCCATTCTGTACCATTATTAGTAATAGCTCTGCGCCATAACTGCAAAGAAATGCTGTCTGGTCTAAGCTGATAGGTATTGCTGCTGTCGTCCCATGCCTTAGTGACACTGACCTCGGTCAGCGGAAGCGTGTTTGTTACAGTGATAAGCAAATTGTTATCTACCGTTGATGCATCAAAACTATTGCTGATGTCAGTTATATTGCTGCTGTACGAAGTAACATAGCCGTATTTCTGATCAGAGGTGTTTTCAGTCAGTTCAAACTGTGCTGCTGTATTGTTGGCAAAATATTGTGGTACAGTGAACGAGATGATTTTTCCCTCCTCGGTTACAGGAATTGTATCCGTCAGAGAATTAATTGTTCCCGTTCCTGTTGAGCCGTTGGTGTTTGAGAGTGTCAAATTTACATTATAATGTTCCGCCTGATCGCCTGAGTAGCCATTATCTACCCACTGCTTTCTGACCTGAACAGCCTTTGTGAGCAGCGTATTGGTAACTGCAAGTGTATTGACATAATTGTTTGTATCTTCCGTCAGCGGCGCAGCTGTACTGCCTGAAATTGAGTAGCCGTTCAGCGATTCCTTCAAAGAATATGTGATAGGATAAGAATTGCCGTTGTAAACTGCCGTACCGCCAATATTGACATACAGGGGAAGCCCTTCAAAATCATAATTATTTTCACTTGTCCAAAGCGTAGCCGATTTATCTCCGCTGAGTTTCACCTGGAAATCTGTGCCACTGGCAAACAGCTTCCTGACAGGGTCTGTATCTTGCACATCTGACAGGGCTTTTACTGGTTCGTTGTTATACTGATAGCACAGTGTCAATGTCACATCATCCGGACGTGTCCATGAATTGAAATTTTCATCTCCTGCCCATGATTTTTCAACTTTCAGTTTAGCCGTCTTTGGTTTATACACATTCTTGAAATGATAGGTGTAAACAGGCATTGTATACTGTTCATTATCTACGATAACAGTACCATTATCTTCAAAAGTAATAATTTTTGTTCCGTTGGTCACACCATCAGAATTATCACCAGCAATAATGATATAATTATCCTGTTTATTTGTATCAATTACTTCTGTACCAACATAACGCGCATATTCACGCTGTGCAAGTGTACGCAGTTCTTCGCCTTCTTTCTGTTTTGCCTCCTCTGTAATGCTGTAAATATATTCCAAATTATCAGTATTAAATTTCGGCTGAATGCCAAAATCCACATTCCATTTTATACTGTCATTCTGATGAGAGGAAGATTTATCTGATTCTACAGGATGAAAAGCGTTATCAATCTCATATTCGGCAGATGCTGTCCCAGTCGCTTCTTTTGTCAGTACTTTCCTGTTCAAAGTGAAATTCAATTCCTCCGGACGCTGACCATCCTGATTATTGTTGTCGTCCCAGAGCTTATCCGCTTTGATAGCTATAACTGGCAGTTCGTTTTCGATTGTATAGTAGTTGATGACATTACTGCCTGTCGGTGTGATTGTGTAGGAAGACAAATCAGTATTATTAGTATAGTTAGTAGCCTTGTTTGTTGTCGCACTGTATCTGCTGATATAATAACCGGACTGGTGTGTTTTTTCACTGCTGCTGACTTTTTCTGATACGCTGTAATTGATGACTGCACCATCCTTGTCATAAATTGGAACATTCTCAAATTTCACTGTTTTAACAGTGTTTTCCGTCTGGTGACCGTTCTCTGTTTTATATGCTGTTAATGTCTGCGTTTGGGAATAGATGAAATCAGTCGCACCACTGCCGGAAAGTGTGAAGTCAATATCATAATGAAGAGGTTTCTCCGTGTAGCCGTTATCATTCCAGTTTTTTGTTACGATAATATCACGAGTTTTCAGTTCATTCGCAGCAATCACAGACGGGGCATCACCGGTCAGAGTAGTATCTGTGGAATTATTTGAATCATCAGGATTTTTCTTATAGCTTTTCTGCGTGTCGCTGTAGTCCACACCATAGGTATAAGGATTATCTCCGCCATTGACTGATATGGTCGGTTCTATCTCTTTTACATAATAGTAGATTGGTACAGACTTGCCGTTCTTTATTCCGTCACCGCAGAAATTAATATTCACGGGGAGATTCTCAAATGAAAGCGCATTTTTCCAGTTATCCGCTGACAGCTTATTGTTGCCGGTTGGTGTCAGTATTCTGATGAACTCATAATTTGGGGGGAAGGTATATCCGCCAAGTTGACTTTCCTTCCAATCCTCTGCCGCTTCAGAAACTTTTTTGTCAACGGGAACTCCCTTTACAATAGCACCGCTGTCATCATAACGATAAGTATCATAATGACAATACAGTTCTACCTGGATGCTGTCCGGACGAATTGCTTCATAACCCGTATCATTCAGCCATTCTTTGTTGACAGTCAAATTTTTCTTTTCTCTTTCTTCAATTGTTTTATTTGTGATTGAAGCTGTCTGCACGAAAATTTCCTCTCCGGTCTTGGGATTGAGAATCGGATTACCTTCTTCATCCCCTTTCCGAACAGGAGCACTGATATTGCTTGGGAGCATATCATAATCACTTGGCACGCTGCCAATTGGGATGTGTGTAACGTCCGGCCAGTTGTCAATATAAATGGTCACCACATCTCCATCCGTAACTGTTTTTGTAATAGTATTGCCTTCTTGTTTAGTAACAACATTTCCACCAATTACATCATTAATATCCTCATTCTTCTGACTTCTGTCATAATACTCCACAACAGCGTAGGTATAAGCGTTACCCTCTTCAGAAAAGCCGGGATAGTCCTTCCATTCACAAGTCCAGTTATTGTCTTGATTAATCGTTTTTTCAAACTTATGAATGTCCACAAGTGTTCGTTTATTACCGTCGACTTTCCATTCTCTCTGCACAAGGTAGAATGTCAATTCAGTCGGTCTTTTGCCATCCTGATTATTCTTGTCATCCCATGTTTTTGTTGCAATAAAATCCTGAGACGGCTTATATTTGATGATGTTATTCTGAATAGTTGTGATAGTCTTATTATTGTCAAGATCCTGTTCATTATCATAAACAACAAAATAATTGAATGTTGATGTAGCAGGATACTCGTTGTTGTTGTAGTTGTATGTTTTAGAAACCTCCACGGCTCCGATATATTTTTCAATTACACGGTATTCATACATTTTGCCTTCTTCGTTATAAAGCGGAAGATTCTTGAAAATACCGCTTTGAGAATCTGCATTTGTAGCATAGCTTTGTACAGCATTCACTGCTGCATCTGATGTAACAGTATTTTCTGTATAAACCGGAGTCCAGATATCGGTATTATTTTCTTGTGTTGGTGTTCCCGATTTGACATTTACCGGTTTCCAGTTAGCATCAGCAGCTTGTCCGGCTTCGGTGATTCTCCGCTGGAGCTGTAATTGAATATCTGCTCTTGAATTATATAAATTATTTTCATCGTTCCATTCCTTTTGAAATTCACAATCAATCGTTTTCAGAGTATTAGTGATTGTCTGGGAGAGCGTTGCTGTTTTTTTATCATCCAAAAGGGTGAGTGGAGTTCCGCTTGTCGGATTATCACAATTATAAGAAAATTCAAATGTTGGAGAATTCTCTATTTCTATACCATTTTCATCACATTCAACAATCCAGTACTGATAATCAGTGGGCGCACCAAAAGCAGTCTCCGAGCCTGTGACATTCCTTTTATATGGGAGATGCTGTTGTGACCATTCATAATTTCCGTTTGCATTTGGTTCGACTTTGAAATAATCCTGACCAGATACAAGACCTGTCAAATCCACTTGATTTGTATCATTATACAAATCATCTCGGTAAGCCTTTGTCACAGTCTCCTTATTACTGAAAGAACTGCCCATAGAATACCGATACAGCCGGAAATACAAAGCAGCCGGACGAGTATGCCATTTGTTCTCCTCATCCTCCCATGCTTTTATGAGAGTAATCTGACCATTTACACGGTCTTTTTTGTTGGTGAGTTTTAACTCCGTTTTGCTTGGGATAGAAAGCTCAGTATCTCCATCCAAAATTGCAGGAGTGATATCGCTTTCACTGGAAACCAGCTCATAGCCATATTTTTTACTCATTTCATCCAATGTTTCAGAGAGACTGAATTTCAGACCTCCGATTCTGCCGCCATTATAGAAATAATCCGGCAATGCAACTTGTATATTCCAGCTTTTTTCCGGATGATTGCTGTCATTTTCCAGTTCTTCCGGCATATTAATCCTGAGTGCATCGGTTACATCCTCATGAATCACAATTGGCAGCTTATCCGGACGCATTCCATCTGCATTGTTGTTATCTTTCCAGACTTTTTTGATTGTAATCAGCTTGGCTGGAAAAATGTTCTGTACAGTAATAGAAGTTGGTTCTCCTTCATTGGCAGGAATTAAAGCTTCACTGCCTGAACCTGCCGGTGCACTGGAAATCTGAATTGTCTGAGTAGAATTATCTGGATTTTGAACTGTTTCAGTTTTATAAGTTCCATATGTCAGCAGAGCACCATAGTCCGTCTGATTTTTCTGAAGATATCGTGTTTCCACATAATTAGTTGTCTCTCCCTGAATTTCTCCGCCGTTTGTGGTTTCTATCAGACGATACGTATACTCTTCACCGTTCGGGCTGTATTTCGGGAGATGTGTAAACACATAATAATATTGGTTATTTGCTTCATCAAGCTGAAAAATGATATCTTCACTGTCAGGATTTGTATCTTCCAGCTTCTGGTATAGTTGTTCACCAGTTATATTCCATGCATTTGTCTCTGAGTTATATGTGCCGATTCCACGCCAAAGTTCAAACTTAATTTTTTTCACATATTCGTTATTAAAATACTGCTCGAAATTGCTGGATGGAATTTCATGTATTTTTCCATCTTTATCTTTTGCGCCGAAACATTTATTGATACGCAAGTCGAAAGTATCCAGCGTATTCCTCAAGTCAAACTTTAACGGCTGAGGTTCTTCAACTTCTTTTGTGATATTCTCACCATTTGTACCCGGAACAGTTTTTTCTATCCGGTTTGTCGTGATTTTTTTCGAGTCATCACCCTCTGCCGTATATCCGGCTTTTTCCTCCTCATTGACAATATAGGTATACTTCACGCCGTCGCGGGCATACACAGCAAGCCCCTTGATTTTCACGGCGTTTTTGTTTGCCGGGTCAACAGTGATAATTACAGGTTTCTTATCAAGACTAAGATTAATTTTATATATATTGTTTTCATATTTAAATTCTGCTGTGGTGTTATCGGAAACTCCAGCCAGCGGGCTGTCAGCAGGTATAACAATTTCAGGTGAAACCGGGTTATCATCTGCATCATTATCCTTTGTCGTGATTGTGAACAGTGTCTGCTTACCAATATTTCTGGTTTCGCGAGAAACTGTGAATGTATAGGCTTTCACATTGTTAAATTCGGCGTTCAGGGCATTTTCATCTTCACTGTTCTTGTTCAGCCATGTTTTAATAACATCAATTTCACCTTTGAAATTTTCCTCATCGGGTGTATAGGTATTTTTGATGCGCTGTCCATATTTATAGATTGTGCCGTTTATCACAGTTTCCGTTGCACGAGTGAAGGTAGCCGTTGTTGTATCATAGGGTGAATTGCTGCTGCAATCTTCATCAGGTTCATATTGAATATTATCATTATTATCTTTGGTGATATCATATCTTTTAAAAACATAACCTAAGCCCTTATCTTCGTTTTCTTTTAACTCAACAACTGAACGGTCATCATTATTGGAAAGTTCCTCAGTTACATAATAACGGAACGGTACATCCTGACCAATAGGGGCAATTGTTCTCAATTCATTATTGTCACCGAACGTACATGTCCAGACGGCTTGATTATCATTCAGGATATCGTTGGACAACGTGAGTGTTTTTGTAAAAGTATTATATTCAATAGTTTTCTCTATTTGTGGTTTGCCTTTGTCGTCATAGAGAATATCTCCGTTTTCGTCTGTTTTGGGAATATCTATCATCTGATGCAGACATACTTTAATTTTAGGCAGCAGCCTGTCGTCTGTTATTTTGTCATTTTTCAGATCTTCTATGAAAGCATCCAGTTCAGGCCCTGACCACTCCTTTTCGACAGTAAAGCGTATCGGGTCACCGCCATAATAATCATTGATGATTGTCTGTTTGGAGATTCGGAAAGCATAACCGTGGATTGCCTCCTCAGCAAGGCAGTATTTAATCAGATAACCATTTTCGTCATATTTTGGCAGAACAATATTATCCTCACTGCCTTCAGGAGAAGTAGCAGTGCAGACTGTTCCATCTGGATTGTGTACAACAAAATACTGATTGATAAGTTCATTGTGTGTATACTGGCTGCCATATTGGAAATTAAAGGTATTTTCTCCGTTATAAATCTGAACACTGGCAACACGATTCGCAACATATGGAGTTTCATCAAGATTAATAGGAGTATTTTCATTTGGAGCAGGAATAATGTTGCCCTCGCCGGCTTTATTTGCAATATATGTTACACCATCCTCTGTATAAAAACGAAGCAGATAGACTTTTGCTACCGGGAAATATTGTTTATAATTATCTGCCACAGAGGAAATATGCTGCCACAGCTTGTCGCCATCTACAACAACCTCATCATAAATAGTATTTACAATAATGCCATTGTTATAGGCTCTTGTCTTATCACTCAGCTGTGCCTCCGGTGCTTTCTGGTAAATAATAGTTTTATTGTCAGCTCCTCCTCTTTTTCCGTAATCATTCAGAGCATGATTAGCACGAGGGTTATGATCTGTGTTTGTATCTTCCGGGTCATCCAGATATTCTTCCGGAGGTGTGACTCCTGCTTCTGCT
Organism: Ruminococcus sp. UBA3665; assembly: GCA_002373165.1. GTDB lineage: Bacteria > Bacillota > Clostridia > Oscillospirales > Ruminococcaceae > UBA3855. Next base: position 59,428 of record DFJS01000012.1, read on the forward strand.
GTTGTTTGGTCAAAATTGTTGTCATAAGTAGTCTTATAGCCCTCCATAGGCAGTTCTTCAACAAAATAGATATAACGATAGCCTCTGGAATCATATAAATCCAGCCCTGTAAACTTATAGTGCCAGAAATTCTCCTCGTCACCTTCATGCTGTGTCCAGCTGTAATCCTTGTCACGACCGGGAACTTTTTCAGCGTGTGTTGAAATTTCATTTTCAGGAGTATCTTCCGGATACCGCCACAATCTGATATACAGGTCAGGACGCTTGGCATAAGCATGTGTGTTATCGAACCACTTCTTATGAACGAGAAAATCCGTAGTGTTGACAAAAGTGTTGGTGATGATGATTTTCATGAGGTCATCAGAATTATAGTCAGGTGTGACAGTTTTACCGAACTCTGTAGTATCTGTTTTGATTTCCACTACCATATTATTATTATTAAATGTGCAACTGCCATTTGTGATGGTTGTTTCTTCATCCCCTGATTTGAGGGTTACTTCATCCATCTCGTACTTGATGATAACACCGTTTGTATCATATTTCGGCAGATTCATAATATAATATTCGCCGGAGTATTTGATTATTTGTCCGCTTACTGGATCTGTTTGTTCTGCCAGAATATCAGACATAGTAAGAGTATAGGGCTGTGAATAAGCTATGCTCTTGTCCTCTGTGGGTGTAATTGTGCCATCAGGTGCAATTGTAAAATATTTGTACACTTTATTGCCGCTGACATCATCTGTAAACTGCATTTTCGGTGTAATTTTCACTTCTACGGAATCAATATTTTCAGTTTGAATTCCAGTATTCCAGTTGAATTTGATTTTATAGCTTACAACGCCGATACGGGTATTTCTGAATACAAGTCCGCCGACTGTACCACTCATATAAGCCGATTCGGATTTACACTCAACTGCATAATAATGATTTGCACTTCTGTAAACACCGATAATCTGCCAATTGCTGGAAGAATCAGATGTATCTGAAATACTTCCGAATTTAATAAAGTTTTCTGCCTGAACCTGATTCTTGTAATCAGAAGCAAGATCAGGGACACGGTTAGAGAGCAGACGATATATCCATTTTGCTTCTGCATTAACTCTATCATCTGCTGTAATCTGGTCAATTGACCAGTATCCTTCTGTGCTGTTCTCTACAAAATACTCTTTGAACAGGTTCAAAGGGACACTGACCGTTTCTGTGCCATTGTCTGTAGAAATATATTTTTTATCAATGATGATTCTGTCCTGCCATGCATTCCCTTCCTTTAGTTCAACCCACTGCTCTGTTTCCCAAACACCTGCTCCACCGGATGTTGTATCTCCTTCTGCCTTAATGAAAATTGGTTTTCTGAACTCCTGCTCGCCGTCATCCACCCATTCCTTGCGAATGCTGATATAGCTGTTGCCCTCGTCTTTCGTCGGGATATTGTTGACAATATAGAGATAATCACCGGTAACAGCATTTCGTGTGAACGAATAGGTAGAATAATAACCTTCAAAATGTGTGGTTTCATTTACGATATATTCAATTTCATGACCGAGTCCATCATACCGGGGAACAGTAATTGTTTTCTCACCTGAACCGGTAATATCTTGTTCCCCTTGTGTTCCAATAGATTCGTATTGTTTTGTGCTGTCGTTAAATTTTTTTGTGACAAAATGTGCTGTCTTATCTTGTAAATCTACCTGATTATTATTTTTATCCCACCACTGCTTTTTCATGGTGATATTCACATCACCGACCAGTGTATAGGTGAATTTTGCTGTTGTTCCGTCCATTGTTGCAGTAATATTATATTTGTCTTTCTGATGCGCTTCATCACCAAGCTGAATGGTTTGAATATCAGTAAGAGGAGCTACATATTCTACTGCATTTGTGTTATCAGAACCAATGTTACTATCAGTTCTTCCAATATTTGTCTGTACAATCTGATAGGTGTATTTATAACCGTCATCGTCATACACTTCAACGGAATTAAATTCCTTCTCAATTTCCATCTGTTCAGCACGGAAATCATTAATGACAAGCTTTTCCACTATCTCCCAGCCACCAGCTGCATTTTTCCTTTGCAACTCAAAAGTTGCAGTTCCTGTACCGCCCTGACGTGCAGCAGCAATCCACTTTGCATCAACTTTATAGGTCGCTTCCGCAGAGAGTTTGTTATATACTGTTTTATTCCCCTCCGGCAGACGTTCCTCAGGACTGCTCAGGGATACATAAAATTCTTTATAATTACCGCCTACATTGATTTTTTCTAGAGCATAATAAGTATAGGCACGTCCTTTGTTGTCGTACTTGTCAACATTTTCGACTTTAAAAAAAGAGGTATCCGTTTGTCCGTTAATGTTCTGACTGGCAACCTGTGCAGATTTTTCAAGCGGATCATAGTCTGCTTCTTCCTGATGTTCATTACTGTCATCAATATATCGCCACACAGTAACAGTCGCTGCTTTTTCGTTATTTTTTCTTGCAGCAGGGTTATCAGCATCTTTCCATGCAACATTTCCCTCATAATCTTTTTTGCCGGTGAGAAGCAAAGACAGCTTGCCGCCGTGATAAACCATGTCCGTTACGGAGGAATGAACACCAAGATTGACAGCTTTTACCTCATAGGCATCATTTTTCAAGTCAATTATATTATTTTCGTCCTTATCTTTAACATATGTTGAAGTACCATCTATCAAAGGCAGTTCAGATGCCTTTGGTCTTAGTTCATAAACAATTGCTGTATTGTCTGCTGAAATATCCGGCAGTCCCTTTATCTCGACTTCCCATGTAGTTGTATTGATAACAATATTATTATCCGCAATATTGGCGAGATTCTGATCAATACCGGAATCATTGAATAGTGTAAAATGATTTTTCAGATATGCTCTGATTCTCTCTTCTGTCTTGGAATCAGTACAAGGTTTTGCTGTATCAAGCCACTCAATATTAAATTTCATGGAAGTCAAGCCCTTACTGCTGGCAGAAAACAGCTTCACACCCGGCTTGTCAGAAACGTCAGGCAATGCAGGCAGTGATGCAGGCTTTACAGGCTCATTCTCGTGTGAAACATCACTGTCGAACTGCTCCAGGTTTGAGTTTACTGTATAAACTATCTTATCCCCATTTGCATCATACTCCGGCAGGCAATAAGTATAGACATCCTTATTGCTGTTTTCTTTTGTAATCGTGCAGAATGCTGATGTAACTTCAACCGGATCAGAGCCGTTCATTATCGTAAAGTCATTATATGCCTCTTCATCACGAGAAACACCACGGTCACGCCAAGAACGCTCTACTTCAACAAGCGGCTTAATGATTGAAGCTTTAAAATCAGTGACTTTTGCTGTCAATCCATCTGAATTTTCCCATGCTCCTGTTTTCGGCTTATAAGTATACTTCACAGGGTCAGAATAAAACTTATACGTATCCCGCCCGTCTGTAATGCTATTTATAGGTTTTATCTCAATATCTAACCCATAATCTGCATTTTCCTCAATAAATGCATTAAACTCTGCATTGTTACTAAAAACCACACTGTCTTTGGGTTCCAGCTCGATTTTGCCATTTGTCTGAAGAATCGCTTTTTTCCCTTTGGCAGTAGTAAATTCAATCGGCTTAGAAAGAGAAATACCACCGCTTCCGCTGGAAAAAGTCAATTGATATGTAACAGCAGCTCCTTCATTCTCAGGATATACAGTATTAATAATGCCAATACCTTGTGTAGCTGTAGTTACACTGACAACATCTGAAATTACTTTTATATCTTCACCAGAAAAAACAAATAACATTATCACCATAATCATTAATGATGTCATTCTTTTTATAATATTTATTTTCATTTTCTAAACTACCTCTCCGCAGTGATTATTTGGAAAATCGTTTTTATGGTTATTTTTTCTGTTTGCCTTTTTCATTCTGATTACTAATTTTATTTTCTAAAAATCCGACCAGAATAAAAATTACCAATCCGCCAGCTAATGTGCTTCTTCCTTTCTGTGTACGTGCAGACAGCAGTAACTCCCCCAAATATGGTATCCAAAAAATTGTTTTACCAATATATTGCTCTCCTGAAATTTTCATAGCATCTTCTGTATTATTGGCATCGCCCTTTGTTGTAATGCCATCCGGTTCAATCCTGACTGCCCTGTGTGTGACGAGGATTTCTCCGGCTTTGAATGCAATAATATCTCCCTCACGAATTTCTTCAAATGGCACACGCTGATTTACAAAGCAGATGCTTCCTGCCAGAATTGTTGGCTGCATTGAGCCGGTTCTGACAGCATAAGAGTGAATCCCGAAGAGCATCAGCACAATCAGTGTCATTGCTGATGCAATCACGCACCATTCTGCGGCATGGAAGAGAAACAGCAACATTTTCTGAACATGCCTCATTTCCTATCCTCCCGATACCCAGCAGAAAATTTTCTGATGGGGATATTTAAAAAATTTGTATTATTCAAGCATTAAAACATCAAATTAAATTTTAGTTTCATAAAATTTCCAAAATTATATAGTGAATCTGCATATAAATTAATTAATATATTATACCACAACTTTTCTATAAATGCAATACTTTTTAATTAAATTTACGATTTAAATTATAATTGTCATTATCTGTTGAATTATAATGATAACTTTTATGTCTTCAATGATTGAAGAGCTAAGGATAAAAAGTTAAACCGCTAAAGTGCTGGCATAATAAAAAAGCACCAGAGAATTTTTTAAGTTCTCCGGTGCTTTGTTTACAATAACATATCTTCCAGCTAAGAGGATGATTGACGTTGAGAAGTAGTACTTGATTTCGATGACTTTTGTTTTAACTATCAGCTACACTGTAAGTATTATCATTATAATCTGTGACGACAATATTATTAAACTTTACTGCATTACCAGAAAACTTCAAAACATTGTAATTACAATTACCTTGTGTGTCGTACCCATTACTCGGATTTGAATCATTCTTATCACCAATTTTACTTCTTCCTGCTTCTCGTGAAATTTTAAAATTATTTTTTTGTTTGTAAAGAATCAAAAGAGACATGTGTTCCAAATGACAAATTTGTTAATGATGGTGTGTTATAGAATGCGTTGTTCATAACGTGAGTTCGATGGAAAAAAT
>DFJS01000020.1 GCA_002373165.1 Ruminococcus sp. UBA3665
TCTTCGGCGATATGGACTTCAAAGTCGGCGGTACACACAAAGGCATTACCGCCATTCAGGTGGATATCAAAGTAGATGGCCTGACCCCGGCTATCATCGAACAGGCATTCGAGAAAACCAGAAAAGCAAGACTTTATATTCTGGACGAAATCATGCTGAAAGCTATTCCGGAATCCCGTCCGGAAGTCGGCCAGTATGCGCCTAAGATGCTCCAGACAAAAGTTCCTGTTGACAAAATCCGTGAAGTCATCGGTCAGGGCGGCAAAGTAATTCAGAAAATCTGTGCTGAATGCGATGTCAAAATTGATATCAACGAGGACGGCAGCGTGTTCGTCAGTGGTCTGGATATGGCCAACGCCAGAAAGGCTGTCCAGATTGTCGAGACAATTGCCAATGACCCCGAAGTCGGTGCTATCTATAAAGGCAAAGTTGTCAGAATCATGAATTTCGGCGCATTTGTAGAAATCGCACCCGGCAAGGACGGTCTGGTGCATATTTCCCAGCTGGAAAACCGCCGTGTGGAAAATGTCGAAGATGTGGTGCAGATCGGCGATGAAATCGTTGTAAAAGTCATCGAAATCGACAAACAGGGCAGAATCAATCTTTCCAGAAAAGAAGCCCTCGCCGATATTGCCGCCAAAAAGAAAAACGGTTAAGCATAAAACAAGCAGCAGTCTGAATTACGATTCAGACTGCTTTTTTATCAGATAATAATTATTATACCAGAACATCGCCGCCGCCGCGAAAATGATAATTCCGTACCCGATAAAGCTGTATCGGTCAGGAATCTCCCGGAAAAAGAAATATCCCAGCGAAGTCGCAAAAATAATCTGCGAATAGTCATAGACTGAAATTTCTTTTGCCGGGGCGTAACAGTATGCCCCTGTAATCGAGAACTGCCCTCCGGCAGCGGCTGTGCCTGCGCCGATCAGAATCAGTACTTGCCTGAACGTCATCGGGTGAAAATCAAAAATCAGCCACGGCAATGTGACGAAACATGAAAATCCGGAGAAAAACAGAACAATAAAATTCTTGTTCACGCCTTTCTGGCCTAAAATTCTGACTATCGCGTAAGCCGCTCCGGCACATACGCCGCTTGTGAACCCGATGGCAGAGGCCTTGAAATCCGAAAAATCCAGGCTCGGCTTGATAATCAGCAGACTTCCGAGAAATGCCGTCAGTACTGCCCCGCCCTGCGCCGGACTGAGTTTTTCTTTCAGCAGAAGCCAGGAAAATAAAATTGTAAAAAACGGCGACATCTTATTCAGCATAGAAGCATCCGAAAGCACAAGATGATCAATCGCATAGAAATTGCACAGAATTCCCATTGTGCCGAAGCCGGCTCGCAGAACGAGCCAGCCCCAGCCGTTTTTGGGAATTTTCATATTTTTTCTGTCTTTCCAGCAGGCCGCCGCCGCAATCAGCAGAGCGACAAAATTCCGGAAGAAACTCTTCTGTACGGACGGCAAATCGCCGGAAAGCCGGACAAAGGCATTCATGAACGCAAAACAAAACGCTGAACAAATAATCAATAAGATGCCTTTATATTTCTTTTTCATCAGAAACTCGTCACCAGACCAACAATATATTTCAGAATAATCAGGGAATCCGTCGAATCCGGCTTGCCGCTGTGATCGACATCGGCATTGATTTCGGCCTGACTGCTGAGGGTATCCTTTCCAAGAATGGCCTTATTCAGGGAAACGACATCGACAATATTGATTTTGCCGTTCAGATCGACATCGCCGAGCAGATTGCTTTCCTCGCCTTCCAGCCGGAGCAGTCCCAGACCGGAAACATCGGTATAGCCCATGCCGGAAAGATCATACCAGTTTGCAATAGAGGTTCTCTTTCCGTCGCCTGTGCCGTCGTCGTTGACCTGCGCATCGAAGCCGACAATCTGATTTGCCTTAAATCCGCCCAGTGTGGAAGGAATCGCGAATTCTACCAGATAGCCGTCAGCAGTTTTGGCTGTTGCGGATGTAAATCTATCTGTGGAAAGACCGTCTGTAATAGTCTTTTCGTTGTCGAAATTGGTTCTGACCTGAACATCATCGGCTTCATAAGCTGTTGACTTGTGATTGTTCTCGTCGAGGAAGATTTCAACAGTATCCTGTTCGTAGCTGTTGTTGCTAGCCTTGCTTAATACCGGGTCTTTGACTTCGGCAAGAACATAGATATTCTTGTTATCCCAGAGGATTTTTGCTGTTCCGGTCGCACCGCTTCCGAGCGAATAGTTATTGATATTGATTGTTTTTGCTGTATTCCAGATTTCGTCGATTTTGCCGTCGATGGTGGGGGTTCCCTGTACAGCTTCGGCGATGGCAGGAATTTCCGCATACAGGAGTTTTCCGCTGGTAGATTCTGACAATTCGCCGAGAGAATTCCAGTTTTCGCCGTTGAGAGTAATATCAAAACGATCTGTATCTCCGGCTTTCGGAGCATCCTTGATGAGTACATCTTCTAATACTGAAGTTTTATCATTGACTTTGAAAATTCCGGTGTTGTTTGCCCTGTCGGCTTCTATAACGAACGTATTTTCTCCGGCCTTCACATCGAACGTAATCGGGTAACTGCCCATCATGATAGTTGCTGTTCCGGCCTTCTTCGCCTGAATGATGATATTAAATATTACTTTCTGATCGCTTATCTGCACAGCAGATTTGAATGTGCCTGCATTGCCGATCTGATTTTCTGCCTGTGCTTCAAGAGCAAGTTTCAGACCAGCTTCCGAAGTATCACAAAGATAGGCTCTTGCTGTCTGAATAGTCTGAACCGGTGCTGTTGTATCCGCAACGGCATAATAAGCGGCTTTTGCCTGATAATCTTTATCGAACAGTAACGGATAGCCGCCGATCCAGCTGGTAGAATCCGTAATGCCCCAGAGCACCACGGCGGACAGATTCACGCCGTCAGCCTTGACGCGCTTATACATATCGAAGCACTGACGATAGCGTTCTGCCAGAGCCAGCAAATCTTCATCAGAATTTGACCGGAGAGAAACATCAAGTTCCGTCACCTGAATTTCCAGCCCCATAGCGGCATAGCTTCTCAAAGCGGCTTCATACTGCGCAATCGAGGGCGAACTCATGCCGATATGTGACTGCATTCCCATACCGTCGATTAATTTAGCATCAATCAGGTCTTTCAGAATATCAGACTGGATATATTTTAATTTATTTTCGCTGTATTCGTTATAATCATTATAGAAGAGCTTGCATCCAGAGGGAGCATATTTTCTCGCGTAAGTGAAAGCTTTCTTGATATAGCTCTGATCGCCGTAAACGCTGACCCATCCGGAAGAGCCATCGCCCTGCGAATACGCTCCGGCGTTGCGCATCGTACCGGAATCGGAAGCGGCTTCGTTCACGACATCCCAGGAATAGACATTCAGTTTCGGATACTGAGTTTTAATAGCTTCCATGACATTCCTGATATAATTTTCCATGCGCTTGTCCATGATTTCCGGAGAAACGAAATCGGCAGAAGCATCATAATTTTCTTTGAAGAACCAGTCCGGAGTCTGGCTGTGCCATACCAGAACATGACCTCTCAGGTCAAGATTATTTTCTTCACAGAATTTCAGCATAGAAGCGGCCTGTTTCAGAGAAATCTGAGGATTGGTCTGATCGCCGCCGTTAGCCTCCATATAGGCGAGTGTAGCACTCTGATCGAGAACGGCTTCGGGTTTGAGTTCGTTGCCGATTGTCACGCTGTTATAATGTTTCAGAATCAGGTCTTTTGTTGCTCCCTGCGTAAATTCGGCACTGGCAACCGCACAGCCGATTTTGAAATCATCTGCATAGATATCTTTCAGAGAAGCAATATCTTCCTGAATAGCCGGGTCTGGCAGTCTTTCTCCGGTAACATCATCCAGATAGAAGCCCATCAGATCCTGACTTGTCACGGCAGAATCCGGCTTATAAGCGGTCTGAACATAGACATACATGTTGGAAGCACCTTCAGGAATAGTGCATTCTGTGCCGACATAAGTCCATTCGCCCTTGTTGGCAGTTTCGGTATAGATTGTATAATAATTTTCCTTGCCGTTGAGGTCATATTGCAGATTAATCGAGAATTTCTGCGTGTCAGTATAATTATCGCCGTCGTAGAGCACCCAGCAGCCAAAGCGATAGTAACCGCCGGCTTCGAGAACCAAGGCTTTATTGCAGGTAGCACCGTTCCACAGCTGCTGACGGCCGTCAACATGAATGGAATATTCACCGCTGTGGGCATATTTTGCAGATGTTTCAACTGTTGTCTGCGAACCTCTTCCCTGCCATTTCATGACAGTGCCGTCATCGAAATTATCAGAAAAGCCGTCATTTCCGGTTTGTTTCTCGATTTTTTCGCCTTTGACCGTAAAATCATCCATATAGAAATCACTGAGAGTATCGCATTCGACATAGACTACAATATTTTCGGCATCTTCCGGGACAGTATACGTTCCGTTGATGACACTCCATTCGCCGGCTTTGGCATTGACACTGCTGATATATTTATAATTTTCCTTGCCGTTGGCATCTGTGTAGAGGCATTGCAGTCTGAACTGCTGATTCTGACCGCCGACAGTCTCATCATCGTACATGACGGCCACGCTGAAAGAATACTGTTTTCCGGCGTACATTGTGCCAATCATGGATGCGCCTGCGCCGTTCCAGCTGATAGTTCTGCCAGTGACAGAAAGCGATTTTGTTCCGGAATGGGCATAGGCATCAGAAAGGCTTAATTCCGTACTGCCGGAAGTACGGGCTTTCCAGGTTCCGAAGCTTTCCTCGAATGTATCATTGACGAGTTCGACATCTTCGGCATAGGCATTCATAACGGGCAGAGCCGAAAACAGCATTGCCGCTGTCATGATGCCTGCGGTAATTCTTGATTTTTTCATACAGATTTCCCCTTTGTTGAAATAGATTATATTATCATTATATAGCAGAATTGACAAAAAGTCAAGCATATCTGTCAGGATTTTGAGAAAACAAAAAGAGTGCACCGGATTTCACGATGCACTCAGCAGAATGAAGATTCAGATCTGATGAATCTGAGAACGGTAACGGTTTTTCCAGGCGAGTTTTTTCTGATCGATTTTTTTCCCGGCCAGAACATAACCTCTGCAAAGCAGATAAATCAGGAACAGCACAGGATAAATCAGCAGAAGAATTTCCGCCAGAAGCAGACGCGCCATATCGAAACTGACAATCCGCGCGGCATTTTCCCAATAAGGATATGTGACTGTCTCACAGACAACAAGATTCCGCAGATGCCGGAGTGTGTTCCACTGTCCGGAGAGCGCGTAGCGGCCTGTATTTTGCAGGATGACAGTATCAGCGTTTTCGAGATTCATAGATTTTGTCAGCAGATTTTCGGCAAATTTTCTGACCGGATTCGGCAGTACGGCTTCATAGCAGGTAATCGCGCCTTGTTCCAGTCCCCAGTTTTCCAGATAGAACGCATAAGGAAGATAAATTCTCGGCACAGTGCCGTAAGCAGTTCGGGAAGCGTAATCCGTTTCCGGCCGGATGACTCCGGCAATCAGGCATTTTTCTCCCTGAACTGTGATTTCCATTCCGGCGGCATCAGAAGAGCCGAACAGCTGCCATGCAAGCTGCGTATCAATCACGACTCTGTCATGCATGAGATCTTCCTGTGAAAAATAACTGCCGCTGACCAGTTCCGGCATATGCATCAGAAAGAAATCTCCTCCGACAACAGTGACCAGCGCATGAGAAGAATTTTTTCTGGTTCCGGAAACTTCTGTCTGACCGGCCTGTGTGCTGTAGGCATCATACCACAGACGGGAGTTTTTATTTTCTGCTTTGAGGGATTTGGAAGTCAGTTCACTGTCGATTGTCTCATGCAAAGACTGAATCTGATCTGTAGTAAAATTCTGATCTTGTCTGAAAAACACGCTGATCTGTGCGGCTTCTGACTGGTTCTGCCAGCGTTCGGCGGCCTGCTGACCGGGCAGAAGTCCGGAAAGATGCCGACTGACCAGCAGCAGCACGGCAAACACGAACACACAGCATACTGCCAGAATCAGGTGTAATTTTCTGTGCTTCATGTTTCTTTTTCCTCCATGCGTACCTGCATTCCGGCAGTAAGCGGCTTTTCAGAAGTCGTCACAATAAAATCAGAGCTGGAAACATCCCCCTGCACGGCACTGTTGACTTCATCATGAGCAATTACGGTCACATCACTGCGGCTGACATAGTAACGATTTCCGAGAGGTGTGCTCTTGGCCTTGATGACAAGCACAAATTTGCCTTTATTATCTTCCATGATGGCACTTGACGGAACAACACAGTCATAGTTTTCGCTGGAAGTCTGAATGGACAGTGCCAGCAGCTGACCGGGAGTGACATCTTTTCCTGTGATATTGAAGACCAGTGTTTTGTCATCGTTTCCGGATTTTTGAGAATCCTGCCGGATAGCAGCAAGTGTAGCAGTCATATCGCTGTAATACTGGTTTGTGATTTCGGCAGTCATACCGGCATGGAGTTTTCTTGCCTGTTCGGCAGTAGCGGAAATCTGAATAGTATAGCCGGAACCTGTCAGGGTAATATCGGCCAGATGATCGCCGTCCATAACAGTATCTCCGGCAGCAGCATTGACAGTGCTGACGATGCCGTCATTCTTGCTGGTGATGATTTTGGTATCTTTGGCCTGTTTTAATTTTTCGATTTCGTCCTTTTGTTTCTGGATGGCATTCTGCTGGCTCTGCAATTCCAGACTGTTGATTTTTTTAGAAAGATCGTCTTCCTGTTTTTGTTTGGTGAGTTTCAGAAGCAAATCCTGTACTGTGCGTTCCTGCTGGGAAACGGCCTCCTGCAATGTGGAAATATCCGAACCGGCATTTTCTGTTTTTTGATTTTCATAAGCTGTCATCACAGCCTGCGCCTCATCGGCACGGGAAGCAGCAGCATTGAGATCAGACTGAATCCTTGCACTGATGCCGGATGCCGCATTTTTATAAACCGCTTGTGCCGTTTCCTGTTCGGCCTGAGCCTGTCTGACTGCTTCCTGTGCATCGGCGAAAGCCTGTTCCTGTGTACGGATGGATTCCAGAACTTCCTTTGCGGCCTGCACATCTTCCTGCGCATAGCGCAGAGCCTGTGCAGCATCTTCCACAGCGCGTTCCATATCGGTCAAAGAATAAGCAGCAGGCATATCGTCCTGTTCAGAATCAGATTCATGTATGGGCTGATACGATTCCGGAATGCCGTTTTCTTTTGCGAATTCATAGTCTGTTTTAGCGCGGTCATAAGTAATCTGCGCTTTTTCGGCTTCACGTTCGAGGGTGCGGACGGTCTGTTCCTGTTCGGCAGAAGAAACAGTGATTGTTTTTGCTTCTAATTCAGCCTGAGCGGCTTCCAGCTTTCCGGCCGCGGCATCAGCCTGTGCCTTGGCATCGAGCAGATCGGCAGTATACTGTGCCGGAATGCCGTCGAGTTCCCCGGCAAGCACGGAAGACAGATAACCGTTAAGAGCTTCGATTTCAGAAGCGGCATTTTTAGCATCCGTGACAGCCTGCTGATATGCAGCATCGGAAACGGCCTGTGTTTGATTCCGGGCATAATTCAGCCGGTTGATCGCAGTTTGCAGGTCAGCTCTGGCGTTGGCGATTTCCTGATTTTCCTCTGCATAATCCGGCACAGCTGTCAGAAGAGCTTTCTGATAAGCTAATTCAGCTTCCTGGAGTGCGCTTTCTGCGGCTTTGATTTCTTCCTGATTATCTTCGGCATCCAGGGCGAATAATTTATCGCCTGTTTTGACCTCGTCCCCGGCCTTGATGTAGACAGCGGCAACGACGCGTTTTCCTTCGGCGGAGACAGCATAATTCTGGTTTGCGGCCACGTTGCCGGAGCCGCGGATTTTTTCCGTAATCGTGCCATAGCTGGCATACTGTGCCGAAACGGTAGGCAGACTGTAATTCAGAATTGTATTGGAGAAAAAAGTAAGCAATAATAAAATCACCAGAAAAATAATTAATATTGTTTTAATGCGTTCTCTGCGCTTGGCATTTTTATTCTGTTCTTCCATCATCAATCATCCTTTCACACCGCCGGAATAGGTAATGCCTTCCACGAGATATTCTTCCCCGTACAGGAATAACAGCAAAGCCGGAATCATATATACCACTGCTACTGCAAAGGCAAGACCGACATCGCCTTTGTTAATCTGTGAAAGAAATACCGAAAGCGGATATTGTTCTTCATTATTTAATAAAATCAGGGGCTGTTCGACCATATTCCAATAATCGATAAATACCAGCAGTCCGACCGAAAGCATGGCACTCCGGCACAGCGGCAAGCAGATATGCCAGAAAATCTGGAACTCCCCTGCCCCATCCAGCCGGGCGGCTTCAAAATATGCTTTGGGAATTCTCCGCATGACTTTTGTCAGCAGATACACGCTGAACGGCGAGAAAATTCCGGGCAGGACAATCGCCCAGCGGGTGTTCAGAATTCCCAGATATTCCGATACCAGATAATTCGGCACCAGTGTAACCTGGTACGGCATCAGCATCAGAATAATATAACTGAAAAAGATCACTTCCCGTATTTTCCCCCGGTAGCGTGAAAAGCCGTATGCTGTCACAGCCGCCAGCAGAACCTGAAATATCGTAATCGGCACAACTAGTATGACAGAATTCCAGAATTTCAATAAATAATCCGGGCTTTTGAACAGGACTGATATATATTGCTGAAAGCTGACCATATCCGGAATAAATTTCAGGTTCAGTTCCTGCGAGATATAATTTTTCTTGTCTGCCGTGGCACTTTCAATCATTGCCCCGTAATTGGTATTGATTTCTTTTTCCGTCATGAACGAATTGCTGATTGTCAGCACAGTAGGCAGAATAAATAAAATTGCTGCCGCTGCCGAAATCAGAAATAACAATCCGGTCAGAAAATGCTGTCTGGTTTTCCGGCTCATTCTTCCACATCCTCTCCGTATTTTCGTTCAATCAGATACAGAATCCCTATAATAACAATCATCACCAGCGAAAGCAGTACCGCCGCACTGGATAATTTCTGATAATCCAGCGACTTGAACGTATTATTCATAAAATGCTGCAATAAATACATGCTCTCATAGGGATAATCACCTGTCAGCAGATACACCTCCCGGAACATCTTGAACGAACTGATAATAGAAAGAATTGTGACAAATAAAATCGTCGGGGATAAGTATCTTAATTTGATATGCAGAAATTTATAAAATTCCCCTGCGCCTTCCAGTTCGGCGACTTCCAGAATATCTGTCGGAATACCGGCAATTGCTGACATAAATAAGATCATATTATATCCCAGTGTCTTCCAAAGGAACATAATTGTCAGCACCATGTAAGACCAGTCAGTTTTCAGCCAGTCCACAGGCTCTGCGCCGAACAGCGCGGTAATTTGATTCAGCGTTCCGTGATAGTGGAAAATTACCTGCCATACCAGCACCACAGAGGCAATCGGCACCATCAGCGGACACAGAAAACATGACCGGATCCAGCTTTTTCCCGGAATTCTGGAATTCAATCCGAAGGCCATTGCCAGCGACAGAACCACAGAAAGCGGCACAGCTGCTGCCGAAAAGATGCCGGTATTTTTCGCCGCCTGCAAAAAGGCCGCATTTTTGAACAGTTTCAGATAATTTTCTGTTCCGACAAAATTGGCAAATACCGGGTTATCCAGTACAGAATAATAAATTACCACACAGAACGGAATCACAAAGAAAATCAGCACACCTGCCAGGCTTGGCATCAGCCAGCTCCAGTTCTGCAATGTCCTGATTAGTTTTTTATGCAATTATATCACCCTCCTGAAAAATAATTTCAACTGTATGATTTATCATAGCACAGTTAGATTTGTTTGTCAATAGTCTTAATCAAATCTTAAGCGAATCTTACATTTTTGTGATATTTCTGTCAGAATTCTTTCTATTAAGTAAGACAATTCGGGCGAGCAAAATATGACACTTTTTTGAAAAAATTTTAATTTCAGCAAAATATACAAATTTGTCAGGAATATTTCTCTGATTTTTTAAAAAATATTCTTGACAAATTCCGGATTTTATGATATAATATACTCATGCCGCCGTGGTGGAATTGGCAGACACAAGGGACTTAAAATCC
>DFJS01000045.1 GCA_002373165.1 Ruminococcus sp. UBA3665
GCGTCAGTTTGTGGCACTGAAGACCATCGGTTCGAATCCGATTATCCACCCCATGAGAAAACCCGGTATGTGAATACCGGGTTTTTGCTTTAAAAAAATCAGAAACTCCATGAACTCGCAGTTCATGGAGTTTTTTCCGTTTTATGCAGTCTTTGAATCAGCAGCTGTGCACACAGCCCCGTGAACAGTCCGGCAATGCTCCCGGAAAGAATCAGAATCGGCAGATAGGAGAAAAATGTTGCTGTCTGCATCATCACGGCTGCCGCCAGAATCTGCCCTGTGTTATGGAATATCGCGCCCAGAATACTGCAAAGCCAGATGTATTTCAGGCTGAGAAACCGGCTGATGAAAATCATCCCGATCAGACAGAGCGCAGCTCCGGAGGCACTGTACAGCAGGGCGGACATGTTTCCGCTGAACATCGCCCCCAGAATGACCCGGCAGGCTACCATCATAGCCGTTTCGGCCGGAGTATAGCGGAATACTGCGTACACTGTGACGATATTCGCCAGTCCCAGCTTGACTCCGGGAATCGGCAGAATATCCGGGAAACGCAGTTCTATGACAAAGATAATCAAAGCGAGTGCGGTCAGCATAGCCAGTTCGGTTAATTTTTTCAGTTTCAAGGCTGTTCTCCCTCCTCGGCAAAGCGGATAATCAGTTTATGCGGCAGACAGACAATCGGAAGATTTTCCGACCGGAGTATGCCGGTTTTGATACAGGTCTGATCAGGACAGTCGGCTTCTGAAATGCAGATTTCATGATTCTGAATCCGGATGATATTATAGCCTCCGTCCGGAGAAGCTATCCGGATTTCCTGGTCTTTTTCAGAAGCAAGATCCAGTTCCTGAATGATTTTATTCTCCTGAATGATGAAAACTCTCTGTCCGGAAGGCTTCCGGAGCGCGAAGGCCGCCCACACGGCGCAGAGCAGCAGAATCAAAACTGTAATAATCAGAATAAACTTTGCTTTTTTATCCGGCATGTGCAATCACCTCGACGGGCATAGTGCTGATATTTTCAAAATTTTGTTCTATTCCTTCGGAAATCAGGATTTTTCCGTCTTCCGTGACAAGAATCATGTCAAATTGCTCTGACTGCTGATAATGCCGGACGGCCTGTTCAGTTCCTTCGGCGAACAAAGCAGTAGAAAGCGCATCGCACAGAAGGCCGCTTTCCCCGATGACAGTCACGGAAATCAAGCCGTTATCGGCCGGAAATCCGTCCTTCGGGTCGATGATATGCCAGTAAATCTGACCGTCATCGCCGACAAAATAGCGTTCGTAATTGCCGGATGTAATGACGGCCTGATTTTCAATTTCCAGAATGCACATATTTTCAGAAGGCGAAAGCGGATTGACAACTCCGACTTTCCAAAGACTGCCGTCGGTTTTTCTGCCGAGTGCCTGCACATTGCCGCCAAGGCTGACAATTGCCGATTCTGCGCCGTATTCCCGGAACAGCTGCATCAGTTTGTCGCTGGTGTAGCCTTTGGCAAGAGCTCCGAAATCGACTTGTGCTTCTTCCGGAATAATAACAGTATTTCCGTCAAGCTGAATCTGTGTATAATCTACATGCTGCAAAAGCTCCTGAATTCTGGAATCTTCCGGAATCTGATACTCCTGCGTAGTAAAACCCCATTCTTTCAGAACAGGATAAATAGTAATATCCAGAGAACCGCCACTTTCCGCGCCGATCTGCACAGCTTCCCGGAGCAGGACGGCAGTATCATCCGAAACAGCAACCGGCGAACCGGCATTCTGATTGATACGGCTGGTATCGCTGTCCGGGTTTGTGACAGAGAGTGTGTTTTCCAGTCCGGAAATCAGCACAGCAGCCTCCTGCAAAGCGGCATCGCCGTCCATACACCATACTTTCAGATTCATGTAAGTATCCATTGCGAACAGGTCAGAAACAGCCGGTTCGACAGCAGAAGCTTCTGTTTTTGAGGATTCCGGAACGCCGGAAGATACTGCTGTTTCCTGGGCGCATCCGCACAGCAGGCAGGGAATCAGCAGCAAGGGCAGAATTTTTTGATATTTCATAAAAAACTCCTTTACAGTCATCATGAGTTTATTATAACATTTCCGGATGATTTTTGCAATACTTTTCCGGCAAAAGGACTGCCCCTTTCCGGAAGGGGCAGAGGAAGGCTTATTTTCTGGCCTGATTCAGGGCTTCTCTTACGCCGTCGCGGAGGGCATCGGAACTGTAAGTCGAACCGGATACGGCATCCACATCAGGACTCTGGGCGGCAAGAATGGCATCCCGGATTACAGGATAGGCTACATCAAAATAATACATATCGCTTTCATTGCAGCTTGCCATGACATCTGTGATGACATCATTCTGAATTGTCACAGTAATAAACACATCGCTGTCATAGCCGAACTTTGTCACACTGTAGGTACCGTCATTATAAATCGTGCTGACGGGTTCAGGTTCCGTTTCCGGTTCAGGTTCCGGAGCAGGAGCTTCTGTTTCGGG
Organism: Ruminococcus sp. UBA3665; assembly: GCA_002373165.1. Lineage (GTDB taxonomy): Bacteria > Bacillota > Clostridia > Oscillospirales > Ruminococcaceae > UBA3855. Next base: position 2,488 of record DFJS01000045.1, read on the forward strand.
AGGAAGTGTTGTTTCTTCAGGCTGATTTTGCTCTTCCTGAACGGGAGCAGGTTCTTCTTCCGCAGCGGGTTCGTCCTGCTGGGGCTGTTCTTCCGCCTGCGGAGCCTGTGTTTCCTGCGGAGCTGCTGCTGTTTCCGCGGCCGGAGCGGTCGTGCTGACGGCGGCCTGAGTTTCGGCTGATGATTCTGCTGTTGTTTCGGCCTGCGATTCCGGAACAGAAGTTTCAGGAATTTCAGAAGAAAGTTCCGTAACAGCTTCTGAAACAGCAGGGGCTTCCGTTTCGGAAACTTCCGGAAGCGTTTCAGTTTCGGGAGAAGATTCGGCAGAAGTTTCAGCGGCAGGAGCAGTTTCGGCGGCAGGTGCCGATGTGGAAACCGGAGTTTTCTCGGCAGTTTCAGCCGGAACAGCGGCCGCACGGGAGGAAATTCCCATCACACTCGTCAGAATCACGAAGACTGCCGCACAGATGCCGTTCAGAGCGGCAGGATTCTGTGTTTTTTTCCGGCGCAGGATTTCTTTCCGGATACGGAACACGGCATAACCCAGAAATACTATCGTATAGGCCAGAATACTCAGCATAACGCCTTCACGTCCCTGACGGGCACGCGGAATCAGAATTACCATGATATGCACATAAATCAGCGCATAGAAAACATAGGCCGCACGCTGGATATTTTTCCAGGTTTTGCCTTTCATCTTTTTGCGGATGGCCTTAAAGGAAATCACAGTCAGCGGAATCATGATTAGCATCAGAATCAGACAGATAATGCATGTCAGAATAAAATCTGCTGTGCCGGGGCGGCCGCTGAACAGCCGCTTGATATAGGAAATTCCGTATACTACCGCATGAGAAAGCGTAACCAGTGCGGCAAAAATAGAAAGCTCTCCGCGGGCAGGAAGCAGCCGTTTCCGGATTTCTTTTGCTTCATCCGGCAGTGCGCCGATCCATGCCACCACGCACCACAGAGCCGCCGCCAGTGCACCGCTCTTGAACAGGCCGATTACATAAGTCGTCATAAAAGGGCTGAACTGAACATGTGCCTGATTTAAAATAATCATGATGACCGAAATTACAGTTCCGATCAGGTAAAACGGCACAGGATGTTTTCGCAGTGGTTCGGCACAAAACCAGGAAAAAAGACACGCCGCAGCAATCGCAATTAAAAATAACATAAATACAACTCCGTTTTTCAGTTTTGTCAGGATACATTATCACCCTGTCCCGTCAGTGACAGAACAGGGCGACAATGTGCTTTTTCATTTGTGTGAAAGGAAAAATATAAATGAAACTTAAATAAGGAAATCAGCTGAAATTTATTTTTTCTTTCTGGAGACAATCACTGCCAGTCCGGCAGCGGCCAGTGCAGCGGCAGGAACAGCGGTTCTGGAATCGCCTGTCTTCGGGCTTTCTGTAGAGCCTGTGCTTGCTGTTGTCGTTGTGGATTTTGCTGTTGTAGTAGTTGCCTTGGTAGTGGTGGTTGCTTTAGTAGTAGAAGTTGCTTTGGTAGTAGAAGTAGAGGAGGTTGCTGTAGATTCTGCTTCTGTCGGAGCTTCTGTTTCAGTTTCAGTTTCAGAAGGCTGTTCTTCTGCGCCGAGTGTGATAACCAGCGGCGTTTCATAGCCTGTGGCAGTTACTGTGATGGTGTATTTGCCGCTTCCGTCGAAGACAGGCGCAGCAGTATCGCCTCTGCCGGATGCAGCTTCAAAATTGATTACGCCGTCCTTGTCGATGATAGAAATGGCACCTCTGCCGGATGCAGCATAATCTTTTTCATTGACATTAACATTTGCCAGATTCTTGATAAAATTAGCAGCCTGTTCTTCTGTAAAGCCTTCTGCGGCAATCAGCTTTTTATTTTCGGCATCGTAAGCAACAGGAAGATCTTCCGTGCTGAGTACGAAGCTTGCGGAGAATGCAGCATATTTGCCGCCTTTATCGGATACGGTCAGAGTATAAGTTCCGGGAACGGCATCTGAATAGGCAACAATGCCGTCTTCGCCGACAGAAAAGTTTTCGGCAACACTGTATTCAGACTGATAATCTTCCGGATAGCCTTCCTGTGTCAGCTTGACAGAAGCTGTGCCGGCTTTGCCGTTTTCTACAGACAGTGTATTTTCAAATTTTACAGGAACATAAGTTTCTGTTTCTACTGTGTAATAACCGGATTTGGCAATATAAACAATTTCGCTGATAGTTTCGCCCATCAGGGATTTATAATTTTCAAAATCCAGAACATTGCCGTGAGGTTCCGTTGTCTTGATGCCGGAAGACCATGCAAACTGTCCGCGCCAGATATTCTGTTCATGGCGCATAGCATAGGCATTGCCTTCTTTGGTTTTCAAAACTGCGCCGTAAATAGCACCCAGATCTTCCGGAGCAGAATTGACAGCAATAAGATAATCGCCCCATGCTGTTTCTGTACTGAGATTGATTTCTGCTTCAAATTTCTGCGGTTCGGCATCGTTGACAGCAGAAAATTCTGCCTTGCCGTCGGTTACGGTTACAGTTTTATAAGCAGCAGGTGTTTCTGTCAAATCCTGGAAGTTGAAATTATTTTCGCCCAGAGATGCCAGTTCGGCCTGCGTAATGGCAACAGGATATGTCACGCCAAGAATCTGGCCGGAACCGTCCTCGGCAGGTGTGCTGTGATAAGAACCCTCGAATAATTCGCCTTCGCCGTTTTTCGTCCATTTGGTATTGGTAGCCGAAGAAACAGCATCGACCTCATAGGCATTGCCGCTTCCGGCAAGTTCAGCTTTATAAAAATCAGCATAAGGAATATCCATTGTACCATAGATATAATTTGCAGTATCGGTATTTTCGGCCGATGCGGCAAACGGAACAGCACTGACAGCGAGTGCCATGCTTGCAGTCAGAACTGCAACAGTTTTCAGTTTTTTCATGATTTAACTCTCCTAACTTGAACAAAGTTTTGCTTTACTGCGGAACAATAATAAAAGTAAGTTACCGCTTACTGTTTCGGGTACAAGTAGAAGTATAACACAAAACTGAACTTTTGTCAAGAGCTTTTTAGCATGGCAAACGAAAAATATATTTATAAATTTGCCGATTTTTTTCTACAGAATTGACAAGAATCCCCTGCAAATTGCAGGGGATTCGCTTTAAAAAAATTTGGGGATTTTATTCATTCCGGACAATGACAACCAGTTTGGTTGTGGCGTAACTCTGAGTAAAATCAACTTCTTTTTCGCGTTCCGGAGTGACAGAAATACCAGCAACACCGACATCGGCCTTGCCGTTTTCCACAGAGGCAAGCACAGAATCAAACTGCATATCTTTAATTTCCAGATTTACATTTAATTCATTGCAGACGGCTGTCATGATATCCACATCAATTCCGACGATGTTTCCGTTGGAATCTTTGCTTTCATACGGCGGAAATTCGGCATTGGTTGCCATGACAAGCGTACCTTCTTTGGAGAGTCCGCGTTCCGGTTTGTAAGAGATCTGATCGGCATTCTCTCCGATCCAGTGACTGGTAATTTCGTCAATCGTGCCGTCTTTTTTCAGCTGATTCAATATTGTATTAAGCTGTTCGCCAAGCTGCGGATTGCTTTTGGAATAAGCAATAGAATATTCTTCTTCTACAAAAGAATCATACAGAATTCTGTAAGCATCGCTGTCCGCCGTGAGAATTTTAGCCGGTTCGCTGTCAATAATTACAGCATCGATTTTATTTTCTTTCAAAGCTTTCAGTGCAGCACTGCCTTTGGTGAAGCTCTGCACCTGAGCATCGGGGATATCTTCCGCATAGAGTACGGCTGTTGTTCCGATTTGTGTGCCGATTCGCTTTCCGTTCAGCTGGGCGATAGAATAAATTCCTGTTGTTTCTATTTCAGTTTCTGATTCTGTCTGCTGCTGTGAACAGCCGGAGAGCAGTCCGGTCAGGCACAGAGCTGTGATGCAGGGAACAAGATATTGCTGGATAAATTTCATAGTGATCACGCGTCTTTCTGGAAGATGGATAGTATATTTTATATTATAGCACATTTTTTGTACAATGTCAATAAATTTATTGTATAAATGTCTGAACGGATTGCTTTTCTTTCGTTTTGGAGTGGATAGAAAGCATAAAAAAAGTTATAATAAATACTGTAAATCAGCGAAAGCTAACTAAATTTTTTGATACTGAAAGGAAGTTTTTTATCATGAGTAAAGTAGCAGTTGTTTTCTGGAGCCAGACAGGAAATACCGAAGCAATGGCAAATGCTGTTGCAGAAGCCGCAGGTGCAGAACTCATCACAGCAGCAGAGTTCTCCGCCGATAAGGCAAACGAATTTGATGCAATTGCATTCGGCTGTCCGGCTATGGGCGCAGAAGTGCTCGAAGAAGACGAATTCCAGCCTATGTGGGATGCAGTCAAGGCTAACCTCAGCGGCAAAAAAATCGCACTGTTCGGCTCTTATGGCTGGGGCGACGGCGAGTGGATGCGCAACTGGGAAGAAGATGCCAAGGCCGCAGGTGCTAACCTTGTGACTGATTCCGTTACCGCAAACGAAGCTCCCGATGATGATGCTCTGGCTGCCTGCAAGGCTCTGGGCGAAGCTCTGGCGAAATAATTTCGGAAAATTTACTACCATCTCCAATGTTTTAGAAAAAATCCGGCTGAATGCGTTTCGGCCGGATTTTTTTATTTCCGGGAAATACTTGACTTTTCCTGAAAAATATGCTATGATGAAATACTAAAATCTGAATCAGGAGGGATTTTTCATGCTGTTTGGAAAGAAAATTCAAGTGACAGTACATAAAATGCTGGATGTCAGTCAAATTTCATGGTGCAATGCTGCAATGCTGTTCCATGTCAGGAACGGCGCAGGCGCAATCCGGTCAGTCTCTACCGAAGCCGGTTATCCGGATTATCAGTACCGTTCTCAGCTGATGCTTAACGGAAGACCTGTTTTGCAGGCGGAACTCCCGTTTTGTTCGACCTGTACCGGACTGCTTTCGGCCGGATACGGCATTGAAAAAATTCACTGTCCGGAACTCCGGGAAATCGCTGATCAGATCAATTCTGATTTTATTGATCTTCCGCATTCGTTTGAAGAGATAAAGCCTCTGCTGGGGCTTTTGAAAGATGATTATTATATCCTTGCCGATACTGCGGCATATCCCACCAACGGAGAGGGAAATTTCTTCTGGAATGCCGCCGATGCGGCACGTGCCGTCTGTGAGACTTATTATCATTTCGGCCTGATGGGCACTACGGAAAGCTTTCCGGCGTATCTGTTCGCTACGCAGTCAGACGAGTGTTTCAATCCCGAACGCGCCGGATATTATAAAACTATCATGAACCGCAAAAATGCGCCCAGAGCTATCGCATATCATGCGCATGGCTTTCTGAGTGCTCTGCTGGACGGTCATCATAAAGCCTATGCCTGTGCGGAACTCGGCATTCCCGTGCCGACTCTGACTATTATTCCCATGACAATGCTGTCTGTTAACTGCAATCAGATTCCGTATGTTCAGACGGCAGAATTCGCCGGAATCAAAATCCCTTTGCTGAAACTTCCGGAATTCAAATCTTCTGCTCCAAAACCAGTTGAAAACATTCATCTGCTGGAAAATTCCCTGATTCATCACAGATTCAGAGATACAGATTTTCAATTGCAGAACTATCCGGACATTCAGGAACTCGCCCTGAAAGAATATCTTTCTCTGAAAGAAATCACTCTGGAAACAGCGGAACAAGCTCTGCATCAGCTGGGAAAATTAAATTATCTGAATTCTCATGATGCTTATGATTATGAAAAAAATCTGGCTTGTCTGCGCATAGCATTCCGGCAGTTTCTGCGCTCCGAACCGGAAAATGCTCTGTTTCTGGCAAAGAAGCTTATCGCCCTGAATGATGATACATTTCCGCTTATGGAGGAAGTCTGGAAAAATCTGCGATATTACAGATCTCCCGAAACCGAACAGCTCTATATTGATTATCTGGTAAATCACGATAAGAAAAGCACTTTCTGGGGGCTTGTCTGCTCCTATTGGGAAGATGCTTCCTGAAACGGCGAAATTTTCTTGTAAAATCCGGAAAAAAACGGACAGATTTACGAAAAATTTTTTATATCTTGCATTCGGCGCATTTTTATGTTATAATAAAAAAGAATCTATTTTCAGGAAACAGGTGAATTTTTATGAACAAGAGCACAAGCGAATTATTATGGTACACCAAAGAAGCCCCCGACTTCAACAGTGCCCTGCCTGTCGGCAACGGCCGCATGGGTGCTATGCTGTTCGGCGGCGCATCCAAAGAAATTATCAAACTTAACGAAGATTCCATCTATTCCGGCGGCAAACGTAACCGCATCAACCCCAGAGCTTACGAGGGAATGCAGGAAATCCGTCAGCTGCTCGCTGATGAAAAAATAGAAGAAGCCGAAAAAATCGCCTTTCAGAAAATGCAGGGCGTAACGCCCAACGCCCGGCATTATATGCCGCTCGGCGAACTGACTCTCTATCACGGATTCACAGGAAAAGCAAGAGAATATAAACGTTCGCTCGATCTGCGCGATGCTGTCGCCCGTGTGGAATTTCATGATGATGCCGGAGTGAATTTCCTCCGTGAGGTATTTGTTTCTTATCCGGCACAGCTGCTTGTGATTTCCATCAAAAGCGATGTTCCCGGAAAAGTCGATTTTTCCGCCGCAATCGACGGCCGCGAAGATTATTATGACGATAACAGACCCGCGGAGGAAAATCTGATTCTCTACACCGGCGGCACTGGAAGCCGGGACGGCATTTTCTTCGCCGCTGGCATGAAAGCTCTTGCCAAGGGCGGGACAGTCGAAACAATCGGAAATGCTGTCCAGATTCATGATGCGGATGAAGCTCTGCTGCTGATTTCCATGGAATCCAGTTTTTATCAGGGCGATGCCTATCTTGAAAAAGCTCTGGAAAGAATTCACACAACAATCCGGTATGTCAGGAATATTCCGGCACTGGCCGAAAAACTCAGAACAGAACATATCGAAGATTATCAGAATTTATACCAGCGTGTGAAATTTACGCTGGAAGACAACAGCGGCGGCGCATCCCAGCTGCCGACAGATCAGAGAATCGCACGCCTGAAAGGCAATGCCGATGATGATAAAGAATGTCATAAATTAATTCATGATAATCAGCTTGGCGTATTATATTATAATTACGGAAGATATCTCATGATTGCCGCAAGCCGTCCGGGCAGTCAGCCCATGAATCTGCAAGGCATCTGGAACGAGGATATGTGGCCTGCATGGGGCTGCCGCTTTACAATCAATATCAATACAGAAATGAATTACTGGCCGTCCGAAACCTGCAATCTTTCAGAATGCCATCTGCCGCTGTTTGATCTGATCGAGAGAATGCGCCCCAACGGCCGGGAAGTCGCCAAACAGATGTATCATGCCAGGGGCTTTTGCTGTCATCATAATACAGATATCTGGGGCGACTGTGCGCCGCAGGATCTCTGGATGCCTGCTACTATCTGGCCGATGGGTGCGGCATGGCTCTGCCTGGATATTTTCGAGCATTATCGCTTTACGCAGGATAAAGAATTTCTGGCCGCACATTTTGATGCGCTTTGCGAAGCTGCCGAATTCTTCACAGATTATCTGTTCGAGAATCAGCACGGTCAGCTGGTGACAGGGCCTTCCGTTTCGCCGGAAAATACTTATCTGACTCAAAGCGGCACCAAAGGCAGTCTGTGCATTGGCCCTTCTATGGATACGGAAATCATCACAGTGCTGTTTCAGGATGTCATTCAGGCATCGGAAATTCTGGATTCCCGGCATGAACTTGCCGCACAGCTTGCCGGAATGCTCCCCAAACTGCCGCCGATTTCCGTCGGCAAGTACGGCCAGATTATGGAATGGGCTGAAGATTATGACGAAGTCGAAATCGGTCACAGACATATTTCGCAGTTATTCGCCCTGCATCCGGCCGATCTGATTTCCATGCAGAAAACACCGGAACTCGCCAGAGCCGCCAGAGCTACTATGATTCGCCGTCTGATTCACGGGGGCGGTCATACGGGCTGGAGCTGTGCCTGGATTATCAACATGTGGGCAAGGCTTCATGATGCCGATATGGCTTATGAAAATCTGCGGAAACTGCTGGCACATTCCACAAGCCCCAATCTGCTGGATATGCATCCGCCGTTCCAGATTGACGGCAACTTCGGCGGAACAGCCGGAATTGCAGAAGTCCTGCTCCAGAGCCATTCCGGAGAAATTCATCTTCTGCCGGCTCTGCCGAAATCCTGGCAGAACGGAAGCATTTCCGGACTGTGTGCCCGCGGCGGTTTTGAAATCAGCATGACCTGGCAGGACGGAAAATTATCTCATGCCGAACTGATTTCGCATCATGGCCAGCCGTGTGCGCTCCGTGCCTGCGGCGTGATGACGGTTCACCGCAAAGACGGCAGCTCTGTCAGTGCACAGCTCCGCGACGGCGTGATTTATTTCGATACTCAGCCGGAAACAGTTTATTTCATCAAGCCGTAATGCAATAAGATTTTCTACAGGGAGTGAAAAAATTAATGACGAAGAAAAATATTCTGTTCGGCGCGGCGGCACTTTTGCTGCTGATACTCGCCGGAGTGGGTTCCGCTGCGGCCGTCAGAACTATGCAGAATTCCGGAACAGATTCTGAACCAGTTCCGGAAACTTCTGTTTCTGAAACAGAAATCCGGATGACAGAACAGGAAATTCCGCTGGAAACGCTTCTGACTGATGTGCCGGAATTTCCGCCCGTTGCACTCGAACTTCCGGAACTGAATCCGAAGGAGGCGTTACTCACAGTCGAAGCCGAACATGCTGACTATTCCGGTTCGCTCTACCCGGAAGAACAGGACGAATGCAGCAACGGCACCTGTATTTCGGGTTTTACAGGTCAGGAAGAAAATCAGATCAAGGCCGCGTTCATGATTCCGGCCGCACAGCATTATGATATTACTGTCAGCGTCCGCGCACAGATTCCCGGCACGAATGCTCTGCTCCTGAACGGTCAGAATATCGCAGAATTTAAACTCACGGATACAGAACATTTCACGCGTGTGACTGTTTCCGGGATTTATCTTCCGGAAGGGCAGGCCGATCTTTCTGTTCAGCAGATAGACGGGAATTTTTCTGTTGATTATTTTGAAATTTCCAATCATACGGAACTGGATGCAGTCAAGTATAAAAAATCTTATGAATTATCTGATTCGTCAGCTTCGGAAAATGCTAGGAAACTCATGGAATATTTATCCCGGAATTACGGGAAGAAAATCCTGACAGGACAGTATGCGGCATCGGATAAAAATACTGAATTAAATCAGATTTGTCAGCTGACAGGAAAATATCCGGCAATTCGTTTCGGCGATATGCAGAGCTATTCGCTTCATACGGCCGCCGAAAAACAGAATATCATACAGGCTTGTCAGAACTGGTCAGCTCTGGGCGGCATTGTCGGACTTGTCTGGAACTGGGATGCACCTGCCGGAATTTCCAGTCCCTATGCGGATGAAACAGAATTCTCGCTTGCCGATGCCATCCCGAAAAGTACCCTGACGGAAGATGCCGTCAGCTATCAGCTGGATGTGGCTCTGATGACGGAACAGGAAATTCAGACAGCTCTGGAAACAAATCAGATTTCAGAATCCTGTGCGGCGATTCTCCGGGATATCGACAGCATTTCCGAAGCTCTGAAACCGCTGGCAGAACAGGATATTCCCGTGCTGTGGCGGCCGCTTCCGGAAGCCGGCGGCGGCTGGTTCTGGTGGAGTGCCGATGGTGCGCAGTCCTATCGCTGGCTGTGGGATGTGCTGTACCGCCGTATGACAGAGTTTCATAATCTGCATAATCTGATCTGGCTCTGGAACGGTCAGAGCGAAAGCTGGCTTGTCAATCAGTATGACATCGCCTCTATGGATATTTATCTGGACGAAAATCAGGAATTCGGCAGCCGTTATGAAGAGTTCCTTTCACTGTACAGGATGACTAAGCATAAAAAGATATTAGCTCTGAGTGAATGCGGTACAGTTCCGGATATGAATCTGCTGTTCCGGGATCATACAATCTGGAGCTTCATGGGCTTGTGGTATGACCCGTATCTTTCCGGCATCGAAGAGCAAAAGCTGATTGATTTTTATAATTCTGAAAAAGCTCTCACGCTGGACGATGTCAGAGAGGAGCTGAAATAATATGTCATGGTTTCCGTGCAGATGCGGTTATATTTTTCATGACAATACGGATTTTCTTAGGTTTAAGGCGCATTTCCGTGCCGATCAGGATACAGATGATTTCTTTTGTCAGGTGGAAGATATTCTGAAACATAAAAAACTCTCCGCAGAGGATAAGGCTCATGAAATTCTGTGTGTGGCTGATTTCCACTATACAAACAGAATATTATACCAGTGTCCAAAATGCGGTCGGCTTTTCGTCGAAGATAATGACGGGCATTATCACTGCTTTACGCCTGAACCCGAAGAAACAAATCACAGACTGCTCGAATCCGCCGAGGGCGAAAACTGGAAAGGAATGCTCCACGCAGAATGGACGTTTCCTAAACCGGAATGGGAAGAACATCTCGGCAGTATTACAGTAAATGTCAACAGCGAAGAAAGACAGTATCTTGAATTTGATGATTATGAAGCATTAAGAAAAAAATTTTATGATTTGTTTCAGAAATTATCCGGACAGAAAAAACTCCGGTCGGCATCACTCCGGAAAAATAATGAATGGCTGTTCCGCTGGTCTGATGATGAATAAAAATAAGTCCCCTGAAATCAATCAGGGGACTGCTTTTTCATGCTTTGATAATATCAAATTCGCGCCACGAGGAAGAACAATTTCTCTGTTTCATAAAATCATCAATAAAGCGGCCGTTCTGATCGGAAACCGTTTCGGAAGTGCTCCAGATTGTATCGCATTCATCACAAATTTTAATCAGTTCATTGGTTTTGATGATTCTGGCGTTCAGGATTTCGCCTTGCAGACAGTGCGGACAAATCATAAAGAATCACCTCAATTAGACGGGAGCCATCAGGATTTTTCCTGCGCCTCGGTAGACGTTCACAAATCCTTCGCCGGAAGCCGCTGAACCCATCAGGGTTTTAGTTGCCTTTTCGACTGTGAATTTGAGAGAATTGCTCCAGGCAATTGCCATATTGCCGTCTATCTTGACAACATCATTCAGTTCTGTGAGTTCCATTACGATGAGTTCATCACGCGGAACGGGACTTTCCAGCACGGCGATGCCCTTGCCAAGCAGGCAGTTGTTGAACAAGCCTTCTCCGCCGAGTGCCGCGGAAGAAAGATTGCTTCTGGCAACAATTTTCATTTCGACAGTATCTTCGCAGGCATAGAATAATTTATCTTCAATGACAAGGCCTTCCACGCCCCAGGATGCTACATCTTCAAAGAGAATATGCTTATAAGTCGGTTCGAGAACGAGCGTTCCTGCGCCGGAATAGTGCGGCTTGACAGCAGTTTCTCCTGTGACTTTGCCGCCGATGAATTTTTTGGCAAAATCGCCCACGCCGCTGATATTGGTAGTAATATCCACATTGCCGCCGATCCACTGCATTGCGCCGGCCTGAATAATGACGCCGTTTCCTGTCAGATTGGCAATCACCTGACGTTTTCTGACATTCATTTTAGAGGCAAAATATTCTGTCGATGCGGTTGTTTTGTTGACGGAAATATCGCGGTCATATTCCAGCAGGGAAAAGCAGCCGTGTGTTTCCGTGATGCGGCGGCAGGATGTGGAATCCATAATATTTGTTTTTACCATGAGTTATTCTCCTTTGGAATCAGATTTCTGCTGTTCTTCGAGCCGTGCCTGACAGCGGTCAAGCATAGTTTTGGAGGCAAGGTCTTTTGTCAGATCGAAAATGACATAGTAATAGAAGACTGCTTCCGACCAGTTTTCTTTTTCTGCGGCCTGATTCGACAGGGAGGTGACAACATGCATGACTTCCTCGCCGGGGCCGTTATGAATTTTATATTTTTCAAAAGCGGCAAGCACCTGTTTTCTGGTAGGAGGCGTGATTTTTTCGCCTGTGATGATCGAGATATGATGCAGTTCGCCGGGAACAGCCGGATGCTTTTCAAAAATCATGCTCTCGAAATAGAACGCAACGGCACTGGAATAATCTTTCAGATCTGTGCAGTAAAAGCCAAGATTAGTATAGCATCTTGCCAGCGCATAGGCAGAAGTACAGATTGGCAGTGTATCCCGGATTGTTTCCAGCAGCATTTTTCTGTTGTCCATGGCCTTATAGGCTTCGGCGAGTTCA
>DFJS01000022.1 GCA_002373165.1 Ruminococcus sp. UBA3665
CGCTTTGTTCTGAAATCTTCCACAATTTTTTCGCCGACCTTTACAGGGTCAGTGTTGACGTACATCACAGAGCCGAGCAGTTCGCGCGTACCGTCTTTCAGAAATTCGATAACGTTCTTTGAACCATAGATTTGCGCCTCTACACAGTGATAGGAGTTGACACCCATCAGCCGGAAGCCGAGCGCGGCATCAATGCCCTTTTCGTTGCCCCACTCCGGAGAAGTAAAGGCAAGCGGCATCTCGAAAATCTTGTGTCCCAGTGCATTGGAAACGCCTGCGAAAATACCGGAAGAACGAGTATTATCAATACATTCGCCCACATGCCATACCGGAGGCAAATCATCACCGAGGAACTCACGAAGGCTTTCTCCTGCCTTATCCTGTGCGTGTTTACTGCAATAGCCCAGTTTCATCAACGGGAAAGAGGCACAGCCATTCGAGAGAATCAGCACATTGTTTTTCAGAAGCACATCTGCCACGTCTACAATGCATTTTTCATACAGTACTTTCGGATTGTTACAGCCGACCATGTTCACAATACCAAGTATCTGCCCGGATTTGACTGCATCCGCCAGCGGCTGCATACTTCCGAAACGCTTGTGAACATATTCCACAGAAAAGCCGACTTCCGCTTCTACCTCATAGGGCGGAATATAAACCGGAATGCCCTTTCTCTGCTCAAAGCTTTCAATTGCACGGAGTACAATTTTTTCAGCAAGTTCTCTTGTTTCGCCGATATTGGCGTGATGATGGTCATATTCATAGCGTTCCGCGCCGGGAAGCCTTGCAGATTCGCTTGTAGTAACAACCGTTGTCTTGAAACAGCGGGCGACTTCCATAATTGACGGGAATACATCCTGCACATCCGCAACCCAGAGGTCAAGCGCACCTGTTCCAAGCACAAGTTCCGCAGAAACCGCATTCGACAGCGGAATGACACCGCCGTAACGGTACATCGCGGCAAGCCCTGAACAGCAGATGCCATAGAATTTAATGCCTTTCGCACCGGCTTTCTTTGCAAGGCTGATAAATTTTTCTTCCTGTCCGACGGCTACAATCTGACTGACAAGCGTCGGCAGATGCCCGTGAACTGCAATATTGACATAGCCTTTTTCCAGTGCGCCGATATTGACTTTGGAAGTGACTCTGTCACCGACTCCGAACAGGCTGTCAGTTGCAATATTAGCCCCTACAACGCCAGAAAAAGTAAATGCCAATCCGCAGCGTAAAAACTGCTGCATAATGCTTTTCCAGTCGCCGTCCGTCGCACAGCCCGATTTATGATATGCTTCAAACACTTCATGATATGCGCTGATTGGAAGAATATCAAGTTCTTCCCAGACTTTCTGACGTTCCGGAGGCGCACAAGCCTGAATCGTCTTGTAAGTATCCGGTACGGTACGGGACATATCTTCCAGAAGCACATCTGCCAAATCAGCCGCGATATGCTTCAGCTGCCGATGCTTGACCGGAATCCCGAAGGATGCGGCAGTATCTTTGATTTTCTGTTCGCCCATAATCGGAATATTAAGTTTTCCTTCAGCCGCCCATTTCAGCGCGAGCATCACTTCACGGGCGTGCATTCCGTGCTGTGCCGCGCCAGCCGCCGCGGAACGAAGCAGATTTCTTGCAACAATCAAATCGGCATCCGCACCGCAGACACCTCTTGAGGATTTCGCCGTAATACGGCAGGGACCCATATTGCAGATTTTACAGCAGATACCTGCCAGTCCGAAATTACACTGCGGCTTCTGCTTATCGAAGCGGTCGAATGTCGTATCCAGTCCAAGCTGTTCCATCCGGAGAATCATCTCACGGACAGCCGGGTCAGGAGTCTGTTCGATGACATCCTGCTTGGACGGGAATGTTTTCCGGTATTCGGAAACCGCATTCATATAATCCCGTATAAATGCCTGCGGGTCATCGTCATCCTGATGGTCAGCCTTATGCGTAACAGTCGGAATTCCGTGTTCATCAAAGCCAATCAGCGCACGGTGAGAATGAATATGTGCAGGACTGTGTTCCTGTTCATGACAGACTTCTTCGTCATGATGAGGGTGATGATGTTCAGACATTTTCATTCGCCTCCTTTATAGCAGATATCTGTGTTTTCTTCCGGAAAACGCCCTTCGGGTCATGTATCAGCAAATCAGCAAGCCAGATAACAAGCGCAAATGCCACAACCGAAACCCCAAGAAACGCATCATTGAGCATATCTGCCGGAGCCGGTGTGAAATATTCGTCATGCAGTTCCCTATATTCCGAAACCGCATCTACCAGCCACATCAGAGAAGCACCCCAGAACATCCAGCAGAGTGTTGATACACGGTAAGTATTGCCCTTACTATACCAGATAACCGTACTGATAACAGCAGCGGTTACAGCAATCAGTAATGTCAAATTACTGCACCTCCTGAATGGATTTTTTCCGCCGGATATGATTCACAGCGACCATGCCAATCCAGACGGCTGTCACAAGTGCCGCCATACCGACACCATTCGTTGCCATCTCATGGAGCATTTCGGAAGTGGAATCCGGGTCGTGCATTGCTGTCAGAAACGGAAACCACGGCTGTACTTCTCCGTGCCATACATGCTCAAAGGCAAGCAATACACTTCCGCCCCAGAGCAGATTTGTCAGCCAGCGGGTCTGATGCAGGATTTCGGTTTTCTTTTCAAGTACCGCTTCGGGATTGACTTTCGTCACTGAATATTTTTTATCATGATTGCTTTCAGCAATTCTGCGTACAATAGTAACGACTGCCGCTTCGGCGGCAGGTACGATAAAACATGCCATAAATTTCTCCTATTCCTTCTAAACCTATTGAATTTCTATTATTGATTATACTGCATTACAGCCGGATTGTCAATATATTGCAGGGTAATTGACATATACCGTATTTCAATACAATTTAATAGAAAATTTCTATATGCAAAGAAATGTTTTTATATTTATTTTATATCCAAACGGAATTTAATCCATCAAAACATTGACTTTCTTTCCGCAGTTCTCACAATTGCTTTCTACAGCGCTCCATGTCTGATACTTTTCGTTTGGATATTCCTCTGTCTGAACTCGTTCCATACAGTAAGGACAAATGTATTTCAATACAAAGAAACCCTTACGGACGATGTCAGCCGCGCCCCTTGCTTCTTTGCTGTGCTCTGTATGATTCATATTGCTGTTTCCTCACTTTACACAAATTTTATAGGAATAGGAAAACCGCTGTCCGGCATCGAGGGAAATAGCGTGTTTCTTCCGGGAAAGTTCCGGCTCTGCATTATCGAAATCTGTCGGCACAGATGTCCAGGGTTCGAGGCAGACAAATGCCGCACGGTTATCACCTGTTGCAGACCAGACAGTGATACAGTCAGATTCCGGGAATTCCAGTGTGACAGAATGACTGGATTTCCCGGATTTCAAAGAAATCTTATGTGAAGCAGGCGACGGCAGAATAATAGAATCATAATCGAAAAGTGTTCTGCTCACAGGCAGAATGCGCCCTTCCCTCAGTTCTTTCACTTCCATGCCGTTTTGATGTGTAAGATGTTCCGGCTTTTCATACTCCACATAATAATCTGAAAATTCGCCGTCATTACCGATAGGACACTGAAACGCCGGATGTCCGCCAAGATAAAAATACATTGGCTGATGCTCTGTATTTTCCACGATATGACAGACTTCTGCACCATCCTGTGAAAGCCGGTATATGATTTCAAGACGGAAATGAAACGGATACTGTGCCAGAGTTTCGGCGTTCTCGGTCAGCTCGAAGGCAAGCTCATTCTCAGTCTGACGCAGGAATGTGAATTCCATATCCCGTGCGAAGCCGTGATTTGCCTTCATCTGATATTCTTTGCCGTCCATAAGATATTTTTTATCCGCCGGGGCGCAGATGAACGGGAACAGAATCGGTGCATAGCGTTTCCATGCGTCTCCGCACTGCCAGAGATATTCCAGTTCTCCGCATTTCAGAGAATGCAGTTCTGCGCCGAATGTATCGGCACTGATTGAAAGATAACTGTTTTGAATTGTATAAAGCATAATTTTTCTCCCTTCGTGTATCAGTTTTAATATGCTAAAATTATATCAAAAAATACAGCATTTGTCAATAGAAAATCAGATTCCTGCACATCATATAAAATTTTACTAAAAATTCATTGAAAATCATGTAAAAATATGTTATACTATAATTAAAGAAATCCTGCATGAAAGGGAATGACATCATGAAGAAAAGAAAAACTGCACATCTCCGCACTTTTGCGGTTGTTGCTTTTGTATTGCTTGCACTGTCAGTCGGGTTTCTGATTTTTAGAAACCGGCTGAATGCGAAAATACAGACTGTCGAAGAAACGCACCTGACAGAAAGTGCTAAGGCAGTATCTGAGATTTTTTATATCAAGCTGGATGACCAATTGACGATGCTCGAATCACAGGCACGTTATTTTCAGAGCATTGACCTTTCCGACTACAACGCTATGAAAGAAACCATTATGTCTACCAAGGGCATAGGAGAATTCAAAAATATTGGCGTTGCCAATTCTTCCGGCGCGACCATCAATTATAACGGCACATCATCCGGAAATATCCTGCTGTCTGATTATTATCAGGAAGCCATGCAGGGAAATCATGCGATTTCTATTTCGACTGTTCTGGATGAGGAGGGCGACGAAGTTCTTGTTCTGGCAGTTCCGATTCAGAAGGGAGACCGCGTGGAAGGGGTTATCTATGGAACGTTCACCAAAGAAACGCTTAACTCGATTCTGGAATCCATTACATTCTCAAACACTGCATCGAACATACTGTTTAACCGGGAAGGGAAAATCCTTGCAAAATGTTCCGGAGGATTCGTCAGGGAAGATGCTCAATCAGTTGCTGATGTCATTCCTGATGTACAGATTCCTGATGACGGCAGTACCGCATCTGTTTATTATACGGATTCCGGACAGCGGTTTATTGCATTGATGATTCCCATCGGCATTCATGACTGGTATTTCACGAATATCATGCCGGAATCCATCGTCACTAAGCAGACAAACCAGATTATGATTTATGTCGGCATGATGATTGCAATTGTCATTGTATTGTTCCTGATTATTCTGCTGCATATTCTGTCCCTGCTTCGGAGCAGTGACAAGATTGAGGATATGAACGAGCGGTTCAGGCTTGTGAACAACCAGTCTCATAATATTATTTTCTCTTACAATTACAAATCCCAGACCATGACTGTAGAAGGCAATGTTTCACATATCATCGCAAACTGCAAACCCGTATACAATCATGATGATGCAAAAGGATTCCTGAAACTGATTCATGAAGAAGATGCTCATATTTGTCAGGCAATCCGCGCAATCCCTGAAAGCGGTCAGTCGGCAATACAGGGTGAATTCCGTCTCAAAAACAAAAACGGCTCTTACTACTGGTATCGGCTGAATGCAACCATCATCCGGGATGAAGCCGGAAAACCTGTGCAGATACTCGGCAGTATTTTCGATGTGGATGAGCAGAGAAACAAAGAAATGGAACTCATGGAACAGGCATCTACAGATTCGCTGACGGGTATTCTGAACAAAGGCGCATTTCAGACACAGACCAGCAGAACATTATCCCGTCCGCCGGAAGCACTGGCACTGTATATTATTGATTTGGATAACTTTAAAGCCGTCAATGATAATCTCGGTCATGCCATGGGCGATAAGGTACTTACAGATGTAGCAGACAAGCTTTCCGAAATCTTCGGCAGCAAAGAATGCGTGGGGCGTATCGGCGGCGATGAGTTTGCAGCATTCTATACCTGTGATGCTCTGACAGAAGAAATGATTACAGAGCGTGCCGCTCAGATTTGTACACGGATGGAACAGACTTACACTGGCTATGCGGCGGAAGTGCATGTTTCTGTCAGCGTCGGGGTTGCAATCTACGGAGTTGCCGGAACTGACTATGATACATTATACCGCAATGCTGACAGTGCGCTCTACCGGGTAAAAGGAAGCGGAAAGAATATGTATGCACTTTTCAGAAAAGGAGAAAACGAAAATGAAACATAAAATGCTTGCATTCTCTGCTGTATTTCTGCTGCTGACGGGCTGTCAGAGTCAAACAAATGATACAGTTTCCATAGAGACAGAAGTGCCTACAGAAACGGCTGTCAGCAGTATGGAATATCCGGTTACAGTCCGCGTAGGCTATTCCACCGGAAAAGATGACCCCCGCGGAATTGCACTCGACAGCTTTAAAGAAACTGTGGAATCCAAAACCAACGGCGATATTCTGATAGAAATTCACCCGTCCGGAGAACTCGGAAGCGATTCGGAACTCATTGCCGGAATGATTAGCGGTGATGTGGATATGACAGTGTCCAGTGCCGGAAACTATGCATTATATGCGACAAGAGTCGGCGTGTCCGCTCTGCCGTTCCTGTTTGAGGATTTTGAATCCGCATGGAATTTCATCGACAGTCCCGAAATACAGGAGGTAGATGACGAACTGGAATTATATAATATGCATGTACTCGCCTATTTCGATAATGGATTCCGCTGTGTCACAACTTCGGAAAGTGCCGGAGCAATTGAAAAAGTTTCCGATATGGAAGGCTTGAATATCCGTACACCGGAAAATCAGATTGTCATGGAAACCATGTCGGTTCTCCATGCCAACCCCAGAAGCTATCCTTTTGCAGAACTGAAACAGGCTCTTGAGGACGGCGAGTTTGATGCACAGGAAAACCCGATTCCGGTCATTTATAATAATCAGCTCTATGAAGTGCAGAAATATCTTTCTGTGACGAATCACAGCTATGATGCTATGCCTCTGACAATCCGTCAGAACCTCTGGGAAGAACTGACACCCGAATATCAGGATATCATCCAGAATGCTGCCAAAGATGCCGAAAAACAGAACAGAACGCTCGTGAAACAGCAGACAGAAGACTATGTGAAAGAACTCGAAAATGTCGGAATGGAAATTGTATATCCGGATTTACAGCCTTTCCGGAAAGCAACAGAAGGTGTCATGGATATGTTCCGGACAATGTACGGTGAAGAATTGATTGCTTTCGTGACTTCCTATGGAAACTCTTGAGAATGGATGGTGAACTGTATGAATATGGAAAAAGAACTGAGGTTTTACAAGCTGTATGAACAGCTTGCCTCCGAAACACAGATTGTCAACCAGAAATTTGATACCTCTGTGATTGAATCCATCCTGAACGAAATTTCCGCAATGTTCCGGCTTTCAAAAGGCGTAACGCATTTCTACCGCAATCCCGGTGAGGAAGCCCGCGGAGAAGGTGAAACCATGATTAGCTATGATACAGGCAAAGAAGGAAAACCTGTGCATACTGTACGTTTTGTAACACGTTTTCTGTCAATTACGACCATGACCGTCTATATGGCAGAGGAGGAAGAACCTCTGACAGAGGAAGAACTGAAAAAAGTTGACCTCACTATGCGTACAGCATTAGCATTCATCAGCCGTAACCGCTTACAGGATATTGCAGAAGCACTTGCATTCTATGATGATTCCGGATTCCGTAATATCCGCAGTTTCTTCCGGTATCTGTCATGGAAAGGTCAGCCCGGCGGCTTTGACGGCATGGCGGCAGTCAATTATAATCTCCGGCACTTCGCACTTGTAAATGAAGAATACGGACGCACTGCCGGTGACAAAGTCCTGAAAAATCACTATCAGCATATAGAAGCAATGATTGGAAAAAACGGCTTGCTGTCCCGTCTCGGCGGAGATTCCTTTGTCTGTATCTGTGAACAGGCACTTCTCCCGGAGCTGACGGATTATCTGACAGAAGCCAGTGTTCCTTATGATGACAGCGGAAATACTGTTACAGTGACCGCCTGTGCAGGAATTTTCGTGATACCGGACGGCTATGCTGTCATGAATCCCAATGATATTATAGGGAAAATTATCCAGGCATACCGGATTGCACAGAGCGGCACACAGGAACAAATTGTGTATTTCAGTGATACACTGCTGATGGACAGAGAAAAAGCAATGCGGATTCAGAAAAGATTCCCCTCCGCACTGCGGAATAAGGAATTCCGGGTATTCTATCAGCCGAAAGTGAACATACAGACAGGAGAACTCTGCGGTGCAGAGGCACTTTGCCGCTGGTTTCATGATGATAAAATGATTTCCCCGGCTGATTTTATTCCTGTACTGGAACAGACAAGCGACATCTGCAAACTGGATTTCTACATGCTGGACATGGTCTGCGGACATATCCGGAAATGGCTGGATGAAGGCAGACATGTTGTAAGAATTTCCGTAAATCTCTCACGAAAACATATGCTCAACGGCGATTTACTGAAAAATATCCTGAATATTATTGACGGTCATAACGTGCCTCATGAATATCTCGAAATTGAACTGACTGAAACAACTACAGATGTAGAATTCAAGGCTCTGAAACGTGTCGTTGATGAACTGCATCAGAAAAATATCTGTACTTCTGTAGATGATTTCGGAATGGGCTATTCTTCTTTGAATCTCATCCGGGTTGTTCCGTGGAATGTGCTGAAAGTAGATAAGATTTTCCTCCCCGAAGATGAGGAAAAAGAAGACAGTATCCGAAGAATCATGTTCAAATACGTTGTGTCCATGGCGAAAGAACTGGGACTTGAATGCATTGCAGAAGGTGTCGAAACGCCTGCACAGCTTGCCATTCTGCGGGATAATCACTGCGAACTTGCACAGGGATTCCTGTTTGACAGACCTCTGCCCGTGGAAGAATTTGAAAAAAGACTGGATATGCATAACTATCTGGTTTCGCAGTAATCTGACAAAAATCAATCCTCCCGCAATGGGAGGATTTTTTCTGAAAAACTGAACCAGTAACTCAGTTTAAGCTGACCCGCCGCACGGCGGTATGGACGGCGGCTGTGTCTCCATCAACGGTGACCCGGAAAAAAATATCAATCTTGCAATTCTGCTGGATTTGCGCGATTTACTTACTATGTCCGGCTATACAGTCCTCACTACCAGGGATTCTGACCGCTCTATTCATGATGACGGTGTAGAAGGCATTGCCAATCAGAAAAGCTCTGATATGGATAACCGTCTGGAATTATTCAATTCTGTTCAGGGAGCAATCTGTCTTTCGATTCATCAGAATCAGTTTACAGATTCCCGATACAGCGGTGCCCAGATGTTCTATTCTGATACAAATTCCAAAAATGCCGCGCTTGCACAAATGCTCCAGAATCAGTTTGTCAGCTTTCTTCAGCCGGATAATAAACGCGAAATCAAACTTTGCGGAAAAGAATTATTTCTTTGCTACTACAGCAAAAATCCTACTGTTATGGCCGAATGCGGCTTTCTTTCCAATCCTGATGAAGCCGCTCTGCTTGTCACGGAAGACTATCAGCAGAAAGTCGCCTTTACGCTTTATTCTGCTTTAATTCAGTATTGTGCCGAAAATGCCTGAACTCTCTTGACAAACTGCCGGTTTTGCAGTAAAATAGACAGTGAGATATTTTTCTGAAAGTGAGGAATTTTCATGTCTGGAAAATTTACTGCATTCCTCAAAAGATATTATCCTGTAACAGGATTTCTGATTTTCATGCTGGTTTTTCTGTTTCTGTCCGAAGCTCCCGAAGCTGATGCCAGTGCCCCATATATTTCCCATTCGTTTATAATTGAAACTTATCTGCTCGAAACAGAAACGGAAACTCTGCCTGTTTCAGGCAATTCTTCCGATGCCAAAAATACTCAGCCTGAAACTACAGAACCCGAAACACTGCCTCCCGAACCGCCGGAATCTGTTATCCTGGAAGATGTTCCCTATTATTCCCAGGAAAATATTCTGCCGACAGGCTGCGAAATCGTCAGTGCTAAAATGCTCCTGGAATATTATACGCATCAGGAAACAGATGTCTATGATCTGATTGATCTGATGCAATGTCAGTACCCACAGGAAATTGACGGACAGACTTATGCTCCGCACCCCGAAAACGCTTTTATCGGCGACCCCGAAGATGATTCCAGTTTCGGATGTTTTGCGCCGATTATCGTCAAAACACTCAACCAGCTTTTGCCGGAAGCTTATCAGGCCGCTGATATTTCCGGAAAAGATTTGCAGGAAATTGCAGAAACTTATCTTCCGCAGGGAAAACCCGTTCTGATCTGGGCGACTATCTGCATGTGGGAACCGTTCCCGAATGTGGGCTGGTATCTTCTGGACGAAACAGGAAATCCCACGGATATCTGGTATGACTGGCTTGCTAATGAACATTGTATGGTACTTGTCGGCTATGATGCAGATTATTATTATTTCAATGACCCTTATGATTCTCATGGCCTGATCTCCTACGGCCGTGAAAAAACAGAACAGCGTTTTGAACAAATCGGGAAATATGCCGCTGTTGTCACCGAAAAGGAGAAGTAATTCTCATGAATCCATTTGAAATTCTGCTGTCGCTGGAAGAAAAAGAACTCTCTCCGGAAGAACAGGCTTTTATTTATCACTGTCTCTCTGATGCCGATCCGCTTGTCCGCTGTCAGGCAGCTGACCTTCTTCCGGATTTGCCTCACACAGAACAAAATATTTCTTCCCTGCTTTCTATGTGCGATGACGAAGATGCCCTTGTCCGGACGGAAGTCTATGATGTCCTCTCCGGATTTCCTGATAAAAGAATTCCTGTCAGGCTGAAAAAAGCCATCCTTACCGAACCGGACGAGCTCGCCCGAAGCTTTGCCGTCATGTCGTGGGCCGATTCTGTTTCTGATTTTGTATCTGATTTTTCCGAGCAGATTCAATTTATTCAAAAATACCGGAACACAGAAACTTCCGAGGGCTGTCTTCTGGCGTGCGCCTATGCACTGTATCAGTTTCAATCTCCGGAAAGTCTTGCACTGCTTCTCTCCTTCCTGCACAGTCAAGATTATCATATCCGCTGTTCGGCAGTCAATTCGCTGAAAAACGCAGATGAACAGGATTTGCCTGTTGTTTTTCAGGCACTCCGGGACTGCTATATATCCGAAGAAACAAAAGCTGTTGCCTCCACGATTGAGGAATTTTTCCGCGAACACAAAAAATAAAAACCGTCCCCAAAAGACGGTTTTTTCTGTCAGAAAGGATTGTTACCATGGCAAAAAAAGATAAAATTCAATATGTCTGCGCCGAATGCGGCTGGACTACTTCCAAATGGAGCGGCTTCTGTCAGGGATGCCGGAAATGGAATACTCTTGAAGAACTTCTTCCGGAAGTCTCACAGGAAAATCATACTGTTATTGATTTATCCCATAAAATTCATAAAATCGCCGATATCAGCTATGAAAACGAAGTCCGCTACAGTACAGGCTGCGGCGAACTCGACAGAGTGCTCGGCGGCGGACTCGTCAAAGGCTCGATAGTTCTGCTTGGCGGCGAACCCGGCATCGGCAAAAGTACTCTGCTTTTGCAGATCTGTCAGTTTATGGGCGGACAGCATACTGTTCTCTACGTCTCCGGAGAAGAATCCGGCAGACAGATCAAACTCCGCGCGGAACGCCTTGGCGTTTCTTCCGATAAATTATATATCCTCACTGAAACAGATGCCCAGGCCGTCTGTGATACTATCGGAATCTCAAAACCGGATATTGTCATTATCGATTCAGTCCAGACTATGCAGCTTACACAGATTTCCTCCACGCCCGGAAGTCTGACACAAGTCCGCGAATGTACAAATCTGTTTATGCATACGGCAAAAAAACTGGAAATTCCGACTTTCATCGTCGGACACGTCAACAAGGACGGCGCAATTGCCGGCCCTAAAGTCATGGAACATATTGTCGATACTGTTCTGTTTTTCGAGGGCGAACGCCATATGAGCTATCGTGTGCTCCGCGCCGTCAAGAATCGTTTCGGCTCGACAAACGAAATCGGCGTATTCGATATGCAGGACAAAGGCCTGAAAGAAGTGCAGAATCCCTCACAGATGCTTCTTGCCGGCCGGCCGCTGGGCGTTTCCGGAACATGTATTGCCTGTGTCATGGAAGGTTCCCGGCCGATTCTCGCCGAAGTGCAGACTTTGGTTTCCAAAAGCGGCTATTCCTCTCCGAAACGCACTGCAACCGGATTCGATTATAACCGCATGTCATTATTATTGGCCGTTCTGGAAAAACGTTTCGGCCTTGCTTACGGGAATCTTGATGTTTATCTGAATATCGTCGGCGGATTCCGGCTTGACGAACCTGCCGGGGATTTGCCTGTTGCCTTAGCTTTATATTCCAGTCTGACGGACAAGCCGATTCCGGATAAATTAATTGCCATCGGCGAAGTCGGCCTTGCCGGAGAAATCCGGAATGTTTCGCATATTGTCAAGCGTGTGGAGGAAGCCCGGCGCATGGGGTTTGAACTCTGCATTGTTCCGAAACAGGCTCTCAATGCTCTGCCGAAAAGCTCCAAATCTCTGCGAATTTTCGGAGTCAGCAGTCTGCGGCAGTCTTTCGGAGTGCTCGCAAAACTCGATTCTGAACAGCAGGAAATCAAATAACGCCGCATTCCAGTTCCTCGGCGATGACTGACCAGTAATTTTCAGGATCAGAAAAAGCATTTTTATCCAATTGCAGAATCCGCTGACGGAATTTATCAGCAAATTGTTTTAATTCTTCCTCTGTTTCGTTCTGCGGACGATTTCCGCAAAATTCCTGAAATAATTCTATTTCTTTTCTGAATATTTCCGGACTGGATGCAAGATAAACTGCATAATTTTCTCTAGATTCTTGTGTGTCCAGAGAAAAGACCTGTCCGTTTTCAGCAATGCCGACTAAAATCGAATCTAAACCCTCGTCTTTTGCGATAATCTGATATTGATGCTGATATAACATCAAATCATAATATTCTTCCGGAGCGAAAAACAGCAGTTCCATAAAAATCACCTTTCAAACGGTATACATGGGAAATCGCCGCAGGCATCCCCGACCGGAAAGCCCAGAATTTCCGAAGCATTTTCACAGAATTCCGAAATCAAATCATTCCACAGCTGTTCCGGCAAATCTTCATTTTCAGAATAAAGCTGTAATCCGCCCGGCTCGACAGAATGGGTAATTCCATTTGCATTCAGTTTTTGAACTAACGGCAAAAGTTTCATCCATAATTCATTCGGAATTGTCCAATGAATATTCAAAGTAATATCCTGTTCCATAAAATTCTCACTTTCTGATATAATATTTTTTCCAGAAATTCAAGGCTTCTGCATATTCATCCCCAAAATAACGAAGCAATCCATTTTCCCATAAAGCTTTAAATCTTTTTTCGTTTCTGCATTCATAAAAACGATAATCGCAGATACACCAGCTGCAATATAATTTTTTATATCCTGCTTTTCCGGTTGGCATAAAACAGCTTCTTCTGACGGCACGATTTGCAAAATTTTTGGGACTTCTTCCGCAAGCATCAGAAGCACTGTCCTTGCAGACCGGGAATTTTTTATAACTTCTGCTCATAGTCGCTCCTTTCAGAAAAACAAAAACCGCCGGAACTTCCAGCGGTTTTCTGTATGGGCCATCGGGGACTCGAACCCAGGACCATCCGGTTATGAGCCGGGAGCTCTGACCAACTGAGCTAATGGCCCAATGTGATATGACAAAAGAGCGGAAAACCGCTCTTTTTGAAATAATGCCGGCACTTATCTAATTTCCCGGGCCGTCACCAGCCAAGTATGATCGACGTGAGAGAGCTTAACTGCCGTGTTCGGAATGGGAACGGGTGGAACCTCTCTGCCATCAGCACCGGCTATGAAAATCAGAATAAAGAATATCTTGCAACTGAGAACTTACAATTCACAAAGAGGAAAAGTGATCGACCGATTAGTATCAGCAAGCTGAACATGTCACCACGCTTACACTTCTGACCTATCAACCTCGTAGTCTACAAGGGGTCTTACTCAAAAGAGGGGAAATCTTATCTTGAGGACGGCTTCACGCTTAGATGCTTTCAGCGTTTATCCGATCCGTACATAGCTGCCCAGCTGTGCTCCTGGCGGAACAACTGGTGCACCAGAGGTACGTCCATCCCGGTCCTCTCGTAC
>DFJS01000055.1 GCA_002373165.1 Ruminococcus sp. UBA3665
CTGATTACAGATAAGAAAATCAGCAATATTCAGGAAATCCTGCCCCTGCTGGAACAGCTGGTGCAGTCCGGCAAAAAGCTGGTAATCATCGCTGAGGATATCGAAGGCGAAGCCCTGACAACTATTATCCTGAATAATCTGAGAGGTGTCTTCAAGTGCGCTGCTGTCAAGGCTCCGGGCTTTGGCGACAGAAGAAAGGAAATGCTGAAAGATATCGCAATCCTGACAGGCGGCGAAGTCATCACAGAAGAACTCGGCCTGGAACTGAAAGATACACAGATTTCCCAGCTTGGCCGCGCTCGTCAGATTGTCATCCAGAAAGAAAATACAATCATTGTGGACGGCGCAGGCGATTCCTCTGCTATCAAGGACAGAGTCGCTCAGATTAAAGCACAGATTGAAACAACAACATCTGATTTCGATAAAGAAAAGCTCCAGGAAAGACTTGCTAAACTTTCCGGCGGCGTGGCAGTCATCAAAGTCGGCGCAGCTACCGAAATCGAAATGAAAGAAAAGAAGCTCCGCATTGAAGATGCTCTGGCCGCTACCAAGGCCGCAGTGGAAGAAGGCATTGTTGCCGGCGGCGGTACTGCTCTGATCAATGCCATTCCTGCTGTCAATGCTCTGATTGAAACACTGGAAGGCGACGAAAAGACAGGCGCACAGATCATCGGCAAGGCTCTGGAAGCTCCGCTCCGTCAGATTGCCCTGAATGCCGGTCTGGAAGGCAGCGTTATTATTGACAAGATTGTCAATGCAGATAAAGTCGGCTACGGTTTCGATGCTTATAACGAAACTTATGTAGATATGATTTCTGCCGGAATTGTTGACCCGACTAAGGTAACAAGAAGCGCACTCCAGAATGCCGCATCTGTCGCTGCAATGGTTCTGACAACAGAATCCCTTGTTGCTGATATCAAAGAACCCGAACCTCCGGCACCTCCGATGCCCGCAGGCGGTATGTATTAATTCTGACCGGTTCAGAAAAAATAAAAATTTTATCCGTCCTGACCGGAAATCCGGCCGGGACGGTTTTTTGCTTGACAGAAACTGGATTCTGTGCTATAATCATCATGAAAATAAAAAATTCAAAGGGGTAGATTTATGAAATTCAAAGAATTGGTCAGACAAAGATGGGCGGCCTATACCATCGCAACCTGTTCGGCAGTAGTATTATATCTGCTGCTTTCCAATATCGGAATTTTTTTCAGCTGGATCGGTTCGCTGTGGGGGATTTTCTCGCCGATTATGATAGGCCTGATTTTCGGTTATCTGATGAATCCAGTGTCGAATTATTTTGAAAAAACACTGTTCCGGAAAGTAAAGCGCGAAGACAGCCGCCATGCATGTTCCGTAATTCTGACAATCGGCTGTGTGCTGGTGCTGCTGACTTTGCTGATTCTGATGGTCGTTCCGGCTATTACGGGAAGCATTACCGGCATTGTTGCCAATTATGATACATATTACAGAAATATCCAGAATCTGATTAATAATATCAATCAGATGCTGATTCAGCAGGGCATTCATATTGAACAGTCCCAGATTATGGAATATATCACGCAGTATGTCGGGACGTTCTTCAGCGGACTGAAAAATAATCTGAATTCTGTCATGAGTAAAATAGGCGATATCGGTTCTTCTGTGTTTAATATTATCATCGGGTTTATTATTGCCGTATATTTTATGATGTCCAAAAAAAATATGAAGTCTGCGCTGTATCGTCTGCGTTCGGCAGTGACAGACGAGGAAAAAATAGAATCCGGAAATCAGTTCTGGACAAAATGCAATGAAATTTTTATCCAGTATATCGGATGCAGTCTGCTGGATGCCTGTATCATCGGCGTAACGAATGCAGTATTTATGGCACTGTTCGGAATGCAGAATATTACGCTGATTTCGCTGATTGTGGGTATTACCAATCTGCTTCCGACATTCGGCCCCCTGATCGGCGGCGTGCTGGGACTGGTGTTCCTTCTGCTGACAAACCCGGTACATGGGCTGTATTTCGTGATATTTACCGTTATTTTACAGGCCATGGACGGCTATGTCATCAAGCCGAAGCTGTTCAGCAATTCGCTGGGACTGTCGCCCGTGCTGACTCTTGTATCGATTATACTGGGCGGCAAGATGTTCGGGATACTTGGCATTCTGCTGGCGATTCCTGTCATTGCCGTTGCGGATATGCTGTATCAGGAACGGCTTCTGCCATGGCTGCGTCAGAAAAAAGAAGAAAAAAAACAACAGGAGCAGAAAGAACTTCTTCCGGAGCCGGTTTCTTCTCAGGATGCTCTTGACAAATAAAATAGACGGGTGTATAATAAACAATACAGGAACAGCATGATGAAAAAATCAAAAGAAAGGGCATGAGATTATGTGGTATATCAAAGCAGACAAGAAACTCACAGACCAGGTGCTGGAATATGGCGAAGATATCCTCCGGTCGCCGAATATGCAGTCAGAACGGAATTTTATGCAGCATGGCACAACAGACTGCTTTACACATTCTATTTGCGTAGCCTATATGGCTCTGCGGGTTGCCGAAGTATTGCATATCCGGAAAATAGATAAAAAAAGTCTGGTCAGAGGCTGTCTTCTGCATGATTTCTTTCTGTATGACTGGCATGATAAACAAACTGCGTGTAAATATCATACATTCATGCATCCGATTGTAGCACTGAAAAATGCCGAAAAAGAATTCGAGCTGAATCAGGTGGAACGTGATATCATCCGGAAGCATATGTTTCCGTTATGCTTTCCGCTGCCGAAGTATAAAGAAAGCTATATCATTACCATTGCCGATAAATGCTGTGCGGCAAGCGAAATCTGGCATCTGTATTCGCTGGAGAAAGTCATTCATATGCTGGAAGGCCGGATTCATACCGAAATTCCGGAACTGATTTTTGAACCGGATCCTGTAATTGCGTAAAAAAAATCAGAATCTCCCTGACAAAACAGGGGGATTTTTTATTTTTTCAGAGAAAAATAAAAATTTTCTGTCATAATGCCGGATAGTTTCCGTCTTGTAGAGTAAGAAGCATAAATTAATATCATTCAAAGGAGGAATTTTTATGAAGAAACTAGTATCTGCTTTATGTGCGGCTGTGATGCTTACTTGCAGTATGACCGCTGTGCTGACATCCGCGGAGGAAACGGATTACATCGTCGCCGGAAGATATACCCTTGCCGAATCGCAGGCCGTCACGGATGAAAATCTTGTCTACTGCCCTCTGAAAGTCTGCCGCGACAGCACGGCTGTCACTCCCGATATGGGAACTTATGTTCTCAGCCCTTTGCTGGAAGCCGTTCTTGCTCTGTATCCCGATGCAGTCTTTTCCGTGCATATCGAAACTGTGTATTCACAGGATACTTACAGCGATGCCAGAGAAAAATTTGCTCTGGAACATACGGCTGATGAAAAAACATATGCCCAGTTCCTGGAAGATACACAGGCTCTTTATGATGCATATGCTTCCGGCGAAGAAATCACTCCCGAAGAAGAGGAAATTCTCATTCAGGTGCGCCGTATCCGGAAAGAAATCAAGCAGTATGTTTCTGACCTGATTACAGAAGAACTGGCCGGCGAAGCCGATCGTCTGAAAGCAAACGGCATTGAAATGCTGAATCCCCGACCCGGATATTATGCAAGTCAGGCCTATGTCACAGCTTCCCAGCTCCGGAATTTCCCGGCAAAATCAACGCTGGGATATCGCATCAGTCTGGCTCCTGTTCTGGAATATATTCCTGAAGAAGAAGCAAAACATACGTTTTATCAGAATCCTGTCGATCTCCGGGACTATCAGGATGCCTATGCTGTCCGTAGCGGAAATGTAATTTGTCATGTAAACGGCAATGAGAACGGAATCGAAGCTGCTTATGAACCCAATCCCGGAACGTTCGATTGCAGCGGTCTTGTCAATGCCCTGACTGATGCCTTTCCGGAGGCAAAACTCAGTGTGGCAATCCGGATTTTCAGCGATGAAAGTCCGGATGGCAAGGGTGCACTGGAACAGGAATCTGACCGTCTCCGGGAAAACGGCGTTGCAGTTACCAGAATCGAAAACGGAATTTATTATGCAATTGTTCCTGCCGCTCTGCTGAAAAATTTCCCCGTACAGGAAACGCTCGGCTATACAATCTGCCTCGCGGCAGAACCCGGACAGAATGAGAATTCTGAAAAAAATATCCCGAAAACAGGAGACATCAACAGAGATTCTCTTGTAAATATCGTCGATGCAGTCATGATCAACAGAGCCGTGATGGGAAAGGAAATTTTTACGGAAGAACAGAATCAGGCGGCAGATCTGGATAAAAATCAGCTAATTGATTCCAATGATTCTCTCCTGCTGATGAAATACATCATCGGCGTAATCAAAACGCTTGACTGATGATTCTGACATACAGAAATCAGAAATGCTCTGCCTTGTGCAGAGCGTTTCTGCTGTTAGAGAATATGCCATATTTCGGGCAGTTCCTCCTGATAGACAGAAAGCACCAGACTGCGCAGTTTCAGCAGTTCGGCACGGACTTCCGGATGGCCGTCAGAAATCAGCGGCCGCAGACCGGACATAATTTCGCGGATGGAATCCAGTTCGCTGCCGTTGACAAATATGCCGTTAATATCATGATAAGGCTCCCAATGCTGTTCCATCTGATCGAATGCCAGCAGTGCATGGTCTGTCTGCTGCTTGTCCACGGCGGCAATGACATCATCTACTAAAAGCAGATACTCCCTGCACTGATGCTGTAATTCCATCAGAGAAATCACACATAACAAAATCAGACTAAGCAGAATATAAACACTGGCTTTGCAGCGGTTCATGAAGCATTCACTCCTTTCGGAATCAGCTGGTACTGACTGGATTTATCCGCAGTGAGAATAAAAATATCTTTCAGGCTGATTTTTTCCTGATGCAGAATTGTTTCCAGCCATTGTCTGTCCTGACCGATTGCAGAAAGCGCACTTTCCCGGAGCTTTCCGTCGGCGACAATCGTCTGCGGCGGATCGATGGACGGCTGAAAAGCTTGCAGATCCTGTTTTTCGGCAGGCTGACAGGCGGATTTCTGATAGAACGAAACACTGCCGTTTGTTTCTACAATGGCAAACTGTACATCTTCCAGGAAAAATATACCGCTCATGCGCAGAGAAGCCATCAGGTCGTCAACAGAAAACCGGAGTGTTTTCATCATATTCTGATCAATTACGCCGTTCCGGATGAGAATTTTCGGACTGCCGGAAATCCAGCGGCGGAATCTGACCGATTTCAGCGAAATCCACGAAGCAAGCACTTCATAGCATACCAGAGCCAGAATCGGCAGAATGCCGTGCAGCAAAGGAATTTCGATATCTTCCAGCGCAAGCGTGGCAATATTGGAAATCAGGATTGTGACAACAAGTTCTGCCGGCTGAAGTTCGCCAAGCTGACGCTTGCCCATCAGCCGGACAGAAAACATGACAACAAGATATAAAATAAACGAACGGATTAATACAATCGTCATGTACAGCATTCCTTTCTGTGATGGATATTGTTATCTTAACCGGAATTTCAGAAAAAATACAGGCCTTGACAAAATCAGAATTTTATGGCAAAATAAAACTAGTCTGAACACAGGAGAATGCTTTATGAAGAAAATAAAAATCATGAATCTGGAACTGGAACAGACTGCCGCGCTCGCTCCTATGGCCGGCGTGGCAGATGCTTCCTATAGAATATTATGCGCCGAAATGGGCGCGGTCATGACCGTCAGCGAAATGATTTCCGCCAAAGGCCTCTGCTACGACAGCAGAGGCAGTGCCGAACTCTGCCGTATTTCCGAAGCCGAACGCCCTATGGGTCTGCAATTGTTCGGCAGTGAACCGGAATTTATTGCCAGAGCTGTAAATCTGATTCAGGAATATCATCCGGATTGGATTGATCTGAATATGGGCTGTCCGGTACCCAAAGTCGTCAATACAGGGGCAGGTTCGGCACTCATGAGAACGCCCGGCCTTGCCGCAGACTGCATCAGAGCTGCCGTGAAAGAAGCTTCTGTTCCGGTATCAGTAAAAATGCGCATCGGCTGGGATGACGGACAGATCAATGCAGTTGAATTCGCACAGATGTGCGAATCTTCCGGCGCGGCATTCCTGACCGTTCACGGCCGGACCAGACAGCAGTTATATTCCGGAAAAGCTGACTGGACTGTCATCCGTCAGGTGAAAGAAGCCGTGAAAATTCCGGTCATCGGAAACGGCGATGTAAAATCTGCTCCTGACTGTCAGCGCATGTATGCAGAAACAGGTGTTGATTTAGTCGCTGTCGGCCGGGCAACTTACGGCAATCCGTGGATTTTTAAAGAAATATCGGCTTATTTTAAAAATCAGGAATATATTCCTCCTTCGCCGGAAGAGCGTATGCAGCTGATGCTAAGGCATATCCGCATGATTCTGGAACATAGTCAGAAGCCGCCGCAGTTAGCCATCCGGGAAGCCCGGAAACATGCCTCCTGGTACCTGACAGGCATGAAAAATGCCGCTTCTTTCCGGGCAAGATGCTATCAGCTCAGTTCTCTGGAAGAAGCCGAAAAAATGGCAGAAGAATTTCTTCAGGCCAATTTGTGAAAAGCTCCCTGCTCCCGGCAGGGAGTTTTTTGTAAGATATGCGATAAGCAGTAAAAGCGATTTTGTGCAGAGAGCAGATTTTTTAAAAATTAACAAAAAATACTTGTCTTTTTTGAAATTATCTGCTATGATAAAAGTAATAAGATAATATCTCATATCAAGGAGGAATTTTTGTGAAATTTAAAAAAAAGATAGCGGTACTGCTTGCCGCCGGAATAATTCTGTCCGGAACAGCAGGCTATTCTGTTTCCGTACCGGTATCTGCAATCGATTGCACGGAAGAAATGTTTAAAATGCTGGCCATGATTAATCAGGCGCGTTCAGAAGCCGGAGCTTCTTCGCTGACCGCTACTGCAACAATGACCCGTGCGGCAACTGCCCGCATTCAGGAAGTGACCGAAAATTTTTCCAATCTTCGGCCAAACGGCAGTCAGGGCTATACAATTATGGATGATTTCGATATCGATTACACCATCGGCGGCGAAAACGATGCCTTCGGCTATAGTACTGCTGAAAAAATGATGGATGCTTTTCTCAACTCTGAAAAACATAAGGAAAAAATTATCGATTCCCGATGGAATTATGTAGGAGTCAGCGTGACAGAATACAACGGAAAAGTATACTGGGTACAGCTGTTTGCAGATGAGGTCGGCGCAGATACTCTGCCAATCAGTCAGCCGACAGTCACTTCCCCCGAATTAGGCGATGTCAACGGCGACGGCCTTATCAATGCACAGGATGCCGCTTTGATTTTAACCGATTCGGCACGAATTGGTTCCGGATATTCCGGGGTGCTGTACGGCGAACAGCAGCAGCGTGCAGATCTGGACGGCGACAGCAAGCGGACTGCTTCCGATGCGGCTATGATTTTAAAATATTCTGCTTATCTGGGAACAAACGGAAAGCAGTCACTGAAAGAATTTTTTGGTTTATCTTGATGAATAAGGGGAATTTGTTATGAAATTTATGAAATGTACAGCAGTTTTGCTTGCAGCAGGAATTATTGCTTCCAGCTCTTTGTATGCGCCGGTATCTGTATCGGCTCTGGATTATGATGCGGAAACTGCCAGAATGATTCAACTGATTAATGAGGCTCGTCAGCAGGAAGGAGTATCTTCATTACAGTCTAATGATCTGATGACTCGCGCTGCCATGGCACGTGCTCAGGAACAGCTGACTGATTTTTCCAATCTTCGGCCGGACGGCAGTCAGGGCTATACCATCATGGCGGAATATAATATTTCCTATACGGCAGGTGCAGAAAATTCTGCCTACGGATTCAATACTGCTGAAAAAATGCTGAATGCTTTTCTGAGTCGTGATGAGTATAAGGCAAAAATTGTAGATTCCCGTTGGAATTATGTAGGAATAGGCATCGCAGAAAAAGGAACAAGAGTGTATTGGGTACAGTTATTTGCAGATCAAGTAGGTTCAGCTCCCGAACCCGAAACAACTGAATCTACTACAACGACTACAACCACTACTACGTCTACAACAACGACTACTTCCACTACATCTACAAGCACCACCACGACAACGACATCCACAACTCCTCAAACGACTACCACAACTCCGCAGACGACTACTACCACTCCCCAGAC